>DASTYD010000107.1:0-12320 GCA_035765175.1 Gaiellaceae bacterium
ACGCCTCCGGCGAGGGCCGGCAGGAGACCTGCGCGGAGCACCGAGGACTTGCCGCTGCCCGACGGGCCGACGATCCCGAGGAAGCCGGCGCCGACGAGTCGGGCGACGAGCTCTGCCACGAGCCGCTCGCGGCCGAAGAAGTAGTCGACGTCCACCGGCTCGAAGCTCGCGAGGCCCTTGAACGGGCAGATGCCCTCTGCAGCTAGTCGAGTGGGCGTGCGCGGCCCCGCGAGTGCCTGCGCCTGCTCGCGCGCGACCTGGAGATCGACCACCTTGCCGGTGAGCTCGACCTCGACCTCGCTTAGATCGCTCCTCTCGGCGGCGGCGCGCGAGGCGACATCGACGAGACGGCGACTCGCCTCGTCGACCGCGATCTCGAGCGCCGCTCGTGCAAGGTCCCGACAGCTCGGGTATCGCCTCTCCGGCTCCTTCGCGAGCGCCCTCGCGATCACCGCGTCGAGCGCGGCCGGTAGCTCCGAGCGGAACTTGCTCGGGACCGGCGGCTCCGCCTCGAGGTGCGCGAACACGACCGCGAGCTCCGAGTCGCGCCGGAACGGCGGCTGCCCGACGAGACACTCGTACAGCACGCAGCCGAGCGAGTAGACGTCCGCTCGCCCGTCGACCCCCTCGCCGGAGATCTGCTCGGGCGCGACGTAGTCGATCGTTCCCAGGAGGTGCCCGTCGTCCCCGATTCCGGCCTCTTCGGAGACCCGCCTCGTCAGCCCGAAGTCCGCCAAGTACACATGGTCGGAGCCGTCCGGCCGCGCCCCCAAATCGAGCAGCACGTTCGAGGGCTTCACATCACGGTGCACGAGACCACGCGCATGCGCGGCATCGAGCGCGCTCGCAACCTGCGCGACGACATCGATCGCGTCCGACGGGTCGAGACAGCCGCGCTGCAGGCGTTCCTTGAGGTCTCCTCCCTCCACGTAGCGCATCGCGATATAGAGCAGCTCCTCGGTTGTCCCGGCCTCGTAGATCGGGACGATGTTCGGATGGTCGATCGAGGCGGCGAGCTCCGACTCGTGCAGGAAGCGCTCGCGGAAGGGCTCGTCCTCGGCGAGGCTTGAGGCCAGCAGCTTGAGCGCGACCTTCCGCTTCAGCCGCAGGTCCTCGGCCAGGTAGACGACGCTCATCCCGCCCACGCCGAGCAGCGACTCGATCCGGTAGCCGGCGAGCTCGGTGCCGACCCGCGGATCATCGCTCACTTGCACGTGCACATCCTCGCTCTCTGAACGCCCACAGGAAAGATGACTCGCGAGGATGTTTAACCAGCCGACCTTTCAGCGCGGTTTCAGAGGCATAACCGCGCATGCCAGCCGAAGCTGCGACGCACGGCACGAGGGGCCAGCGTTGCCCGCCTCAGCAACTAGCCGCGGACACAAAACGGACACATCAAAAACGACACGCGCGACGTCTCGCGACGCATCCGCCGCCTCCGAAGTAGCCTGATTTGCAGCAAGAACTGCGTCCCGGATGATCGCGTGTGCACGCGCGTGACGTTCCGAAACCTCCATGGTAAGGAGGGGGTCTCCGGTTCGAGTCCGGAAGAGGGCTTCCCGATTTCATGCGGTTGGGGGCGGTAGCAGTCGCAAGCGCCCTCGGCCAGATGACGCACCCGTGACGCCCGGGCCACTTGGATGGCGCCCTCGGCGTCCACCAGGGCCTTGCCACGCGGTTCGTTGATCACGCCCAGGTAGTTGCTGGACAGGACCTCCACGCTGTTCCCGGCCTCATCTGCAATCTCAGCCAGGTTCACGTCCGCCGCCAGCAGAAGCGGACAGAAAGACCCGCGCAGGTCATGCAGGCTGATGCCGCCCGACGCCAGCAGCCTTGGATGCAGACCCTTCACGCTGGCGGACGGACAGGACTGGACGGACACGGCCTGGCGCAACTCGCGTGTTCAAGCCGTAGAGACCCGGGCTGCCAGGTCATCCAGCGGAATCGATCGCGGCGCCGGGCTCGGAGCGTTCGGGCCCTCGGCGGGCGAGCGTTCGCGGCCACCACGTGCGCTCACCCAGCTCCCACGTCAGCGCGGGGACCAGGATCGAGCGGACGACGAAGGTGTCGAGGAGCACGCCGAAGGCGACCGTGATCCCGATCTGGGTCAGCGCCACGAGCGGGAGCACGGCGAGCACGGAGAAGGTTCCGGCGAGGACGATCCCGGCGGAGGTGATCACCCCGCCCGTGACCGCGAGCCCCTTTAGCATCGCGTCGCGAGTCGGCTGCCGCATGGCCTCCTCACGGACACGGGCCATGAGGAAGATGTTGTAGTCGACGCCGAGTGCGACCAGGAAGATGAACGCGATCAGCGCATAGCTCGGGTCCTCTCCCGGGAAGTCGGCGAAGAGCTCGAAGAGGAGCAGGCTGCCGCCGAGCGCTGCGAAGAACGAGAGCAGCACGGTGCCCATCAGCATCAGCGGCGCTACGAGCGACCGGAGGAGCAGGATCAGGATCACGAGGACCACGGCGAGGACCAGCGGCACGAGGAGCCGCGTATCACGCGCCGTCGCGCTGCGCAGGTCGGCCTCCTCGGCGGTGGGCCCGCCGACGAGAGCGTCCGGGCCGGCCGCGGCCCCGAGCCGGTCGCGCAGCGGCCCGATCGCAGCAAACGCCTCCTCGCTGAAGGGATCGGCGCTGAGCGTCACGTCGAACCGCGCGCCGCCCGTTCCGCGCTCGACTCGGCCGGCGGAGACGACGCCGGGCGCCGAACGAACCGCGTCCAGAGCGGCGTCGACCTGGCTCTCGTCCCGCACGAGCACGACCGCCGGCGCGCTCGAGCCGGCGGGGAAGGACTGCTCGAGGAGGCGCTGGCCCTCGACGGCCTCCACGGTCCCGCGGAAGAAGCTCGTGGTCGTGAGGTCGTCGTCGAGCGTCGCCATGCCGAGCGCGAGCACCGCCAGGCCGGCGGCCGAGCCGATCCAGACCCGGCGGTGCCGCCGCTCGATCGCGAGCCCGAGCCTCCCCCAGACACTCCGGCCCGGATCCTTCGTCTCGCCGCCGTGGCGCGGTACGAACGGCCAGAAGGCCCGGCGCCCGCCGATGAGCAGGAGGACGGGGAGAACGGTCAGCATCGCGGCGGCGGCGACCGCCACGCCCATGGCCCCGACCGGACCGAGGCCGGAGACCGAGTTGACCTGCGCGAGGCTGAGACAGAGGAGCGCCGCCACGACGGTGCCGGCCGACGCGACGATGGCCGGCCCTGCCTGCCGAAGTGCGACCGCCATTGCCTCGTGCTTGTCCTCGAGCAGGTGCAGCTCCTCCCGGTACCGGGCGGTGAGGAGGAGCGCGTAGTCCGTGCCCGCGCCGAAGACGAGCACGAGCAGGATCCCCCCGGTCTGGCCGTTGATCACGACGCCGGCCTCCGCGAGCAGGTAGCCGAGGCCTCGCACGACGGACTCGGCGAACAGCACCGACACGAGGGGCAGCGCCCAGAAGATCGGGCTGCGGTAGATCAGCACGAGGAGCGCGAACACGAGGCCGACGGTCGCGAAGAGCAGCGTCGTGTTGATCCCCTCGAACGCCTTGCTCGCGTCCGCGGAGAAGCCGGCGGGCCCGGTGACCCCGACCTCGACACCGCCCGGAAGGTCCCGCCGAACCAAGGCGCGGACGTCCTCCACCGCGCCGATCAGGATCTCCTCGTCGCCCTCCGCCCGGATGGGCACCGCGAAGAGCGCCCCCGTCCCGTCGCGGGAGTACGCCGCCGGAGCGACCTGCTCGACGCCCTCCACGCGGGCGTCCTCGATCCGGCGGCGCGCGTCCTCGACCGCACGGCGGCCGTCCGCCGTCAGGCCGCCCGGAGCCCGGAAGACGACGACCGCCGGCGTGACCTCGCCGGACGGGAAGCCGGACGACGCCTCCAGCACCTCCACCGACTCGGCACCCTCGGGCAGGAAGCTCGACGGCTCGTTGCGCTGCGCGTCCTCGAAGCGGCCTGCGAACGGGCCCAGGGCCACGACGAGCACGACCCAGAGGCCGAGGACGAGGAACTTCGTCCGGCGGCCCGAGACGAAGCGTGCGAACCGGGACATGCGGGCTAGTGTATATGTATTGTCTAAGTTATGTACAGAGATTGTATCGCTTGTCGAAGGTTCCCTCCTCGATGCCGTCACCGCCGCGCTCGTGCTCAGGCAGGCAGAACTGGACGGAAGGGCGCCGCCGTCTCGCAGCCGCGGCACTCGACGGCGACGCAGTGTCGCGGCTGCTCGGGCTTCAGGTGCTCGCCCAAGCGCGCGACGGCTGCAGCGCCCGCGTGCTCCTCGACGCGCTCACGAGCGCCGACGCTGGACACCGCGAGCACGCCGCGTGGGCGCTGGGCGGGCGTCCGCCCGACCGCCGCGCGACCCCCTGCTGCGGAGGCTGGCCGCCGGCGGGGTTCGCGTCGATGCTCGCCGGGCTGACACTGGAGCGTTGGCTGCGACGTCCGCGGACGCCGTCCCGCGCCGCCGGAGGGCGGGGCCAGGCCAGGGCGAAGGAGCTCCGAGCGGCACCACCCGCATGAGCGTCGCCGTCCAATGGGGCGGCGCGAACATCCGGTTTGGAGCCGCCGTCTACGGATCGTTTCTCGTCGCATCAGTGGTCGGCGTCGCGTCGAGACCGGACGGAAACCACGGTCCGCTTGAGGCAGGTCTTGGCCGTGTCCCGGCGTCATCCGGGGATAGGTCTTGGGGACAGGTCTGGGGGTTCTCGGGGACCTTCAGGGCTCATCGAGGGAGGGGTTCGGCTGACAACGAAAGTACGTCAGTAGCGGAAATGCTGCAAACAAGCGCTGTTCCTCGGTCTTCGTCGCGCAATGCGAAGCCTCCATGGTAAGAGGGGGTCTCCGGTTCGAGTCCGGAAGAGGGCTCTCTTCTCACGAAAGTGCCTGCAAATCGGGAAGCTCTGTCTAGCTTCGCAGAGCACCTCCCTGAGACGGAGGAGTTCGACGCAATGGCCGTGCCCTGGAGCACCGAAAGTCGCTCGAACAGAAGACATTCGGGATCGCGCTGCTTGGGCCAACGAATCTTGGGGACAGGTTTTGAAGACGGGCTCGACGACGGGCGGCCGACTAGATCTTGGCCTCGAGCCTCGAAGCCGCTTGCAGCGCGACCCCCAGGCCAAAGCCGTAGGCGACGTGCGTGGCGAGCGCGAACGCCGGCACTCGCAGGTCGCCGTCGCGAAGTCCCATGACGCCCTGGCCGCGAGCCGGGAACATCCAAAACCACGGGAACACCGTCGTTGCTACCCCGTATGCGACGGCGCGGGGTAACGAGCTGTGCCGCGGTTGCGGTACTCGCAGGAGCAGCGCATAGCCGGCGCCAAGGACGAGCCCGATCGCGTAGTGCGCGGCCATACCGATGCCTGCTTCATGCGGGATCGGCTCTGCCTTCGTGATGTCCTCGTGCGTGAACCGGCCGTGGAGCATGTGCCCAATCCAGCGCCCGAGACCCCCGCTGGGGCCCTTCCCGAGCGCGGGCGCCACGATCCTGCGCCCCGCCACATCCATGCCGTAGGTTGCGAGCACGCCGGCTACGGCGGCGGTTCCTAGCGACGGCGCGCCGCCGCCCATTGTTGTTGCCTCGCTCATCGTCCTGCCTCCTTCGCAGGTCGCATCTCAACTTCACTATACCCCCCGGGGGTACGATCTGGTGCCAGGAACTCGTCGCGACAGCCGCGCGAGCAGAAGTAGACGGTCGTTCCGTCTTGCTCGATCGAGGCCGGAGCCTCGCCGGGGTCGATCAGCATCCCGCAGCTGGGGTCGCGGACGAGCGCCTGCAGCGTCTTGAAGCGGCCGTCCTCGAGCCAGAGCACGCGGTCGGCGACCTCGCGCAACCGCTCGTCGTGGCTCACGATCACGACCGTCGTCTGATCGTCCTTGGCGAGCTGGCGCAGCAGCCGCATCGTCTCGGCGCCGTGGTGGGAATCGAGGTTGGCCGTCGGCTCGTCGGCGAGGATCAGGGCCGGTCGGTTGGCGATCGCGCGCGCGATCGCGACGCGCTGCTTCTCGCCGCCGGAGAGCTTCTCGACGGGGAAGTCGAGGCGTTCGCCGAGACCCATCGACTCGAGCAGCGAGCGCGCCCGCTCGCGCGCAGGTCTGCCGGTCTCGCCCGCGATGTTGAGCGCCACCTCGACGTTCTCGCGCGCAGAGAGGGCAGCGACGAGGTTGAAGTCCTGGAAGATGAAGCCGAACGCGCGGGCGCGGAACGGCGGTAGCTCACGCTCGGAAAGCGCGGCGATGTCGGTGTCATCGATCCAGATCTCGCCCGCGCTCACGCGCAGCAGTCCGCCGAGCATGGAGAGGAAGGTCGTCTTGCCGCTCCCGGAGGGGCCCATGACGAGCACGATCTCGCCGCGCTCGAGCTCGAGCTCGAGCCCGCGCACGGCCTCGACGCGGGTCTCGTCGTCGCCGAAGGTCTTGCTCAGATCTCGAATGCGGACGAGCGAGTGAGCCGCCACTTCATCACCTCCGGAAGACGCTGGCCGGGTCGACGCGGGAGACGCGGAGCGCCGGGAACGCGGCGGCGCCGAGCGCGACTGCACCGGCCAACGCAAGCGTCTGGGCGACGTCGCCTGGCTTGATCGCGAGTGAAAGCAACGGGGAGAGCGCGGGGAGAAGCTGCGCAAGCGCCCAGACCAGGGCGAGCGCGAGCAGGAAGGCGGCGGCGACCATCGTGCCGACCTGGGCGAGCGCCAGACCCAGGGCGCCGCGCGCGCGGAGACCGAGCGCACGCAGGACGGCGTACTCGCGAAGTTGCGACAGGGCCGCGCTGTAGGCGACGAGCCCTGCGACCGCGACCCCGATCACGAAGCCGACGAGGATCATCGCCCGCACGATGTCGGTCGACATGTCTCCGACGAGGCGCCGCTCCGAGCGGGCGAAGGCCTCGCGGGTGGACGCCGTGACGCCGGGAACCGCGCGATCGATGCGCTCGGCGAGCTCGCTCGGCCGGACTCCGGGCTCGGCCTCGACGAGGATGTAGCTGACGACCCCGGGGCTGCGGAGGGTGGCGGCGAGATCCTGCCGGCGAACGAAGGCGAAGGCGTTGCTGATCAGCGTGAACCCGGACACCTCGCCCGAGACGCGGAAGCTGCGCCCGAACGCTCGCACACTCGATCCCGGAGGGCTGCGGAGCGTCTTCGCGAGCTCGCGGTCGAGCACGATCTCGCCACGTCCGGGACGCCGCCCGCGGGCGAGAGCGATCGGCGCATCGCCCGGGTCCTCGCCGATCAGGTACACGAGCCCCCGCCTGTCCCCGCGCTCGAGCGTGGCCGGGACGTACAGGATCGGTCGCGCTCTGGCGACGCCGGGCAGGGCGGTAATCGCCCGCGCCGCCCGTTCGGGGAGGGCGGACTCGGTCATGTGCATCGACCGGACGCCCCGCTGGGCGACGATCACGTCGGCCCCGCTGCCGTCGATGTACGCGGTCAGGCGCTGCTCCATGCCCGCAAAGATCGCCTTCAGTGCGAGCACCAGCAGGAGCGCCGTCGCGATGCCGGCGATGCCGGCGAAGGTGCGTCCCTTGCGGGCCAGAAGCTGGCGGCGGGCGACGGGCACGCTCATCGGCGAAAGGCGGTCGCGGGATCGATTCGGGCAACGAAGCGCGCCGGGAGGAGGGCGGCAACGATCGCCATCGCCAGGGCGCTCGCCGCCACGAATGCGACCGTCTCCGGCCCGATGGCGACAAGGTATTTCGGGGCGACGGAGGAGATGCCGCGGGCGGCGGCGAAGCCGAGCAGCGTTCCGAGTGCACTGCCGGCGAGCGCAAGTGCGGCAGCTTGGACGCCAACGAGCCTGAGGAGCGCGGAGCTTCGCAGTCCGAGAGCCTTGAGCGTCGCGTACTCGCGACTTCGCTCGGCGGTCGAGCTGTAGACGGCGAGCCCGATCACGAGGATCGCGACCGCGAACGCGATCGCGACCATCGGCAGGAGGATCTTCGAAAAGACCGTGGCGAAGAGGCTGCGATCGTTGGCCGCGACCTCTGTTCGCGTCAGCGCGGACACGCCGGCAACCTGCCGCTCGATACGCGCTGCGAGAGCAACGGGCGTGACGCCGGGATCGGGCTGGACGAGGAAGAAGTTCGCCGTTCCCGACTGTCGCCTGAGCGCATTGGCAGTCTGTCGCGTCACGAAGGCGATGGGCGTCATGAACCCGCTCGTTCCGCTCGAGAGACCGACCACCCGCAGGCGCGCCCCCCGGTAGGCGAGGGTGGAGCCGGGGCGCAGCCCGTGCTCCGACGCGACTACCCGGTCGAGCACGAGCTCCCCCGCCGCGTGCGGTGCACGACCCGACGCGAGCTCCCACGGGCCGCCCGCTTTGCCCGGGTCGTAGCCGATCAGGATCGCGAGCACCCGGCGCTCGTGCAGCGTGAACATGGCGAACTGTTGTGAGATTGGCGTTGCCGCCGCCACGCCGGGCACGCGCTCGACGCGCTTCCCAAGCCCTTCCGGGAGTACCGACGTCTGCGCCAGGAAGTTCCGAGCCCCCGCCTGGGCGACGAGCACCGGCGGTTGCCGGTCGACGTAGAGTGTGACCTGCTCGCCGATGCCCCTCCGCAGCCCGCTCAGCAGGAGCACGAGCGCGACCGCCGCCGCGACCGCGAGGACGGTGACTGCCAGCTTCGACCGCTCGCTAAGCAGCTGACGGCGGGCAATCGGGACGCTGCGGGCGGCAATCATGGCCTGTCCGGGAGCGCCGGCGGCGGCCGGTGGAAGCGGGTGATGAAGCGCGAGTTCACCACCGCCAGCAGCCACAGCCCGTAGCCGTAGTCGTCGCTCATCGGCCGCCTCCTCGCATCTCAGTGATGCTCCTCGTGTCCCTGCTCGATCCCCGGCTGGGCCGGTGCCTCGTCGCCGGAGATCGCCGGTCCGATCACGAACGACGACAGTGAGAACATCGCCGCGAAGATCGCGAGCGCGATCGCGGGCGCGCGCCAGGTCTTGAACCGGCGGTATAGGCGGCGCAAAAACGGGATCGCCGCGACGAACCCGATCGCCGCGAACAGGACGCGCCCGGTGGCGCCGGCGAGGAGCGCAGCCCCGGCGAGTGGGCCGACGTGGTGGAGCACGTGCGGAAGCAGGCCGATGAAGCCGCCCCAGACGGCGAGGATGCCGTGCCAGAGCCGGGTGGCGAGGCGGGGCCTGGGGAGGTGGGTTTCGGCGACGACGGACACGCTCACCGCCCGCTCAGCGCGTCACCCTGATCGCGATGTGGACGGCCCGCGATCGCCAGCACCGCCCAGGCAAGCGTCATCGTCGTCGCCAGGATCCAATCCCAGCCGCTCATCTCGTGCGGGCCAAGCCCGATCATCGATGCGACGAGCGCGTTCATCGTGTGCTCGGTACGCCGGCTGGCCTCTCACGGTCATTCGTGGCGCGCAGGGACGTCGGCTCCGACGCGACAGGCGCTTCCACGCGCTCGCGTTCCTCGATCAGGCGGTCGAGCTCGGCGCGCCGCTGCCTCAGCTCACTGATGCTCGGCGGCTGGTCGCTGCCGCCTGATGCGTGGGCCGTGTGCCTGTGGCCACCGTGGGCGTGGCCGCCGCGCATCATGAAGAGCATCGCAAGCGGACAGGCGAGGAGTAGGAGCAAGAAGAGCAGCTCTCGCATCGGTTTCTCCTCTCATTTCGTCGTAACCAAGCCTGCTCGCCGTCCGCGCCGCGCGCATCGGGCCGCACCCCTATACGGGTGGGGGGTAACTACCGATCCCCAAGTCGCCGCTCATCGCGTCAAGTCCTGCCGGGCCTTGCGATTCGCAGGACCTGGCATTCCGGGCCGCGATATGCCGTCGGTTGGCCGGTAACCTCCCCGCAGGATGACCGGGACGCGGATCCGCTCGCTGCTTGCAGCGACTGCTGTTGCGACCGTCCTCTCCTACGGCCTCTCGGGGCACAGCCTGCCGCAGGTGAGTAGCCACGACGGGATGGCGGGCGCCGTCTCCGGGCTCTGCTTGCTGCTCGTCACGGTTCTCGGATACATCGCTGCGCCGAAGCCGCAAGCGCACCGTCCCACCGTCGTCACGGACGCGTTACCCGGCTACGCCGAACCGCCGCCGCGACCGCCGCTCAACGGCAGGGCGCGAGCCTCACCGAGCGCGCTGCAGCGTTTCCGGAACTGATCCTCCTCCGCCGTCCGCGCGGGCGCACGCCCGCTTACCGACGAGTGCAAGGAGGAAACATGAGCAAGCTAGCCGTACTACTCGCCGCCGTCGCGTTGCTCGCCGCCGGCTGCGGCGGTGACGACGATGCCGCCCAGCCCTCGACCGGCGAGGGAACGGTCGCCTCTGGGCAGGTGCCGTTTGACCAGGCCTTCATAGACGCGATGGTCCCGCACCACCGCGAGGCGATCGAGATGGCCAAGGCGGCGAACAGCCGCGGGCTGACGGAGCCCGAGCTCGAGACGATCGCGAACGACATCATCAGCTCTCAGCAGCGCGAGATCGACGAGATGCTCGAGTGGCGCGAGGAGTGGTTTGGGTCGCCGCAGCTCGGTCCTGTCCTGCCGGAGGTACTCGGCGTGGCCGAGAACGAGCTCGGGATGGAGCACGGAAGCGCCGACGAGATCGCCGGCGCGGTCGACGTCGACACCAGGTTCGCGGAGATGATGATCCCGCATCACGAAGGCGCGATCGCGATGGCCGAGCAGGCCGCGGAACGCGGTCAGCACGACGAGGTAAGGGACCTAGCGGGCGCGATCATCTCCGCGCAGAAGCGCGAGATCGGAATCATGGAGGAGCACGCCTCCGGGATGGACCACGGTTAGGCGATGATCCGGCGAGCAGCCACTGGCGCGCGCTCGATCGGCTGGTTCAGCCGGCCCCGGCTGGCTCGTCGCGGCTTGCGACGGCCGCGGGGCCGGCTCGCCACCGGTCGCGATCGCCATCCAGGCCTAGCGGGCGAGCCGCGAGCACGCCCTAGATCGCCAGGGACGAGATGCGGGAAACCCGCACCGAAGTCGGGTGCTCCGCGGATGCGCTCGGCGCCTCAGCGGCCAACTCTTAGGGAGTCCCCTCGAGGAGGAGAACCATGCGTGTACGCCTGTTCCTACCACTCGCTGCACTCGCGATCGCCGCTGCCGTCGCGGGAGTCCTAGCGCTGGGCGGCCGCGAAGAGGCGGCCAGCAACGCGCCGGCGTCCGCTTCCGAGCACCCGGTAGCGGTTCCGGCGGCTGCGCGGACGGTGATGGTCTCGCGCGCGATGCCGATGCCGTCCGCTCACGAGCGCCGACTCTCGGCGATGCTCGAGGAGGGGACGATGCCGGATCGAGCGATGATGGCCAGGGTCATGACCGATAGCGACTGCGCGCCCGACGCGCGGATGATCTCGCGCTGCCGGAACGTCGTGCGACTCGCGAGCGGGCGGCAGATCGTTCTCCGGCACCCGCACGACATGAGCTCCATTCCCTGCCTGGCACCCGGCGAGCGCGTGCGGCTTATGCCTACTGGCGTCTAGCCTGTCAGTGTCAAGCCTCCGACGCCGCCGATCCGGGGGACATCCGAGACCCTGCTCGAGGAGCGCTGACGTCACGGCTGCGGGACCGACCATTGCCAGCGACACCGGTGCGCCCGGCCGTCTCGAGCCACCAACAAAGCGGTTCCCGCAAACGCAGCCAATTCGGCGGTCGGCTTCGAGCGCCGAAGCGCATCGCGGTTCAGGGTGGCGTGCTTGCTGGTGAGCCCGTCGCCCCTGTCTCTGCCGATCCGCTCCAGACCAGGTAGCTGACCACGAGCACCCACAGCGGGAACACGAAGAGCAGCGCCGCCCAGCCGATCGGCAGGATGACCAGCGCGAGCGCAATCACGAGGCTGACCCAGGCGAGCCAGCGCGGGAGCGAGCCCGTTCTGAGTGCGTGCACTCCGCTGGCGGCAAGCAGAACCGCTAGGGACATCTCGCCGCCGAGGAAGAACACGTCACCGACAACGCGAATCGCTACGGCCGCCTGCTCCGAGAGATCGACGTCGTCTGCGATCGCGGCCGCCATGTCCGGCCCCGGCAGGGCGAAGCCGAAGGCGGCAGCAGCGACGCCGCCGCCGAAGGCGAGCGCGGTGAGCCGCTGAACCCGCCCTCGGCGGCTGCCAGGCGAGCCCGGAGGCTGCCGACGAACCAGAAGAAGGAAAAGGTCCCCAGCAGCCAGACGAAGCCGCCGAGCAGGATGCTGCCCTCTTCGGTTCGATACGAGTCGAGTAGCGTGGCGGGAGTCTTCATCTCGACCGCCGTCTCACGGACGATCGTCCCGATCACCCAGAGGACGACGGCCAGCACGCCTGTGAGCGGCGCATAGCGCTCCAACGCCGGGCGGCGCCTGCGTGCATCGGACATAGTGGTCATGCTCTCGTCCTAAGCCCT
>DASTYD010000108.1:0-12891 GCA_035765175.1 Gaiellaceae bacterium
TGTTGATACTCGCTCCATTCAAGAGTAGGCCGCCGATCGTGTTGGCCACGGAGCGATTGTTCGAGAACGTGACGTTCGAGGGCGAGGCGGCAAAGCCACCGGTGAGGATCGCGCCGGTGCCCGGACCGCTGAAGTAATTGCCCGTAACGCGTCCCGACGAGGCGACGGACTGGAGACCCAGGAAGGCAGGTGCGCGGAAGGCATTGTCGCTGACCGTGTAGTCCTGTACCCGAGTCAGGAGCACCTCGATGCCGGCCGCAGCCGAAGCAGCCTGGAAGACGAAACCGCGGACTTCTACGTCGCTGAGGACGCTAGCGTCTGCCCGGCCGACCAGGACGAGCGGCTGCGTTCCGAGCGAAGCAGTGCCGCGAATGCGCGTCTCGGTACCCGCGGCGACTTCGCCCGTCGCCCAACCGGAGGCGTCCCTGGTCAGAACACTCGAGCCGCGGAGGGCGAGCGGGCGGTCGATGACGAGCGTGCTACCGACCGCATAGTCGCCGGGGCGAACGTTGATGACGACAGCGGCTGAAGTCTCCCTGGCGGCCGCGAGTGCATCCGCCAGAGTGTTGTACGGGGATTGGGCGCTGCCGTTGCCGCCAGCGGCGGCATCGTCGTCCACGTGAATCACTGCCGGTGCCGCCGTCTGAGCCGGGGGCGTGAACACGGCGAGAAACACAACTGTGCTCGCCAATGCGAGAGTCGCGAAAATTAATGCTCGGGCACACCTCATGCTGTATTGCCTCCCTAATAGAAGATTCGGCTGCCGAACCGCCGAGCTCGCGGACGTACAGGAAGCTCACCCTGCTCGCCGGCGAGTTCGTCAGGCCGGTCCTCGGTGGCACGCGGCGGCGCCGACGGCGTGGCCGACGACAGCGCGACAGCCGAGGAGCAGGCGATCGCAACCGCCGCAGTGAACAAGAGGTGGAGCCGCAGGCAAGTCAGTCTAGGGAGGTCGTCCTCCGATTCCAAGTCGCCGAGCAGCCGACGTGATCCGCGCCGGCCAACCCGGGCTCAGGTCTTGCGATGCTGCGTCACCGCAGACTCTGCACCGGCTGGATGTGCGAGACCAGCTCGCCGTCCACGACCGCATGCACGGCGAATCCGGCGGGATCAGCGGAGAGCTCGAGCTCCTGCATGGCGAGATTCAGCCGCGCCTGGACGTACGTGCTCGGCACGACGAGGACGCTCCGGCCCGCGAGCTCGCCGGCGATGGCGCGATGAACGTGGCCTCCGGCCAGCCGGCGCACTTGCGGTGCTGCGGCCGGACCGCGCGGACTGCCTCGACCGGCGCGGTGAGCCGGGGCACCGACTGGTCGTCGAACCATTCGGCGCTGAGGTGCGGGTCACTCAGCTGGGCGAGGAGAAACGGCCACGGCAATGGAGAGCATGATCACAGCTCAACTGCCGAGCGAGGCAATCGTCTTCTTGTCCAGCTCGACCACCTCGGCCGGCAGCTTCGCGAAGACGAATCGTTCGGCGAACTCCTGCCCGGGGCCGATCGCATATGTGAGCAGCTCCTTCAGCTCGCTCGCCTTCGCCGGGTCCTTCGGGACGATCGCGTACGTGAACGTCGAGATCGGATACGCGCCCCGCGCCGAGCCCGGCGGGTCGACGATCGAGATCGAGTTGTCCGGAGCCGGCTTACCCATCGCCTCCGCCGCGGCCGAGATGCTGGGCAGGTTCGGCGACACGAACTGCCCCGCTGCGTTCTGGATGGAGGCGACGCCGAGCTTGTTCCTGACGGCGTAGGCGACGCCGATGTAGCCGAGGGCACCGTCCGCGCGGGTCATCGTCCCGACAACCCCCGCGTTCCCCTTGCCGCCGACGCCGGCAGAGAAGTTCACGGAGGTGCCGGCGCCGACCCTCGCCTTCCACTCGGGCGAGACCTTCGTCAGGTACGAGGTGAACGCGTAGGTGTCACCCGAGCCCTCCGACCGGTAGACCGGCGCGATCCTCTGCGACGGGAGCTTCTTGCCCGGGTTGAGCTTCGTGATCCGCGGGTCGGACCAGTTCGTGATCTTGCCTAGAAAGATGTCGGCGATCACCGGTCCCGTCAGGCGCAGGCCCGTTCCTGCGCCCTTCAGGTTGTAGGAAACCGCGGTCGCAGAGAGCGCCCACGGCACGAGGATGCAGCCGTTGCACCCGTCGGCCTGGTCAGGCGTGAGCGGTGCGTCGGAGGCGCCGAAGTCGACGATCCGCGTCGTGATCGCCTGGATCCCGCCGCCGGATCCGATCGGCGAATACACGAGATCGATCCCGGATCGGTCGCGAAGCTCGTCGCTCCACGCCTGCACCATCGGATCGACCAGTGACGAGCCGGCGCCTTTCAACGACGCCTCGTCCTTGCCCCCTCCGCTCGAGCCGCCGCACGCGGGCAGGGCAGCGGCGAGCAGCGCCGCGCAAAGAGTGAAGATCGTCTGACGGATTGTGAGCGGCAATCTCCGCTCAATCCTGTAGCACTGCGGTCGGGGCCGCGGCGGTTGACCAGGCGACCCTGCTGTCCCCGCATGCCAAACTCGAGCACGGTTCCCGCCTTCGTGCAGTCGGCCGCTGTTGCCGACGTAGCATCGTCGCATGAGCGCCTCGCGTGAGCCCGTGCCGTTCGAGGTGTACGAGGCGGGCCTGTACCTGCACGGCACGAAGGCAGACCTCGCCGTGGGCGATCTGCTGGTTCCGGGGCGCGAATCGAACTTCGAAGCGGGCCGGGTGATGAACTACGTCTACTTCACAGCAACGCTCGACGCCGCGGTCTGGGGCGCCGAGCTCGCCGGCGGTGAGGGCCGCGGGCGCATCTACATCGTCGAGCCCACCGGGGAGTTCGAGGACGACCCGAACCTGACCGACAAGAAGTTCCCGGGGAATCCGACGCAGTCCTTCCGTAGCCGCGAGCCGCTGCGCATCGTTGGCGAGCTTGTTGACTGGGTTGGTCATCCGCCCGAGAAACTCGAGGCCATGCAAACCGCACTCGCTGCCTTGCAGCGGGACGGAAAGGCACAGATCGAGGACTAGGTCGACTCCCACTCGGCCGTTCGGATGACATTCCCCAACGCTGGCCCACGTCGTTACCTTCACGCTCGTCGAGCGAGTAACTGTGTGGTGACTCTCAATCCGCATCCCGGCGGCGGTTGGCCACAGCGCTGGTGCTCGTGGCAGCGCTTGCAGTAGTCGCGGTTGCTGCTGTTCTCCTTGCTCGTTTCCAGCAGAGCCGGGAGCAGGGGGCTGCTTCCCAACAGCCGTCTTCCCAACCGGCGTGGGTCGCCGAGGCGGTGACCTCGATGCGGAGAGCGTTTGTGGGGAACCCAGAGCCCGTTTCCGTGCGCTACCACCAGGGACGAATGAGCGCTAGCGTGACGATCCGATTCACCGATTCGGCGGTCTGCCGCCTTTGCAGTAAGCCCGCGGGTGTGCCGCTGCCTCGCGGTCGGGTCGCCACGTTGTCGGTAGACCCTCGTACACACCGCGGGCTCGGCTTCAGCCTCGATCCCTGAGCCTGGCGCCTTCCGGTCAACTCAGCGGTCAAGACTAATCCCCTCGAGGGACATTCCCGCACGCTGGCCCAGGCGAGGATCCTCTACCCTGGAGAGGGGTGAAGGCGAGCAAGAGTCTCTCTCGATCGGCCGCCCGGATCGCCTTGGGCGTCGGCGTCATCCTGGCGATCCCCTTGGTGGCGATGCAGCTCACCGACGAGGTGGTCTGGAGCCTGGCGGACTTCGTGCTCGCCGGCGTTCTCCTGGCGACGATCGGCGTCGCGCTCGAGCTCGCGGTCCGGCAGGCGGGGAACCGTGTGATCGCGGTCGCCATCGCCGCCCTCGGCGCTGCCGCGGGCATCGCCGGTCAGGCCGATGACGCACCCGGCCTCGTGCTTATCGGCATCCTGCTCATCGCCAGCGCGTGTGCCCTCGGCGTGAGGACCGCGCAACACAGCCGAGAGTGCTAACGCTCTACCAGGCCGAGTGGTGCCCGTTCTCCTCGGCGGTGCGCGAGATCCTCACCGAGCTCGGCCTCGACTTCGTGGCGCGCCAGGTCGAGCCCTGGCCCGAGCAGCGCGCCGGTCTCGAGGGAGTCTTTGGCTCCGACCAGATTCCGATCCTCGAGACGGAGGACGGCCGGTTCTTCGTCGGGACACGCGCCATCTACGGCTACTTGCGCGAGCTCGAGGGCTGGGAGCACGGGCCCGAGCATCGCCGCCGCTTCCTCGACCATCGTCCCGCTCGCGAGTCGGAGGCCGCTGGGCGGCTGGTCGACCACTTCCGCCCACCCGAGCAGTACCATCGCCCGATCGACCCAGCACGCGCATGACCGACGACGAGCAGATCCACAACCGCATCGAAGACCTGGTCGCCGAGGAGCAGGAGCTCTACGGCCGAGTCGGCGAGGGCGGGCTCAGCGCGAACGAGCACAACCGGCTCGAATCGATCCGCGTCTCGCTCGACCAGTGCTGGGATCTCCTTCGCCAGCGGCGCGCGCTCCGCGAGTCGGGTCAGGATCCCGACGCAGCGCAAGTTCGCGACCCCGAGGTCGTCGAGCGCTACGAGCAATAACCGCGGCGGGTCAGCGCCCCGCGAACGTCAGTACTTCGCCGCCTCCTGGTAGAGCGTCGTCTTGCAGGGCAGGCAATACGGCCCCAGCTCGTCCCCCTTCTCGACCAGGCGCCGCTGGGCCTCCCGTGGCCCCAGCTCGTCGTCGTAGTCGTGGACGAGCGCGATGTACTGCCGCGTCGCCGCCTCGAGGTTGTCCGTGAACGGAGCGGCGAGGGTCTCCATCGACGCGATCTTGTAGTCGATCTGCTGGAACTTGACCTTCATGGCCTGCTTCTCGGCGTCGTCGTCGCCGCCGCAGCCTGCGAGGAGCACTGCCGCCAGAAGCAGGACGAAGATCCCCCGTGCCGCCATACCGTCGGCAATCTAGATCCTGGGTCGTGCGGGCACAAGGGGAAGGGTTCAGCCGGCGTGGCGAGCGTAGTGCCGCGCCACGCGGGCTCTGTTCCCGCACGAGGGCGAGCACCACTGCCGGCGCTCGCGGTCCGCGAGGAAGAACAGGCCGCACCGCGGCGCCCGGCACACGCGGATCAAACGGCGATCAGGGCCGCCGAGCAGGTCGATTGCCGAGGCCGCGATCGCGCCGAGAACTTCGTCAGCCCGCGTCCTTGCCCGCGACTCGTCGACGGCAGCGCCGTCTCGAAGCTGAGCGAACCGAGGCGCCGCCCTGCTCGCCCGATTGACCGTGGCGACGGCCGGTGCGGGCAATTCGTCGCCCTCGGCCGCTGCCGTCATGAGCGTCCGAACCGCATTTCGCAGCCGGCGGAACTCCTGCGAGCCGGCCCGTGGCGCCTCGCCGAGCCGGTCGCGCTCGAGCTCGAGCCAGCGCTCGAGATCCTCCTCGGTCGCGAGGCCGTCGAGCTCCTCGCCGGGCCGGACGACGATCACCGTGTTGGCGAAATCGACGGCGAGCTCCTTCCCGAGCCAGCTGTATCCGAGTTGCATCATTCTAATGGTATATTGCCCTTCGACCGTTAGGAAGGAGAACGATGCCGTTGCGCATCCCCCGAGTCGTCCTGCGCCTCGCACCGGGCCCAACTTGGAAGGCGGGCAAGCCGGAGGACCAGCCCGGCTGGGACGAGCACGCGGAGTTCGTCGACGACCTGATCGAACGGGGCGTCTTCTTCATGGGCGGCCCGTGGACGAACCGGCTCGGCTCGATGTCGATCTGGGAAGGCATGAACGCCGACGAGGTGCTGGACGTGATGCAGCGCGACCCGTTCCTCCAGAACGGCGTCTTCCTGATCGAGGACTGCGCCGACTGGACGGTCTATGTCGATACCAGGGCCGAGGCGCAGTAAAGACTGGACTCGTCCTCGTGCGTGCATGACCGCAGTGCATCCTGATCGAGCGCGGCGGGCTTCGCGCCGAGGTGACTCCTGCGGACGTCGTGGCGCTTCTCGATGAGAAACGCCCACCCATCAGTCCCGGCGAATCGACGGGTTGCAGGTCGCAGAAAGACCGCCTACGCTCCGCCAAAGGCGTGCATCCAGCCGCCACACGCCAAACATTCGAAGGGGGTCCACTGTGCGTAGGTTCAGTCTCGTCGCCGCCGCGATTGCCGTCGTCGCCGCGACAGCCGCACCGTCCGCGCTCGCGAACCACTCCTGGGGCAACTACCACTGGGCGCGAGCGGCCAACCCGTTCACCGTCCCACTCGCCGACACTGTCTCGAACACGGCGTACTCGAACTGGGACGGCGCTCTCAGCGGCGCCTCGAGCGATTGGAGCCAGTCGTCGGTCCTCGACTCGCCGATCGTGAGCGGCGGAGGTGGGAACACGCGGAACTGCAAGGCCACGGACGGCAGGATCCGCGTCTGCAACAGCACGTACGGTTTCAACGGCTGGCTCGGGCTGGCCACGATCTGGCTCTCCGGGAGCCACATCGTGCGCGCTACCACCAAGGTGAACGACAGCTATTTCAACAGCCCGTCGTACAGCTATACGAACGAACGCCACGTGATGTGCCAGGAGGTCGGGCACGGGTACGGGCTCGACCACCAGGACGAATCGGGAGCGGATCTGAACACCTGCATGGACTATTCGAGCGCTCTCGACAACCCAAGCCCGAACGCGCACGACTACCAGCAGCTGGAGACGATCTACAACAGCCACTACGACGCCGGGGGTGCTCCGCGGTTCGCCCCCAGTGACGGAACGCCGACGAAAGTGGCTCGCGAAGACGCGCTCGGCACCTCGCACGTCGTCGCGTACTACGGACAGGGCTACCAGGTCCACACGTTCATCGTGTGGGCCCTGGGCGCTTAGCGAACAGCGGGGGTCAGGTCTTGCGTTGATGCGTCACTGCAAGACCTGACCCCCTTCGGCTCTGTCCCTTGCTAGCTCTTCGAGTTCTCCCAGACCGAGACGTGCTTCGTGCTCTCGCTCGTGAACGGCTCCCGCTGCCAGCCGCTCCAGCGCTCGCGGAGCGTCATCCCGGCGAGGCGGGCCATCAGGTCGAGCTCCGCCGGCCACGTGTAGCGGAACGGGATCGACCGCTGCTGCCACGCCCCTTCCGCCGGCCAGAAGTGATGTGAGATGAGACCCTGGTTCGCGGGGTCGTACTCGTCGATGCCGATGTGGTCCTCGCTGAGGTCGAACACCTGGGAGGCCTTGCCGGGCGGAAGCGTTCGCAGGCCGGGCACGCTCACCTCGATCACGAAGCAGCCGCCCGGCTCGAGATGCGCTGCGACGTTCTGGAAGCAGGCGACCTGCGCGTCCTGCGTCGACAGGTTGCTGATCGTGTTGAACACGAGGTAGGCGAGCGAGAACGTGCCGTCCACGCGCGTCGTCGCGAAGTCGCCGATCGTGACCTCGATCTGCTCCCCGCCAGGCTTGTCGCGCAGCTTCGCGACCATCGCCTCCGAGAGGTCGATCCCGTGTACGCGGACGCCGCGCTGCGAGAGCGGCAGCGCGATCCGGCCGGTGCCGATGCCGAGCTCCAGCGCGGCGCCGTCGCCCGCCAGCGCGGCGAGGAAGTCGACGGCCGGGTCGACGACGGCAGGGTCGAACATGTCGGCGCTCGACTCGTCGTACCGCCTCGCCACGTCCTCGCCGAAGTAGTCCTCGGGCACGGAAACACTCTCGCAGAGCGCTCATGGATCGCGGGCGACTGCCGATGACTTTCTCGTGCACCGAGCCGCCCTCATTCTGGTCGCAGGCTTCCTCCTGACCGGCTGCGGCATCGCCAAGGAGGAAGCCGCCCCGGCGCAGAACGTCAAGCCGGGGGATCTGGAGCGCATGGTTCAGAGGCAGCACCTCGGCCCGCTTGCTCGCGGCCTCAAGCTCAACCAGGACGGGTCGGGACCGAACAACAACAAACAGGGCGCCGAGGACACGGTCGATCCAAATGACACGGCTCGGTCGCTTGCGCGGGCGGGCCGCCTGCGCGGATATGAGCTGACCTATTCAGCCGCCAAGCCGTCGCCCCTCGGTGTTGTCGTCGTCTCCGAGAGCGTCGAGCTCTTCCGCACCACCAAGGCGGCGTCGGAATACCTCAAGAAGCAATTCGCGGACTTCAAGCGACTCCGCGGGAAGACGATCGACGGAGTGAAGATCGCCAGGGTCGAGGAGTTCGACGCCGACACGGCCGACGAGGCCGCCGGCGCCCGGATCACGGTTCGTTATCCGTCGCGGCGGCTAACGATGTTCGCCACGGTCGTCGCGTTCCGGCGCGGGCGTGTCGTCGGCGCCACCTCCGCCTTGCTTCGCCGTGACCTGGTTGTCTCCGGTGACATGGAACGCATCGCCGATGCGCTCGACACGCAGATCGAGCGCGTCGCCTCGGGAACTGCTCCCGTGCCAGCGCGCTAGCCGGCGAGGCGCACTGCGACGACCGCGGCCGCGTCCGCCATCTGCTCGAGGATGCGGAAGTCGACGTTCGCGACCGTGTCGCAGGACTTGTGGTAGCAGGAGTCGAACGAGCGCCCGGCATCGCCGCCGAAGCGCTGGGCCAGCTCGGCCGACTTGAGCTCGTCCGCGCCCGTGAAGAGCCCGCCGACCGGGATCCCGGCCCTGGCGAAGGCCGCGTGGTCGGAGCCGCCGCCGAGCGAGGCCTCCTCGACGGGGATCCTGCGCCCCGCGAAGTACGTCCGGAACGCCTTCTCGATCCGGAGCGAGCCGCGCGGCTGGTCGTCACCGGAATAGACGAGACGGCCGAAGTTCCGCGAGCCAACCATGTCGAAGTTGAGCACGTCGAGGATCCGCGAGCGCCTGCTCGAGCCCAGGCTCTGGACGTAGCTGGTCGAGCCGATCAGCCCGACCTCCTCTGCGCCCCAGAACGCGAACCGCAACCCGTGCTTCGGACGAACATGCAGGCGGCGTGCCTGCCTGGCGATCTCGAGGACGACCGCCGAACCGGATCCGTTGTCGTTGATCCCCGGCCCGTTCGCCACCGAGTCGAGGTGCGCGCCGAGCAGCACGACGCCCTTCCTCCGACCAGGTAGGTCGGCGATCACGTTCGCGGCTCGAGCACGCGTCGTGGTCACCGCGAGGTCGATCCGCACCTGCACGGGCCCGAGTTGCGCGAGGCTCGAGAGCTCGGTCACGACCTCCGACGAGACGACCAGCACGGGGATCCGGACCGAGACAAAGAGCGTGGCCGAGATCGGCGCCGTGCGCCCGGGCGAGCCGTCGTTGCCGATCAGCGCTGCCGCCGCGCCGTGTTGCTCGGCGTTGTAGGCCTTCTGCGAGAAGGGGCACGCGCCGCGCCGCATGAGGGCGACTGCGCCGGCCGGGAACCCCGCGAAGTCGGAGTCCTCGCACCCGCTCGACGCCTCAGTGGGCTCGACCGGAACGACCTGGGCGGCGAGGTTCCCGCCGCCCGAGTACCGCATCGTGACGAAGTCCGGCCCGCCGCGGTACGAGCGAACACCGGGGGCGACACGCGCGAACACGGGAGGCCTGGTCTCCCGGAAGAAGTTGAAGGAGAACATGTTGAGCCGGGGCTTGTAGCCGGCCGCCCGAAGCTGCCGGGCGACGTAGGCGACGGACTGCGAGTAACCGGCCGTGCCGGCTGCGCGCGTCCCGGCATTCCGACTGGCGATCGACTCGAGCGCCACAAGGTGCGCCCGCAGGCGCTTCGGCGTGATCGCGCGCTCGAGTGCCCTGGCAGGGACCGCCGACCGAGCCGCCGGTTCTGCCTTCCGCTCCACGGCCGCGCCGCCGGCTCCCGCAACGAGCAGGGCTCCGAGCCCGACCGCAAGAGCTAGACCGCGCACCTGTCTTGATAGACGGCGCGGCTAGGCGGAAGTTTGGCCCGGTCGCCCGCAGTAACAAGCCCATGTCAGGCCGGCGAGCGTCCGCCACGGCTCCTCGGACATGAACACGGTGTTGGCCAGGACCACGACTTGCCGGTCTCCCTCCTCGCTCCCCAGGGCGATCGTCGTGTAGCCGGGCGCGAGCCCGAGGTGGCCCCAGGCAGGCCCGCACGGAGATTCGCCCTGACCCATGAGCGAGGTGACCTCCTCGATTCCGAGCCCGTAGCCGGCACTCTCCTCCCAGTCCGAGGTGACGGTCGTCACCAGCTCCGCGCGCATGGCAGGCGGCAGAAGCTCGCCGCCGAGCATGGCTCGTAGGAAGCGCGCGACGTCTCGCGCGGTGGAGACCATCCCGCCGCCACCCCAGCTGAAGATGTCCACGTCGGTCACGTCGATTGGGTCGGGCCCGGGATCGGGAAGCAGCGGGTTCTCCGCGGGGAGGTACCCGCGGGCGAGACCGGCCGGCGTCGGAAAGGCGTCCGGAAGATCGGTGTCCGCGAGCCCCAGGGGGTCGATGATCCTCCGCCGCAGCTCGTCGGCCAGAGTCGCATCTGTCGTCTCCTCGACCAGGAGGCCGAGAACGACGTAGTTGCTCCCCGTGTAGAACCACCCTTTGCCCGGTGCAAAGCGCCGGGGCGTCTTCTCGATGAGCCCCACCACGTCGTGCGGCGTCAGTTCGGAGCGGTGGCCTCGATCCTCTCGATACGGCTCGAAGAGCGCATCGATCTCGGCGAAGTTCTGAAGCCCGCTCGTATGGTTGAGCAGCTGCCGCACCGTCACACCGCCCTCGATCGAGCCGACCTCCGCGTCGAGCGCCAGCGCACCCTCGTCGACGAGCTGGAGCACGACGGTCGCCGTGAAGAGCTTCGTCACGCTCGCGATCCGAAAGCGATGGTCGGGCGTCATCGGCGCTCCGGTCGAGACATCGGCGATGCCCGCCGCTTTCTCCCACGTCGAGCTCGGGTCGGCGGCCAGAACGACGGCGCCCGGAGCGCCTTCCGCCAGCACCGCGCCCAGGTGGTCCTCGAGCGTCCTCACGAAGCGATCCTAGGTTTCCGTTAGGGTCGCCACGTGCGCATCCTGATCATCGCCGCGGTCATCCTCTTTCTGATCCTCTGGATCCGCGCAGTGATCGACGTCTTCCGGCGCGGCGACCTGAGCGGAGGCGCGAAGGCGGGGTGGGCGATCATCATGCTCCTGGTGCCGCTGATCGGGCTGCTCCTGTACTACATGCTGCGCCCGTCGGACGCCCAGATCGCACAGCGCTAGCGCTAGTACCTGGCGCGCTCGCGGTCGATCGTGGTGGCGCACGGCAGGCAGTAGTCGTCGACCTCCTCCGACTTCTGCTCCAGGCGCCTCTTGATCTCGTCCGGGCCGAGCTCGTCCTCGTACTCGCGAATGAGCGCGATGTACCGGCGCGTCAGCCGCTCGAGGTTCGCCTGGTACGGAGGCGCGCTGATCTCGACGTTCCCCATCAGGTAGTCGAGCCTGTCGAACCGGAGGTTCATGCGTTTCTCAGCGGCGGTCGGCTCCGCACCGCCGCAGCCGGCGAGCACGATCACGGCGAGGAGCAGACCGCAGGCGCGCTTCATCGCCATGATCGTAGTCGCGGCGTCTGTTAGAGAAGAACCGTGCTCGAGACCGCTCTCGGAGTCGCCGCCGCCCTCTGGGGGATCGTGATGGCGATCTCCCCCGGATTCCAGATCCGCAAGATGATCCAGCACCGGTCGTCGCGCGAGGTGTCGGTCGCGTACTTCTCGGTGCTCCTCGTCGGCTTCGCGGTCTGGATCGCCTACGGGGTCTCGATCGAGAACTGGTACCTCGTCGTTCCCAACGCCGTCGCGTTCACGGTGTGCGCGACGACGATCGCGGTCGCGCTCCGCTACCGGGGTAAGCCGCACCCGGCGTGACGGCCGTGAGCGTCGAGCGCCTGATCACGGGCCCGTTCGTTCGGGTCTGGCTCGGGACGTTCGCCGCCTTCGCGTCCTTCGGGTTCCTCCTCCTCGTGCTCCCGCTCTACGTGCACGACGAGCTCGACCGGGGCAGCCTCGGAATCGGCATCGCCGTCGGGTCGGCGAGCATCACGGCCGTTCTCGGCGGCCCTCCGGCCGGGCGCCTCGCCGACCGGCGCGGCCGGCGGCCCCTGATCCTCGCCGGAGCGGCGGTGATGATCGCGTGCTACCTGGCGCTGGCGCTCGGGCCGTCGCTGCCGGTCGTCGTGCTCATCCGCCTCGTCGCCGGAGCCGGCGAAGCGGCGTTCGCGATCGCGATCCTCACGTCCGCCGCCGATCTCGCGCCCGCGAACCGGCGCGGGGAGGCGATGAGCCTCGTGACAACGGCCTCCTACCTCGGTCTGACGATCGGCCCGCTTGCGGCCGACTTCATCCTGGGCGGGGATCGCTTCGCGCTCAGCTGGGTCGTGGCGGCGTCACTCGTCGTCTGTGGAACGGCGGCCGTCATCCCGCTCGGCGAAACGAGACCGGAGGCCGCGCACGAGGCGCCGGGAGGCTGGCTGCCGCCGCGGACGGCCCTCCTCCCCGGCCTGCTCGTGCTCCTCGCGCTCCTCGGCTTCGGCGGGTTCGTCGCCTTCGCCGCGCTCTACTCGCGGGAGCTCGGCTTCGACCGGCCGGGCCTCATCTTCGCGCTGTTCGGCTCGGTCGTCGTCCTCGTCCGCACCGTCGGCCGGAAGCTCCCGGACCGGCTCGGAGGTCGACGGACGCTTGTCCTCTGCTTCGTCAACCTCGCCGTCGGGCTGGCCATGATCGGCGCGTGGCAGTCAGAGGCGGGCCTGATCGTCGGCACCGCGATCTTCGCGGTCGGTCAGGCGCTCTCGTACCCGGCGGCTGTGCTGCTGGCGATGGAGACCTCGAGCGAGGCGGAGCGAAGCGCAGTCGTCGGCGGCGTGACCGCGTTCGTCGACGTCGCTCTCAGCCTGGGCGCGTTCACCCTCGGCGCCGTTGCGGCGGTCACGGGCTACGCCGGCGCGTTCCTCGTGTCGTCGGTCGTCGCGCTCAGCGGGCTCCTCGTCCTTGCGCCGTTGCGGCGCTCGCGGAAGGTCACGCTCGAGGAAGCCGCTCCCTAGCAGGAGCGACGCC
>DASTYD010000109.1:0-23212 GCA_035765175.1 Gaiellaceae bacterium
GCAACCGCCCAGTCGGCGGACGTCATCCGCCGCCTCGCCGAGAACCTCGGCAAGGTCGTCCACGCGCCCGCAGAGACCCTGCGGCTGTGCGTGCTCTGCCTCGTCAGCGAGGGGCACCTGATCATCGAGGACTTCCCGGGAGTGGGGAAGACGATGCTCGCGAAGGCGATGGCCCGCTCGCTGGACTGCTCCTTCTCGCGGCTCCAGTTCACGCCCGACCTGCTGCCGTCCGACGTCACCGGCGTCAACGTCTTCAACCAGCGTTCGAATGAGTTCGAGTTCCGGCCCGGCCCGATCTTCGCGAACCTCCTCCTCGTCGACGAGATCAACCGCGCCCCACCGAAGACGCAGGCCGCGCTGCTCGAGTGCATGCAGGAGAACCAGGTCACGATCGACGGCTTCAGCTACGCGCTGGGCCGCCCGTTCATGGTCATGGCGACCCAGAACCCGATCGAGTACGAGGGCACGTATCCGCTGCCCGAGGCGCAGCTCGACCGCTTCACGATGCGGCTCGACATCGGCTACCCGCAGCCGGCGCAGGAGGCGCGCATGCTGGCCGAGCAGACGAGTGACCCGCCACTCGACGACCTCGAGCCGGTGACCAATGCGACCGGGATCGTCGAGGTGATCGACGAGGCAACTCGTATCTTCGTCGAGGAGAGCCTGCACCGCTACGTCGTCGAGCTCGTCCGTCAGACCAGGGATGACCCACGCCTGTACCTCGGCGCCAGCCCGCGCGCCGGCATCGCACTCCTGCGTGTGGCGAAGGCCCGGGCTCTCGGGGACGAGCGCGACTACGTGCTGCCCGACGACGTCCAGGCCGTCGGCCCGGCGGTGCTCGCGCACCGGCTCATCCTCGGGCCGGAGGCGCGTGCGGCCGGGACCCAGCCGACGCAGCTCGTTCGCGAGGCGATCGAGCGAACTCGAGTTCCTTCGTAGCGTGACGGGGCTGACGGAGCGCGGTCGGCTCGTCCTCGTCCTCGCGGGGGGCATCTACCTGGTCGCCTGGGCGTTCGGCTCCCGGTCGCTGTACCCGGCCGCGATCGGGCTCGCGCTGGCCGCGATCGGGGCGAGGCTCTGGGTCGCGGTCATCCGGCAGCCGGTCTCGCTGAAGCGCTCGCTCGGGACGAAGGAGCCCCTGGAAGGCGACGACGTCACCGTCGTCCTCGAGGCGCAACCGCAGCGCCATCCCGGCCCGCGGTCGATCGAGGTCGTCGAGCAGGTCGGGCGGCTCGGCAAGCGCAGAGTGCAGCTGGCGAAGCACGGCCGGCCGCTCCTCGCCCGGTACATCCTGCGCAACGTGCCGCGCGGGCGCTATCACTTCGAGGCCGTCCGCGCGGTCTTCGAGGACCCGTTCGCGCTCGCCAGGGCCGAGCTCCACCTCGGGACGGAGTCGGCGCTCCTCGTCTACCCGAGGCTCGTCGACCTCGACCGCCTCTTCACCCAGTCGGGCGGGGCGATGCTGTCCGGCGGGCGGGTGCTCCTGCGGCGGACGGCCGGTTTCGACCTGCACAGCGTCCGCGAGTACGAGCAGGGTGAGTCCCTGCGCAAGGTGCACTGGCGCACCACGGCACGTCGGGGCACGCTCATGGTCAAGGAGCTCGAGGACATGCCGCACGACGAGGTGGCCGTGCTCCTCGACGCCGACGAGCACGCGGTTGTCGCCGAGTCCTTCGACGTGCAGGTGCGCGCGGCGGGCTCGATCCTGCGCGCCCACGCCCTCGCCGGCCGCCGCTCGCTCTTGACGGTGACCTCCTCGCCGCCGGCCTCGTGCCATGTGGCCTCCTTCGACGGGGACTGGCGGGCCGCGCTCGAGCTGCTTGCGAGCGCTGAGCCGACTGGCACCGAGCCCCTCGCGCGGTTCCTCGACCGCGATGCGTCGGCCGCGGGCCAGGCCGCGGAGCTGGTCGTCGTGACAGGCGCCCTCGAAGCGCGGCTGACGGATGCGCTCCTCGAACGGGCGCTCGCACGCCGCCCGACGGCGCTCGTCCTCGTCGAGACCGCGAGCTTCGCGCACGAGGGAGCGGCGCCTGGGCGTGACCCGGCTCTCCTGAGGCTCCACGCCGCGGGCGTCCCGATCGCGACGATCCGGAAGGGCGACGACCTCGCCGCGAAGCTGAGCGGCTTCGAGGAGGCGTACACGGCGCATGGCTAGGACCGCGGCCTTCTCGTTCGGCATCGGGCTCCTCTTCGCGTGGAACTGGGGTCGGCTGGAGGACCCGTCGACCGGCATCGGCCCGATGCTGCTGATGGTCGTGCTCGGGGTCCTCCCGGCGCTGCTCCCGACGTTCCGCTGGCGGATCGCCGGTGCTTCCTTGGCGCTCCTCCTCGCCGGGGCCAGCGCGCTCGACGTCGCGCGACCGTGGTCGATCGGAAGGATCGCTGCGCGGGCGGGGAGGGGCTTCCTCGACTTCTACGACGTGCTCGTCCCGTTCGACGGCGCCGCGCACCCACTCATGCACGGGGTCATCCAGTTGGCCGTCTTCCTCTTCACCGCGCTCGCCGCTCTCGCGATCGCGGCAAGACGACCGGTGCTCGCGGGGCTCGTCGTGGTCGCCGGGGCAGGGTGGCCGGCGACGATCATGCCGGGAGGCGACGACCTCGGCCGCGGCGCCTTCGTTCTCGCTGCGGTGCTAGCACTCGTCGCCTGGCTTCAACCCGAGGAGGGCCGGCGTGCGCCTCCTCAGATCCTCGTCGGGTTCGGCATCATCGTCGCCGCGCTCGTCGTCTCGAGCTCGGGGGCGGTCGCCAAGGGCCAGTTCATCGGCTGGGAGAACTGGGACTTCTACAACGAGCCCGGCAAGCCGGTGGAAGTCGGGTACGTCTGGCGCTCGAACTACGACGGCATCGACTTCCCGAAGGACCGGACGCGCGTCTTCACGGTGAAGGCGCCGCCACGCTCGACCTACTGGCGCGCCACGACGCTCGACGTCTTCTCGGACGACCGCTGGGACGAGGAGCCCTATCCGCTCTACACCGACGCCACCGCAAACCCGGTGCTGCTGACCGACGATCCGCCCTTGCCCGCGTCGGCACGCAATCGGTCCGGCTGGGCACGCGCCGACGTGACGATCGACGCCTTGCGCGACGAGCACCTCGTCGGCCCGAGCCAGCCGGTCCAATACGACGCGCGTGAGATCGACGACGTTCAGTACCAGCTCGGCGGGACCGCCGTCGCCTTCCGGCCGCCTGGCCGGGGAGCTGAGTACACGGTCTGGGGCTACACCCCGCAGCCGCGGCCGGCGAAGCTCGCTGAGTCCTCGGCGAACTATCCGCCCGAGATCGCGTTCGGAGGGCGTTATCTATCGCTGCCCCGCGGCTTCTACGTGCCCACGTTCCGCTCGCCCGAGTACGCCGGCTGGGCCGCGACCTACTTCCGGGACACGCCCGACGGCCGCCGCTACCGACCCCTCTACGACGTCGCGACGAGGGTAGCCGGCCGGGCCAGGAATCCCTACGCCGCTGCCGTTGCGCTCGAAGCCTGGTTCCGTTCTGCGGGAGGGTTCGTCTACGACGAGCACCCGCCGCGAGCGCGTGGCGCGGCTCCTCTCGTCCAGTTCGTCACGGACACGAAACGTGGGTACTGCCAGCACTTTGCAGGGGCGATGGCGCTCATGCTCCGCTACCTGGGGATCCCCGCAAGAGTCGCGGCGGGCTTCACGAGCGGCGTCTACGACAAGGAGCGAGAGCAGTGGGCGGTCTACGACCGGGACGCTCACACGTGGGTCGAGGTGTGGTTCGACGGTTTCGGGTGGCTCCCGTTCGACCCGACTCCGGGCCGCGGCACGCTCGGAGGGCCGTACACGGTCTCCTCGGTCCAGTTCGACCGCAGCGGTGCGGACGGCGTGCTCTTCGCGAGCGCGCTGCGTCGCGACCTGCTCCGCGGGAACCTCGGCCGAGAGGGGCTCACGCCGAACACGCCGCAGAACGAGTCGGCGCCGAGCGCGGCTCAGGGCGCGAAGGACGAGGGACGTGGCTCGGGCGTGGCCGGGCTCGTCGTCTTGGCCGTTCTCGTCGCCGCGCTTCTCTTCGTCCTGATCAAGCTCGGGCTCCGGCGCAGCCGCTACCTGACCCAGGACCCCCGGCGCACCGCCGCGGCCTGCAGGAGTGAGCTCGTCGAGTACCTTCGCGACCAGCGGATCGACGTGCCTGCGAGCATCGGCACGCGCGAGCTCGGAGAGTTGCTCGGCACCCGCATCGGCGTCAACGCGACCGGCTTCGCCGACGCCCTCGGTCGCGCTCGGTACGGGCCTCTCTCGCGGGCCCGCGAAGCCGCCCAGGACGCCCGCCGCGAGGTCAAGGCCGTACGGCGCGGCTTGCGGAGGGCAATCCCCCCGGGCCGCCGATTCCGCGGCTTGTTCTCTCTTCGCTCACTGCTCGCGAGCTAGTGGACGCGATCGTGATGGCCGCGGGGGATGGCCGCCGCCTGCGACCGATCACCCACCGCTGGCCAAAGCCGATCCTTCCGATCGACGGCCGGGCGGTGGTCGCGACCCTGGTTCGTCAGCTGCACGCCGAAGGAATGGGCCCGATCACGGTCGTGACCGGCCACTTCGCGGAGCAGGTCGAGGAGCTCTTGGACGGGCTCGACGTGCGGTTCGCCCGTCAGCCCGAGCCGGACGGGTCCGCGGATGCGGTTCGTCGGGCCCTCGCCGGCGGAGCGCGCCTCCCGGCCGTCGTCGTGGCAGCAGACACGGTCTTTCGTCCCGGTGATCTGGCCCGGGTAGCCGGCGCGGAGGGGGCCGCGGGCGCGGTCGCCTATCGCCTGGATCCGCGCAAGGCCAGGATCGGGATCGATGAGGACGTGGTCACCCAGGTCGTTTCGAGGGACGAGTCCTTGCCCTTCTCCTCCGCGCCCGCATGGCTTCTGACTGAGGAGATCGACCTCACGGGCCTGCCGGGCCCGCCGTTCGAGCTGTCGGCAGCGTTGCAGCGTGCGATCGACGCGGGTAAGCGAGTTGCCGCGGTCGAGATCGGGCCAACGCGGGATCTCACCGACCCAATCGACCTCGTCCGCGAGAACTTTCCCTATCTTGGGAGCTAGATGAGCGAGACGACGTACGACCTCTTCCAGAAGGGCCGCGAGCATCTTCGGAGAGGCAGGGCTGCCCAGGCGACCGTCTCGCTCGAGAAGGCGAAGCGGCGGGAGCCCGACAAGGCGTCGATTCGCGAGGCGCTCGGGATCGCGTACTTCCGCCTCCGACGCTACGCGGAAGCGGAGTCGGAGTTCCGCGCCATGGTCGACATCTCGCCGGCGGACGACTATGCGCACTACGGCCTCGCCCGTGCCCTGGAGAAGCTCGGCCGAAGGGACGAGGCGCGGGGTCACATGAAGCTCGCGCGCTCGCTCCGCCCGGGCAGCGAGCACTACGCCGAGCGGGCCCGCGCGCTCGAGTAGGCGCCCATGAAGGCGGTCGTGCAGCGCGTCGCCGAGGCGCGCGTCCTGGTCGGCGACGAGGTCGTGGGGGAGATCGGGCCGGGGCTGTGCGTGCTGCTCGGCGTCGCGCGGGGCGACGACGGGCCGGCGGCCCAGCGCCTCGCCGAGAAGACGGCGCGCCTGCGGATCTTCGAGAACGAGCAGGGGAAGTTCGACCGCAGCGTCCTCGCCACGGGTGGCTCAGTACTTGTCGTGAGCCAATTCACTCTGATCGCGGACACCGCCAAGGGAAACAGGCCGAGCTTCACCGAGGCGGCGCCGCCCGAGGAAGCAGAACGGCTCTACGAGGCCTTCTGCTCCGCGCTGCGTGCGCTGGGAGCGGCGGTCGAGACAGGAAGCTTCGGCGCGCGGATGCGGGTCGAGCTCGCCAACGACGGTCCCGTCACCGTCATCCTGGACGCGTAAGTGAGCACCGAGGCGCACGAGATCGTGCTCGTACGCCACGGCGAGACCGAGTGGTCACGGGCCGGGAAGCACACCGGCCGCACCGACGTCCCGCTGACCGAAGGCGGCCGGAAACAGGCGCAGATGGTCGGCGCCGCGCTACGCAGCCGAGGCTTCGCGGCGGTGTGGACGAGCCCGCTCTCGAGGGCGCTGGAGACGTGCCGGCTCGCCGGGTTCGGCGATGTGGCCGTGCCGAAGGAGGAGCTCGTGGAGTGGGACTACGGAGAGTACGAGGGTCGCACGACGCTCGAGATCCGTCGCGAACGGCCGGGCTGGACGCTGTGGCGTGACGGCGTCCCCGGCGGGGAGTCGGTCGACGAGGTGGGGGCGCGGGTCGATCGTGCTCTCGTCGAGGGTGCGTCCGTTGGCGGAGACGTGCTCGTCTTCGCGCATGGGCACGTCCTGCGCGTCTTCGCAGCGCGGTGGCTCGGGCTCGAGCCCACCGGGGGGCGGCTGTTCGCGCTGGACCCCGGGACGCTCAGCGTTCTCGGCTACGAACGCGAGACGCGGGTCGTCAGGCTCTGGAACCAGGCAGTAGGGGACTTAGACTGATCCGCGAGTGGTCGAGAGGAGGGGCAGCCGGGAGCCGCCCCTCCCCTTGAGCCAGACCTAGCGACGCCGATCGACGGCGGCCTTCAGTTGGCCCTTGTTCATCTTCGAGCGGCCCTTGATTCCCAGTTTCTTGGCCTCTCGATACAGCTGTTCCTTGGTGCGCTCTCTAGTCGTTGCCATTGGAACCTCCTCTCCATTCGCTTGCGCTCCTTACCGCTCGGCGGACTTCGAAACGCCGTAACGGCGATCGCGGATCAGACTTCACAGGCGGCTTGACGCTCGGGGAGAGCCTGCGTACTTCCTGGGCTGGGGAGGCGGGCAGAACGACGAACCAGTCTGGATCGAGTCTTTCCTCGCTGAAGTCAGGTGATAAAGCGGAGCCTTGCTATCCTGGTTCCACCACATTTCATGCAGTTCGAAATGGGCGCGCCGCGCCCGTTTTTTTTGAGAGGGCAATGACGAATCTGTACGACAAGGAGCGGAGCCTGTCCCGCGAGGTCACCTCGCGCGTCGAGCGCAGCCTGCCCGGAGTCGAGGTTCTCGCGCTCGAGCTCTCCGGTCCCGAGCGGATGACGGTGTTCGTCGACCATCCGCAGGGCGTCGACCATGAGCTCTGCCAGCGCGTCACCGACGTTCTCCGCGACTACCTGAAGGACTACGCGATCGACGTCTCGTCGCCCGGCTCCGAGCCTCCGCTGCGCCGGCCCCAGCACTTCGAGCGCGCAGTGGGCAGGACCGTCTCCGTTCGAACCGATGACAAGAAGCGCGTCCGTGGACAGGTCGTCAAGGCCGATGAGCGGACCCTGCGTGTCGAGACGGCCAAGGGCGAGCCGGTGGAGATCCCGTACGACTCGATCGTGCGAGGCAACCTGATCGAGGAAGGAACGAGATGAGCAAAGAGATCATCGAGGCGGTCCGGGTCATCGAGAAGGAGAAGGGGATCGACGGCGAGACCCTGATCCACGCACTCGAGGACGCACTGCTGGCCGCATACAAGAAGACTCCGGGCGCAACGCGCCACGCGACGGTCGAGCTCGACAACGAAGGCGACTTCCGCGTCTACTCGATCGAGCTCCCGCCGGACATCGAGGAGCGCCTCATCGAGGAGGCCCGCGAGCGCGCGATCACCGAGCTCGAGCTGCTCGAGGCCGAGAACGGCGAGCGGTCGCACACGCTCATCAACGACGACGACCTCGACATCGACTGGTCCGAGATCCCGGACGACCAGGTCAAGCGTGAGGACGTCACGCCGCACGACTTCGGCCGCATCGCCGCGCAGACCGCGAAGCAGGTGATCCTGCAGCGAATCCGCGAGGCCGAGCGCGAGATGATGTACGACGAGTACGTCGACCGCGTGACCGAGGTTGTCACCGGCATCGTCCAGCAGGCCGGCGACCGGAACAACGTGCTCGTCGACCTCGGCAAGGTCGAGGCGCTGCTTCCCCGCTCCGAGCAGGTGGACGGCGAGCGCTACGAGCAGGGCAGCCGCATCAAGGCCGTCATCACCGAGGTTCGGTCGGGCACGAAAGGCCCGCAGGTGATCCTGTCGCGCCGTGATCCCGAGCTGATCCGCACGCTGTTCGAGCTCGAGGTGCCCGAGATCGCCGACGGTCTCGTCGAGATCCGCGGCGTCGCCCGCGAGCCGGGCTACCGCTCGAAGATCGCCGTCGAGTCGCACGCCCAGGGCGTCGACCCGGTCGGCGCATGCGTCGGCCCGCGAGGCTCCCGTGTCCGCATGGTCGTCTCGGAGCTGCGCGGCGAGAAGATCGACATCATCCCGTGGAACACGGAGCCCGCGCGGTTCATCGCCAAGGCGCTGTCGCCCGCCCGCGTGCGCGAGGTGCTCGTCGACGACGAGACCAAGGAAGCGACCGTCATCGTCCCCGAGGACCAGCTGGCGCTCGCGATCGGCAAGGAGGGGCTGAACGCCCGCCTGGCCGCGCGCCTGACCGGTTGGAAGGTGGACATCCAGTCCGACGCCGAGTTCGCCCAGGCCGAGGCCGAGGCGGCGTTCGCCGGCGGCTCGGATGGCGAGGAGTTCTCCGGTCGCTGTATCGCGATCCTGGCCAACGGCAAGCGCTGCCCGAACGCCTCGATTCCGGGCTCGCGCTTCTGCGGCATCGCCGCGCACCGCGAGCTCGCCGAGCGCGAGGCCGCGGGCGAAGAGCTCGAGGCCTCGCAGGTCGTGGGCGGCGTGAGCGACGAGGAAGAGGCACCCACCGAGGCGGAAGCCGTGGGCGAGGAGCCCGCTGGCGACGCAGAGGCCCAGGATGAGGTCGCCGCCGACGCGCCGATCGTGGCGGAGGAGGCTCGCATCGAAGAGCCGGTCGCTGAGGCTCAGCCGAAGCCAGAGGAGTCAGCCGAAGAGGGCGAGGCCGAGGAGCCGCAGGAGGCGCCCGTCGAGGCCGAGGTCCCGGTCGCGGTCGAGGACGCGCCCTCCGAGGAGGAAGACCGGCCAAGCGCCGCGTGAGCTCCGGGCCCATCAGGACGTGTGCCGGCTGCGGCCGGAAGGCGCCACAGGGCGAGCTCATCCGATTCGTCGCACGCGAAGGAGCGCTGGCGCCCGGCGCCAAGGAGCCCGGGCGCGGCGTCTACACGTGCCGCCGACTCCAGTGCTTCGAGCGCGCGCTGGCCAACCGGGGCTTCGCTCGCACGCTCCGGACGCCCGTCAGAGTCGATCAGACGCTTGCTCGCCTCTACACTAGTGGGGATCGAAATGGCTGATTCAAAAGGAAACTCGAAGGGAAACCGGCCGAATAGGCCCGTCCGCCCGCGTCAAGCGCCGGGTGGCCGAAAGCGCCGTGTCGTCATCGACAGCGGCGCCGCGCGCCCCCGCCAGGACTCGCGCCAGGCGCGTGAACGCACGGAGCCGCGGCCGAAGTCGGCGCCCGGCCCGGCGCCGACCGGCCCGGTGACGGTCCCCTCCGGCGTTTCCGTCAAGGACCTGTCGCAGGCGCTCGGCGTCCCAGCGGCCCAGATCATCAAGATCATGATGGGCCTCGGCGAGATGGTGACGATCACCCAGTCGCTGTCCGACGAGGCGGTCGGCCTGATCGCCGCCGAGGTCAAGCGCGAGGTCAACATCAAGCACGTCGCCGAGGAGCTCGAGCTCGAGGAGGAGTACGAGGACGCCGAGGAGGATCTCGTCGCGCGCCCGCCGGTGGTGACGATCATGGGCCACGTCGACCACGGCAAGACGACGCTGCTCGACGCGATCCGAGAGGCGTCCGTCGTCGAGACGGAGGCGGGCGGGATCACGCAGCACATCGGCGCGTACCAGGCCCAGCACGACGGCCGGAAGATCACGTTTCTCGACACGCCGGGCCACGAAGCATTCACCGCCATGCGCGCCCGCGGCGCGAAGGTGACGGACGTCGCGGTGCTCGTCGTCGCCGCCGACGACGGCGTCAAGCCGCAAACGCAGGAGTCGATCAACCACGCGCGAGCGGCCGAGGTGCCGATCGTCGTCGCGGTGAACAAGATCGACAAGCCGGGCGCCGATACGCAGCGCGTGCGCCAGGAGCTCGTCAACGAGGATCTCCAGCCCGAGGAGTGGGGCGGGACGACGCAGTACTCGGACGTGTCCGCGAAGGAGAAGCAGAACCTCGACGATCTCCTCGAGAAGGTGCTGCTCGTCGCCGACGCCGAGCTCGAGCTGAAGGCGAACCCGAAGGCCGAGGCGTCCGGGCCGATCATCGAGTCGCGACTCGACGTCGGCCGCGGGCCCGTCGCGACGATGCTCGTCCACCGGGGCACGCTGCGCGTGGGGGACGCGATCGTCGCGGGCGACGCCTGGGGCAAGGTGCGCGCCCTGCACACGTACCGCGGCGAGAAGGTCGACGAGGCTGTTCCGGGCGATCCGATCGAGATCATCGGCTTCGACAAGCCGCCCGCGGCCGGCGAGCACGCGCGTGTGGTCGAGAACGACCGCCAGGCGCGGCACCTCGCCAATCTCCGGGGCGAGCGCGTGCGCCGCGAGCAGCTCGCACAGCGCCGTCCGGGCGGTGTGTCGCTGGAGTCGCTCTTCTCCGAGATGCAGGAGGGCGCCGTCCAGGACCTCAACATCGTGATCAAGGCCGACGTTGACGGCTCCGTCGAGGCGGCCGTCTCCGAGCTTCAGAAGATCCAGCACCCCGAGGTGCGCGTGAACGTCATCCACACCGGCGTCGGCGGCATCTCCGAGAACGACGTGATGCTCGCGACCGCCTCGAACGCGATGATCGTCGGCTTCAACGTGCGCCCGAACGCCGAGGCGCGCGCGTCCGCGGAGCGCGAGGGCGTCGAGATTCGCACCTACAACGTCATCTACCGGCTCACCGAGGACATCGAGCAGGCGCTCGTCGGCATGCTGAAGCCGGTCACGACCGAGGAGACGCTCGGCGAGGCCGAGGTGCGTGCCCTCTTCCGCGTCTCGCGGCTCGGCACGATTGCGGGCTCGTATGTGACGAGCGGCGTCATCCGCAGAAACGCGAAGGTGCGCGTCGTGCGCGACGGGACGGTCATCTACGACACGACGATCTCGCAGCTGAAGCGCTTCAAGGACGACGTCCGCGAGGTCGAGGAGGGCTTCGAGTGCGGGATCCTCCTCGACGGCTTCAACGACGTGAAGGAAGAGGACGTGCTCGAGGTCTACGAGGTCAAGCAGGTCGAGCGCACCGACCTGAGCGCGGCTCCCGCCACACCAGCCGCCACGTAAATCGTCGAGCCATGTCCGGTGCCTGGCACCGGACATGTCCATGCCTTCGTGGAAAGAAGCCGCAGGGCGGGCAATGGCCAGGTCCGTTCGAGCCACTTCAGGTGCCAGGCACCGGACCTGGGCCGTTGGGACAATGTCGCGCATGGGCGCCGGCTACGTTGGGATCCTCTCGGTCGAGCTGCACTTCCCCGAGGCGGGCTCGCTGAAGGGCAAGCGGAAGCACGTGAAGTCGGCGAAGGCGCAGCTCCAGAATCGCTTCGGCGCCTCGGTCGCCGAGGTCGACCACCACGAGCTTTGGCAGCGGGCGCGGCTCACCGTCGCCTGCGTCGCGCGGGAGCACAACGAAGCCGAGCAGCTGCTCGAGGAGGCGGTCCGCTACCTCAACGGCCAGGAGTACGAGCTGGTCAGCACCGAGCGTGAGGTCGTGAAGCTAGAGGCGTGATCACTGCCCCATCGAAGGAGAAGGCGTTGTCGGCGAGCGGGCCTTCGCCGCGGAAGGTCTTCCGCTTCCGAAGAGCCAACCCGAATGCCTCCTGCACGGCGTCGCTTCCGCGCTCGACGTCGCCGACGATCGCGGCCGCCACGCGCCGGAAATCTGCGAGCCGAGCGCGGTAGATCGCCTCGACCTGGGCCGGGTCAGCACCCTCTCTCACACTCATTCGACGTTCCGCCGAGCCTCGTTTCTTCAGCCCTCGGGAAGAATGGTTCCATGACCGAGCGGATGCGGCGCGTGAACGAGGCGATTCGGGAGGCGCTCGCGGAGGCCCTCGTCGACCTGAAGGACCCGCGGATCGGGTTCGTGACGATCACGGCGGTCAAGACATCGCCAGATCTGCGTCAGGCTCGCGTCTACGTCAGCGTCCTCGGCAACGAGCGCAAGCGGGAGAAGACGCTCCGGGGCCTGGATTCGGCCCACGGCGTGCTCCAGGCGAAGATCGCTGACGAGCTGCGGCTGAAGCGGACACCACAGCTCGCGTTCGAGTTCGACCCCTCGGTGCAGGAAGGCATGAGAATGTCCCAGTTGATAGATGAGCTCGTCCCAGAAAACGACGACTGACTTCCAGGCGGTCGCGGACGCCATCCGCGGGCACGACCGGTTCCTCGTCACGACCCACGAGAACCCGGACGGCGACGCGCTCGGGTCGCTGCTCGCGACCAAGCTCGCCCTCGATGCACTCGGAAAGGATGCCGTCATGTACCTCGCCGGCGAGACGCCGCTGCCCCGCGAGTACGCGTGGATGCCACTTACGGGTCTCGGCCGGTCCGTGCCGGACGACATCGCGGGACGCGTCCTGCTCGCGCTCGACTGCGCGAACGAGAGCCGGCTCGGGCCCGATCCCGAGGTGCTCGCGAGCGCCCCGCTCGTCGTCAACGTCGACCATCACCACGACAACTCGCGCTTCGGCGGGGTCAACCTCGTCGTCGCCGACGCGTCGTCCACGGGCGAGATCGTCCGCGACCTCCTCGCCGAGCTCGGCGTCGAGCTGACGCCGGAGATCGCCGAGGCTCTCTACATCGCGCTCGTCACCGACACGGGACGCTTCCAGTACACGAACACGACCCCGAAGGCGCTCCGCCTCGCGGCGGAGCTCGTCGAAGCCGGCGCCGACGTGCACAAGATCTTCCAGGACGTCTACGAGAGCGTCCAGTTCGCGAAGCTGAAGCTGCTCGCCCGTGCGCTCGAGCGCGCCCAGGTCTACGAGGGCGGCGGCCTAGTCGTTTCGTATCTGCTGCGTGACGACTTCGCCGAGGTCGGCGCCGCGGAGCCGTACTCGGAGGGCATCATCGATTACCTCCGCGCCGTCGAGGGCGCCGACATGGCCGCGCTCATCCGCGAGCCTCCCCGGGGGGATGCGTCGCGCCGCGTCAGCCTGCGAGCGTCCGCGGACGAGATCGACGTCTCGAAGATCGCCCGCGCCTCTGGCCAGGGCGGAGGCCATCGGCAGGCCGCGGGCTTCTCCAGCGAGCAGTCGATCGACGAGATCACGGAATTCATCCGACGCGAGTTCGCCGCCCTCAGCAGCGTTCGCGGTTGATTCGCGGTGGGTAGACCGGTCAGTTCAGACGGATGCCGGGCAGAGCCCGTCATCCTGAGGGCGGCATCGCAAGCGATGCCTCAGGATGGCGCGTAAAGGCGCCGCCGATCCGAGCGGGCTCGTCCTGTTCGACAAGCCGGCCGGGCCCTCGTCGTTCGCGATCGTGCGCGACCTCCGGGAGAAGACCGGCGCGCGAGCGGGCCACGCCGGCACGCTCGACCCGTTCGCGACCGGCCTCCTGCTCGTCCTGCTCGGTTCGTTCACGAAGCAGGCCCAACGCTTCGTCGGCCTTCCGAAACGCTATGAGACCGCCGTCGACCTCTCGCGGCTGACCTCGACCGGGGATCCCGAGGGCGACGTCGTCGAGGAGCACGACCCTCCGTCGGAGGCCGAGCTAGCGGGCCTGCTCGCGGGCCTTCGAGGCGAGGTCGACCTGAAGATCCCGGCGGCGTCGGCGGTCAAGATCGGCGGCGAGCGCGCCTACAAGCTCCACCGGAGAGGCGTCGCGGTCGAGATGCCGACGCGCAAGACGACGGTCTACGAGCTCGAGCTCGTCGGCTACGAGGAGCCGGTCGCGCGCCTCGCGATGCGCATCAGCTCCGGCGGGTACGTACGAGCAGTGGCGGAGGCGCTCGGCGGGCACTGCGCGAGCCTCCGGCGCACCCACGTCGGTTCGTTCGACGTCGCCGATGCGGACCCGGAGCGGATCATCGCCCCTGACGAAGCGCTCGCGGCGCTGGAGCCATGAAGGTCACGCGGGCCACCGACCGGCTCGGCGCCGTCCCACGGGTCGCAGCGCTGGGCACCTTCGACGGGGTGCACCTCGGTCACCGGCGGGTAATCGAAGCGGCGCTCGCAGCCGGGCCTGAGCCGACCGTCGTAACGTTCGATCCGCACCCGCGCACAGCCCTGGGGAACCGGGTCGAGCTCCTCACTTCCCTCGAACGCCGCCTCGAACTCCTGCGCGCGCTCGGGGTCGAGGCGACCGTCCTCGTCGAGTTCACGCTCGACCTCGCGCGGCTCGAGCCCGAGGAGTTCGCCAAGGAGGTTCTGCGACCGATCGGCGCCGAAATCGTCGTCGCCGGCGAGGACTTTCGCTTCGGCCGCGGGCGCACCGGCGACCTCGAGCTACTCGACAGACTCGGCTTCGCGACTGTGGCGGTCCCCATTCTCGAAGGGGTCTCCTCGAGCCGGATCCGCGAGCTCGTCGCCAACGGGGATATCGAGGCCGCCGCGAAGCTGCTCGGCCGGCCCGTCGAGGTCGAGGGCACCGTCGTCGCCGGCGATGCGCGCGGCGGCACGCTCGGTTTCCCGACCGCGAACCTCGGCGTCCGTCCCGAACTGCTGGTGCCGGCGAACGGGATCTACGCTGGCTCGACGGGCGAGCACCGCGCCGCCGTCTCGATCGGGACAAACCCGCATTACGGAGGCCGTGAGCGCCGGGTCGAGGCGCATCTGCTCGACTTCGAGGGAGACCTCTACGGCAGGCGGCTCGTCCTCCAGCTTTGGCAGCGGCTCCGCGACGAGGCCGCGTTCGACAGCGAGGACGACCTGATCGCCCAGATCGGGAGGGACGTCGAGGCTACGCGCAGGGCCATAGCCCCTGCGTGACGTGGAGAAGAGCGCAAGTTTCCGCACATTGCGGAATCTCTTTCGACATGAGCGAGCAGCAGGACGGGCGGCTCTCCGAGATCGAGACCGTGCGCTGCCTGTCCTGCGGCGCCGCTTACGCGAAGCCGTCGAGCGGGGGGACGGTTCGCGCGAACCCGGGCTGCCCGGAGTGCGCGTATGTGGGCTGGGTGCTCGCGCCGGACCTCACACGACACGAGCCTCCCCGTTCCGCCGAGGATCGCCCGCGGCGCCGTTCGGCGTGACGGCGCTCACCCCGCCGAAGTAGTGGTGCCGGTCGGGCCACACGCGAACCTCGAAGCCTGCGGACTCCAGGGCGCCCGTGGTCTCGGGGCCGAAGCCCGGCTCGAGGTGGACGAGCGAGGCGACGGGGTGGAGGCGGGGGCGGTCGACAGCGGCCTGGGGCTCGAGGCCCTCGTCGAGGATGCCCGCGACGACCTGGAGGAGCGCACTCCGGAGTCGCGTGCCGCCGGCAGCGCCTGCAGCAAGGGCGACGCCGTCATCGTCGATCGCGATCGTGGGCGCCATCATGCTCGCCATGCGCTCGCCGGGCTCGAGCGACCCGGTGAGCAGGTCGGTTTCGCCCAGCATGCTGTTCAGATGGAGGTCGAAGCCGGGAACGAAATCGCCGGACCCGAGGCCGAGACTCGTCGTAAGCACGCAGGCGTTGCCGTCGACATCGATCGCAGAGATGTTGGTTGTCCCGCGCTGCGCCGGAGGCTCGTCGAGGAGCGCAGCGGCGAACGCCAGCGCCCGTTCCGGCTCGCTCAACCCGCGTAGCTCGGCAAGCCGCTGAAGAGCCGCGGGGAAGTCGGAGAGTCCGGCACGCGTCTCGACGCGGTGGCCGCGGAACTCGAACGCCACCGGGTCGCTCCAGCGTGCCTCGTACGCCGAGAGATCCTGCGGCGTCACAAGCCCGCCGCGCTCCTCCATCAGGGCGAGCAGCGCGCGCGCCAGCGTGCCGTCGTAGACGCTGCGCGGCCCCTCCTCGGCAAGCGCCATCATTGCGGCCACGAGACCCGGCTGGCGGAGGAGGTCGCCTTCGGCGAGAAGCTTCCCGCCGGGCGAGTAGATCCGCGCGCCCTCGTTCATCGTCATCGCCGGCTCGAGCATCCGCAGGCAGGCGGCGTGGGCCGCAGGCATGGGCACGGCACCTCGGGCCAGGTTCAGGGCCGGCTCGACGAGCCGTGACCAGGGAAGGCGGCCGTGGGCCTGCCAGAGGGCTTCGAGCCCGCCGGGGACTCCGGGCACGCCGCAGGAGCCGATCCCGACGGCGTAGTGGACGAGCTCGGTGCCGAAAGGAACCTCGAGCTCGAGCAGCGGCACCGGATCGCCCTCGCGCCCGAGGCCCGGCACGGCGACGAAGCAATCGAGGTTCGCGGCCCGGCCCGTGGCCGCGTCGAAGTGGATCGCGTGACCGCCGCCGAGCAGGCCGGTCATGACGGTCTCGGCCACACAGGAGGCGAGGCACGCCGCGACGACGCAGTCCGCCGCGCTGCCGCCGGCCTCCAGGATCTCTGCGCCGGCCTCGGCTGTCGCGGGGTGGCCCGCGGCGACGGCTCTCATGCGCGGAGCGTAGTGCGGCTACCTATCCTGGGTGGATGCGGAGGGTCTGGTGGCTCGTGATCGGAGGCGGGCTCGTCCTGATCGCACTCGTGGCCGTCCTCGGCTTCCTGCTGCTCGACAACGGGGAGGGGGACTCAGGAGCGGTCAGCGAAGGCTGCACGCCCGGACAGGGCTCGCCGGCGGCCGGAAACGCGAACGTCGACGCCCGCGCGCTCGGCAAGGGCTACCTGAAGAAGGTCCTGATCCGGGTCACGGACAAGAAAAGCGGCGCCCCGCTCCACGGGGCGCAGGTGAGGGTCAATGCCACGATGGACTGCCCGCACTACATGCCGCTCTACGTGAAGGCCCTCCGCGAGGCCCCGACCGGCACCTACAAAGGCGACTACCAGTTGGTGATGCCGGGCCACTGGATCTTCCACGTGGTCGTCCGCAGCAAGCAGAACGGCTCGACGACCGCCTCGTTCCCCATCACGATGACCACTCCCGGCTGAGCGGGCCTGTTGCTACCCTAGTGCGCGACCGCAGTCTCGGCCGTGCGCGGCGCTTCCCGCGGCGGGCTTGGATTGCGGATTACCCATAAGGAGGAACGTTTGACCCTGACGAAGGAAGCAAAGCTGGAGATCATCGGCCGCCACGGGCGGTCGCAGGAAGACACGGGCTCGCCCGAGGTGCAGATCGCGCTTCTCACGCAGCGCATCAACGAGCTGACTGAGCACCTGCGCACGCACCCGAAGGATCACTACTCGCGCCGTGGCCTGCTCAAGCTGGTCGGCCGGCGGCGCCGGTTCTTGAACTACCTCCAGCGGAAGGACGTCGAGGGATATCGAGAATTGATCAAGGAGCTGGGCCTGAGGCGCTAGCTTCGCAGCCGGAGGGTGGGAGTTTGAGAGAGCTCCGACGAGCGCGGAGCTGCCCCAAACCTCCACTCTCCACGAAGAAGTGGAGGACAGATGAGCACGATGACGGAAAGCCTCGCCACGGTCTCCGTGACCGTCGGCGAGCAGGAGATCACCTTCGAGACGGGGAAGCTGGCCAAGCAGGCCGACGGAGCCGTCCTCGTCCGAGCGGGCGACACGATGGTGCTGGCGACCGCCGTTGGGCGGATGGAGGGCCGCGAGGGCGCGGACTTCTTCCCGCTCACGGTCGACGTCGAGGAGCGGATGTACGCCGCCGGGAAGATCCCCGGCGGTTTCTTCAAGCGCGAAGGGCGCCCCACCGAGCGCGCGATCCTGACCGCACGGATGATCGACCGCCCGATTCGGCCGCTCTGGCCGAAGGGCTACAAGAACGAGGTGCACGTCGTCGCGACGACGCTGTCGGCCGACCTCGTCACGGCGCACGACATCCTCTGCATCAACGGGGCCTCGGCCGCGCTGATGGTCTCGCCGCTGCCCTTCTTGGGCCCGGTGGGCGCCGTCCGGATCGGACGTGTCGACGGTGAGTTCGTCGTCAACCCGACACTGCCGGTCGTCGAGGAGGAAAGCACGCTCGACCTGATCGTCGTCGGCACGAGGGAGGCGCTGACGATGATCGAGGCGGGCGCCGACGAGATCCCCGAGGACGAGATCCTCGAGGCGTTCGAGCTCGCGCACGCGGAGATCGTGAAGATCTGCGAGGCGCAGGAGGACTTGCGTCAGCAGGCCGGCAAGCCGAAGTACCTCGATCCCGAGTTGACGGCGGAGCTCGAGTCGCAGCACGCCGGCCGGATCGGGCAGCGCATCGAAGCCGATGGCCTGCGCGAGGCGGGCCCGGTCGTCGAGGAGCTCGTCGACGAGCTTGCTCCATCGCTGAGCATGGAGTCGGGCGAGGACGACATCCTCCGGCAGATCCAGGTTCGCGCGTCCCTCGACGTGATTCTCGAGCGCGTACGGCTCGAGGTCGTCGAGCGGCATGTCAGAGAGCAGTTCGAGGACGACCTGAAGGCGCTGACCGAGGCCGAGCAGGACTCCAAGGAGCTCAAGTCGGCGAAGCGCCAGCTGCTCTTCGACCGGATCATCGACGAGGTCGAGCTGCCGTTCCCGGTCGGACCGGCCACCGTCGAGGGCGAGAGCCCGGTCGTGAAGGACTCGCTGACGAAGCAGTTCGTCAAGAAGGCGGCCGAGTCGATCTACAAGCAGCTCGTCCGCGAGAAGATCGCGGTCGACAAGCGCCGGCCTGACGGGCGAGGCGCCGAGGACGTTCGGGAGGTCGACTGCGAGGTCGGCGTCGCAGCGAGGACGCACGGCTCCGCGCTCTTCACACGCGGCCAGACGCAGATCATGTCGCTGCTCACACTGGGCACGGCGAAGGAAGGCCAGCGGATCGACGACCTCTCCCTGGAGACCGACCGCCGCTACATGCACCACTACAACTTCCCGCCGTACTCGGTCGGCGAGACGGGCTTCATGCGCGGGCCGAAGCGCCGTGACATCGGCCACGGGGCGCTCGCGCAGCGCGCGCTCGAGCCGATGATCCCGGCCATAGACGAGTTCCCGTACACGGTCCGGATCGTCTCGGAGACGCTGGAGTCGAACGGCTCGTCGTCGATGGGCTCGGTCTGCGGCTCGTCGCTTGCCCTGATGGACGCCGGCGTGCCGATCAAGGCCCCCGTCGGCGGTATCGCCATGGGCCTCGTCAAGGAGGGCGACGACTACGTGATCCTGACCGACATCCAGGGCGCCGAGGACCACCTCGGTGACATGGACTTCAAGGTCGCCGGCTCGCGTGACGGCATCACCGCGCTCCAGATGGACATCAAGATCACCGGCGTCACGCAGGAGATCATGCGGAACGCGCTCGAGCAGGCGAAAAGGGCGCGCGAGTTCATCCTCGACAAGATGGCCGAGGCGATCTCGGAGACCCGGACGGAGCTCGCCGAGCACGCGCCGCGGATCTCGACGGTCAAGATCGACCCGGAGCAGATCGGCATGGTGATCGGCAAGGGCGGCGAGACGATCCGCTCGCTCGAGGCCGACTACGACGTGCAGATCGACATCGAGGAGGACGGGACGATCCTCATCTACGCGACCGAGGGCATGAAGGCCAAAGCCGCGATCGAGGCGATCGAGTCGATCACGAAGGAGCCCGAGGTGGGGGACACCTACACGGGCAAGGTCGTGAAGACGACGGACTTCGGCGCCTTCGTCGAGCTGAAGAAGGGAACGGACGGGCTCCTGCACGTCTCGAACGTCGGCCCAGGGCGGGTCGGCCACATCGAGGACGTGATCTCCCGCGGCGACACGCTCGACGTGATCGTCCAGGAGGTCGACAAGGAGCGCGGCCGGATCGGCCTCAAGCTCGTCGCGAAGCACGAGAACGGCTCGCTCGTCGAGCCGGCCGAGCTGATCGAGCGGGCGAAGGACGCCCCGCCCCGCGAGCGGTCTGAGCGCCCACCGAGGCGTGATGGCGGCCGCGGCGGCGATCGTGGCCGGGGCAGAGGCCGCGGCGGGCGCCGCGAGGACTAGTCTCGAGCGAGATTGGAGGGGCGGCTGAGCCGCCCCTCCAGCGCGCCTGCTAGCAGGTCGTACGAACGGTCGGCGACCCGTTCGGGTTGAGGAGGGTCGGCCCTCCGGTCGTCGGCGGGATGAACGGATTGACGTCGGTCGAGCGCAGAACACCGCAGCCGCTGCCGTTCAAGTTGATCAGCGCGCCGCTCAAGGTGAGGGGCGAGCCACCGACCGTCGTCACGGCTCCCGAGGCGGAGAACAGCCCCTGCGTCTGGATCTGAACGCTGTTGGCTGTGAGCTGAATCCTCGCCGGCGGCAGCGGTGGCAGATTCTCGAGCCGGATTCCAGCGTCGCCGACCACGAGCCTGAACTGACCGTTCGGGCTCGTGAACGTGCCCGAGAAGTCCTCACCGTCCTGGCCATCCACGCCGTTCGACCCGTTGCAGGCATAAGAAGCGCCGTTCGCGGATGTGAACTTCGTGCCGCCGTTCGGACAGGCCGCGTCGTCACCGGGCGCGAGCGCCTCACTGGTCACGCTGAGGCCGTCGGCGCCATCCTGACCGTCGTCCCCGTCCTGGCCGTCCACACCGTTCGAGCCGTTACAGGCGTACGTGACCCCGGTCGCTGACAGGAACTTGCTGCCGCCGTTGGGGCAGTTGGCGTCACCGGGCGCGAGCGTCTGGCTCGTCACGCTGACGCCGTCCTGGCCGTTGACGCCCGACGTGTTCCAGCTGATCGGGATGTCACCCGGCTGGCACACGTCACGGCCACTGCTCTCGCCCAGAAGGTAAAGCGTGCCGTTCGACGGCTTGAAGCATGCACTGATGGTCTCCGTCGTCGCAAAAGCGGACCGTCCAACGAGGACGGCTGCCGCGAGCATCGCGCCCAGGACGAACGCGAACACTGAGCGCCGGTGAAACAGGGTCATGGTCCCCTCCTTGTGGTTGCCGAGCTTTGGAGGCGGGCCGCTGACCCCTCTTTACTCATGTTGAGCATCGCACGGTTGGAGGTCATCCCTCAAGGGAGGCAACTACGATCTGTTCCGTGCAGAAGTACGTCCTCAGCGAGCTCGACTCGGGCCAGCGGGTGATTACGGAGCGGATCCCGAGCGTGCGGTCGGTTGCGCTTGGCTTCTGGATCGGCGCCGGAGCGCGCGACGAGACTCCGTCGAAGGCCGGGATCACCCACTTCATCGAGCATCTGCTCTTCAAGGGAACTCGTTCCTACTCGGCGCAGGACATCGCCGAGATCTTCGACGGGCTCGGCGGCGAGCTGAACGCGGCGACCTCGCGTGAGCACACCGTCGTCTACGTCCGCGTTGCCGACCACCACGTCGACAAAGCGCTCGACGTGATGACGGACATGGTCTATGCGCCGCTGTTCGCGGATCTCGACTCGGAGCGCGAGGTCGTGCTCGAGGAGATCGCGATGTACGAGGACACGCCGCACGAGCTCGTGCACGACTTGATGAGCGAGGCGGTCTTCGGCGACCACCCGCTCGGGAGGCCGGTGATCGGCACGGCCGAGGTGATCTCGTCGGTCGGCCGCCGTTCCCTGACGAGCTACCACCAGACGATGTACCGGGCCGGCAACGTCGTCGTCGCCGCTGCCGGGAACCTCAAGCACGACGAGCTCGTTGCTCAGCTCGAAAGAGCCCAGCGCAAGCAGGGGAAATCGCCTGGGCGTGGGCCGAGGCTGCGGACGCCGCTCGTGCGCCCGCCTCGGCCGAGCGTCCGCTTCCAGCGGAAGAAGACCGAGCAGTACCACCTCTGCATCGGCGCGCCGGGCATCGCCCGCTCCGACCGGCGCCGCTTCACCGCGTCGCTCCTCGACGCGGTCCTGGGAGGCTCGGCGTCCTCGCGGCTCTTCCAGGAGATCCGGGAAAAGCGCGGGATGGCCTACTCCGTCTACACGTTCGCGTCGCAGTACACCGACACCGGGCTGATCGGCTTCTACGTCGGGACGCGCGCCGAGAACCTCGCCGACTGCCTCGAGATCGCGAACGAGCAGATCGCCGAGGTCGCCGAGGGCAAGCTCCGCAAGGGCGAGCTCGAGCGGGCGAAGGAGAACCTCAAGGGGCGGATCCTGCTCTCGATGGAGTCGACGTCGAACCGGATGAGCCGGCTCGGGAAGTCGCTCATCAGCGACACCGAGCTCCTGTCGATCGACCGGATCGCGGCAGAGATCGACGCGGTCGCGCCGGAGGCCGTCTCGGAGCTCGCCGGCGTGTTGCTCGCGCCGGAGAAGCTTTCCGCGTCGGGGATCGGACCGAGCGAGGAGCGGTTCCGGGACGCTGTGCGGCGGATCAAGCCCGAGCTGCCCGCCCGCGCGGCCGCGTGAAGATCAAGCTCTTCGGAGCGGGGGGGAAGGTCGGCTCGGTGCTCCGGCCGGCGCTGCAGGCTGCGGGACACGAGTTGGTCGAGCTGGGCGAGGCCGAGGCGATGGTCGACTTCACAGCCCCCGGAGCGGTCTTGGGCAACGTGAACGAGGCTTTGGACGCCGGAGTGCCCTGTGTCGTCGGCACAACGGGCTGGGATCCGGACGAGGTCGCCGCGAAGGCCCAGGCGGCCGGCCTACCCGTCTTCTACGCACCGAACTTCGCGATCGGAGCAGTCCTGATGATGCGCTTCGCAGCCGAAGCCGCGAAGCACATGCCGCGGGCCGAGATCGTCGAGATGCACCACGAGACGAAGCTCGATGCGCCATCCGGAACGGCGAAAGCGACGGCTGAGGCGATGGGAGGCGATGTGCCGATCCACTCCGTCCGGCTGCCCGGGATCGTCGCGCACCAACAGGTGCTCCTGTCCGAGGCGGGACAGTTGCTCACGATCCGCCACGACGCGCTCTCGCGAGAGGCCTACGTGCCCGGAGTTCTACTGGCGCTCGAGCGGCTCTCAGGCCTGCCCGCGGGTCTCACGCTGGGCCTTGATCGCCTACTCGAAAAGTGAGACCCTTCACGTAGCAGATGAAACGAAACGCGGCGATCCTCCGCCGCCCGTTGGTGGCAGCACTTCTTGTCGGAGCGGTTGCCGGCGCCATCTTTTCGGCGACCGCCGACGCGCACCACGTCCGCGGGGCCTTCTACAACGGCACCCATTCCGGTCCGCCGCCGGGGCAAAGCGGAACGGTCGAGTTCCTCCTCGGCTCAAACATCCAATTTTTCCGGCTCAACAACATCGCCGGCTCCATCTGCACCTTCACGAACGTCGAGTTCAACGGCCCGATCCGGATCTCGAGCGGCGAGCCGCATTCGTTCAGCTTGTCGAACGGAGAAGCAACCCTTTCGGGGACCTTCCATGCACTTCAGGCGGCACAGGGAACGGCCCATCTCTCAGCCCCATTCCCTCCGTTCGGAACGTGCACGGCAGACGTGACGTGGACCGCGACGACCACCGAGCTGGAGCCACCCCCGCCACCGCCGCCGCCA
>DASTYD010000110.1:0-26066 GCA_035765175.1 Gaiellaceae bacterium
GGCAGCTGAGCGGCGAGGCGCGCGCCGCCGAAGCGACGCCCGATCAAGAAGAGCCCGAGCAGGGCGAGCAGGTCGAAGGCGATTGCCGTCGCGTGCGACGCGGGCAGGTCGTCCCACTTCCCGCTCCAGCCGAGCGCGAGATACGCGGGGACGTACGCCTCGTAGGCGACGGGGCCGTAAGTGTCCCCGCGGGCGTTCGCGGATTCGCAGCGCCCGTTCGTCTGGACGCGGTCGCGGATCTCGCCCTCTGCGTCCTCCGGGCCGCAGGCCTCGAGGTCCTTCTCCACCGGCATGTGCCCGTACGGGGACTGTCCGTGGACGATCCGGTGCGCGCCGATCACGCCCGAGTAGCCGACGTCGATCACGTTCGAGTCGCGCACGTTGAGCCCGACCCGGAAGCCGGCGAGAAACACGGTCGCCGCGGCCAAGAGCCAAACGGGCCAGACGGCACGCGACGATCCGGGCCCGCCCCGCCACGCGGCCCAGACCATTCGCCCGAGGAGGTAGGCCATCGGCGGGTAGGCGAGCGGCACGCTAGTGAGGATGTCGCCCTGATTGAAGAACCAGAGCGAGACCGAGAACGAGAGGAGGACGAGCAGGTCGAGATTGCGGAGGCTGAACGGGCGGCGGAGGTCGGCGAGCCCGACCAGGAAGATCAGGCAGAGCCCGATCCAGATCGGGACGCTGTTGATCTGCCGCCCGCCGAAAGCGCCCTCCCCACCGCGGGCCATCTTCCAGGCGACCTGCGGCCCGGTCCAGGCCTCCGTCACTCGGCCGCTCCGGTCGTCGACGCGCCCACTCGCGATCTGGCCGGCGTCGCCCGACCAGATGCCGACCTTCCAGTCGCGCCGCTCCTTGTCGAAGGTCGCGTCGGTGATGCGGTCCCGCTTCGGGTAGCGCTCGAGCCAGTCGGAGACCTTCTGGCGGGCGAGGAAGATCCGGGTTGCCTGCTGCTCGGTCAGTCGCGCAGGCTCGACGGTCGGCGCGAACGGAGCCTGGACGAGATTGCCGCGGGAGTCGTAGACGGGTCTCGTCGGCGTGCCGGCCTGCGCGGTCGGCGCGAGAACCGCGACGGCGATCAGGGCGAGAAGGACCCGCCGCACCGGCCCTCAACTACGCCTAAACGACCAGAGCTTGTTGCCCACGAAGTTGATGGGCGTCACGAGCACGATGGCGATCGCCTGCGCGACGATCTTGCCCATGCCGCCGGCGACGAACGCCGTCAGCAGCAGCTCGTTCGCGCCGAGCGCGATCAGCGAGACGACGAAGAAGCGAAGCCCCTGGTAGCCGACGTGGCCGCGCTGGCCGCGAAACGTCCAGAGCCGGTTCCACGTGTAGTTGTTCGTGACGGCCACGAGGAACGAGCACGCCGCGGCGAGGTTGTAGTGGAGGCCCGCGCCGACCAGCGACGTGTAGACGGCGAGGTTGACGACGTACCCGACCGCGCCGACCGTGCAGAACTTCGCGAGCTGGACCCAGTTGTGCGGGCGGCGCAGCGCGCTCGTCGCCCGAGCCCGCGCGGCCGCCATCGTCGACGCCTCGTTGCCCATCCGCCGGGCGAGGGTAGCAGCGGCCTAGTTCGCGGAACGCAGAGCCCGTCCCCTCGAACGGTAGAAGTCGAGCTGGTCCGGCTCGAGGAGCACGAGCGGGGAACCGACGACCACGTCGCCGTCGCCGACGTCTGCAGTCGCCAGCGGGAGAAACCGGTTCTCACCGTCCTTGCAGCGGACGTCGAGGCCGATCGCGTTCTCACCCGTCTCGTCGAAAATGACGTCGACGACGCGGCCCAGCTCGATACCGCCGGTGACGACTCGCTTGTTCAACAGCTCGACCCCTCTCATCCGACGGACATTCTGCCCAACGCATCGAGGGTGAAAACGGGACTACCGGATCGAGAAGCCCGTAAGTGCCGGCTAGCGGATTGAGAACTCGGTCTCGCCCTCCGGCTCGGTCCAGGTGACCTCGACGTCGTCGACCTGAGCCCCACGCGGCCCCCGTCCACACCAGTCGACCATCGACCGAACCCGCTCCTCGTCCCCCTCGAACACCGCGCGGACGGTGCCGTCACGCGCATTCGTCACCCAGCCGGAGAGGCCGAGCGACCGGGCGCGGTCACGCGCCTCGACCCGGAAGAAGACTCCCTGCACCATCCCGTGGACGGTCACCTCGGCGCGTTTCACGCAGCCAGCCACCCCTTCGCCGGAGGCGAAGAATTCACCGCTCGAAGCCTCCCTCGCCGACGAGCGGGACGAACCGGCACGGGACGGAGTGGACGATCGCCGGGCCCTCGGGGCTGCGGACGACGACCTCGAGGCGCTGCCCCCAGCGTCCCCCGACCGGAACGGCCAAGCGCCCGCGAGGCTCGAGCTGCTCGTAGAGCTGCTGCGGGAGGCCGGGCGCTGCGGCGGCGACCGCGATCGCCGTGAACGGGGCCTCTTCCGGGAGCCCGATCGAGCCGTCGCCGACGTGCACGCGAACCCGGTCGTACCCGGCCTCGGCGAGATTCAGGCGCGCCTGCTCGGCCAGCTCCGGGATCCGCTCGACGGTGTGCACCTCGCCTGCGAGCTCGGCGAGGACCGCCGCCTGGTAGCCGGAGCCCGTGCCGACGTCGAGCACCTTCTCGCCGCCGGTGAGCACGAGGGCCTCGGCGATCCTCGCGACCATGTAGGGCTGCGAAATCGTCTGCCCGTGCCCGATGGGCAGGGCCGCATCGGCATACGCGCGGTGCCGTTCTCCTTTCGGCACGAAGAGCTCGCGCGGGACCTGCTCCATCGCCTCGAGGACGCGCTCGTCGACGATGTCGCGGCCGCGCAGCTGGTCCTCGACCATCCGGTGCTGCGCGTCAGTGCGCATGGGAGACGCCGAAATGCTCGAGCACGCGAGGCGTCACGTCGACGATCCGCCCCGGAGGCGCGCCGATCCCGACCGAGATCATCGGCACCTCCGAGTCGCCCTGCTCGAGGGAGCCGTGACTGCCGCCGCCCACGTGGTGACGGCCGCCGAGGTCCGCGAACTCGAGGCCCGGAGCCGCGGAGACGACGAGGTCGCCCGCGTTCGGATTGCCCAGGGCCGCCCAGGCGCGCTGCAGCGCGTCGGGCTGCGAGAGGACGTCATCGGCGCCGCTCGTGTCCCAGCCGGCCGGCGTCGGCACGAAGCGGAGCTCGTCACCGTCGCGGCGCGCGACTCCCGTCCCGTTCTCGCGATAGAGCACAACATGTCCATTCCCGTCCAGCCGTTCGGCAAGCTCCGCCGACGAGCTGCGGCAGCCGGGCAGGCGATACACCATCCCCGCGCGATTCGACGCGGTCACGGCCAGCTCGGCCCGGTGGCCGTTGCCCGGCCGGAAGAGACGGAACCCGTCGAAGGCGTCCTCCAGGCGAACCGCTTCCTCGACGCGTGTCTGGCCGTGATCCGAGCAGAGGAGCACCGCGTAGCGCTCGAGGAACGCGGCCGGGCCGCCGGCTGCCTCGAGCAGCGATCCGATTGCCCGGTCGGCGTGCTCCAGCGCGCTCTCGGCGGCCTCGGGGCCTGCAGCGTGCGAGGCGAAGTCGTAGTCGGGGAGGTAGAAGACGAGGAAGTCGAAGCCGTCTCGCGTGACGAGCCAGCGGCCCACGACCCGGGCGTACTCGTCCACCGACCCCCTGGCGCGCGTGCGAATGGCGAGCGGCGCGCCGGTCACGTCCGATTCGAAGAGGTTGTAGTAGAAGAATCGCGTCGGGCCGAAGGCGGGCTTCGTGAGCCAGGGGACGGTCGGGGCGTGTCGCGCCGGCCCGCGGTAGCACACCATGTTCACCGCGGCCGTCACCAGCCCGGCGGCCTCGAGCGCCTCGAAGACCGTCACGACCCGCCGCGAGAGGTGCTCCTGGTTCATGCCGAAGATGGCGTCGCGGATCGCGCGCGTCGTGCCGGCAGCGCGGATCGCGCTGAACGACGAGCCGTACTCGACGAGCCGCTCCTCGCCGCGGTGGTACCAGACGAGGTGCGGGATCCCGTGGACGTCGGGATGCGCGCCGGTCGCGATCGAGGAGAGGCACACCGGGGTCAGCGAGGGGAACGTCGTCACCGCGCGCCGGTACTCGCCGCTCTCCATCAGGAAGCGGAGGGCAGGCACGTCCAGGCTCTCGACAGCGTTCTCCAGCATCGCCGGCGTGAGGCCGTCGATGACGATCAGGACGAGCTTCTTGGGCACGGCTAATCGCGGGCGAGCGTGCGGAGGCCCGCGTACCGCTTCCCTGCACGGCGGCGCAGGCGCACCGCCAACACCGCCGCCGCGATCGCTTCGACGTAGCCGAGGACGGGGACGAACGCCAGCAGCGCGACGAACACCGCACCGAGCACGACGAAGAAGCCAGTCGCCAGGCGCGTGCCTCCTCGATTCAGTGCTCCGCTCACGAGCTGCGCGGACCCGAAGGCTCCCAGCGCACCGCCGAGCCCGCCCGCGACCGCCTCCTCGACGTCGGCGACGAGGTACCCGAGCGCGACTCCGAGGAGAGCGCCGACCAGTGGAGCGACCGTCGCGATTCGGCGTCCGCCGAGAACGCCCACGACGGCAACCCCGACCGCGACGCCGAGCCCCGCGAACAGCCCGACGGTGTACCAGTCCGTCATCGAAACCAGTCTAGTTGGAGGGCGTTTCGCGGCCTCGGCGCGCGGGGAGAACGAAGGTGATGAACGGCCGATCCGGGAGGTCCGGTCGCTCGCGTCGCGGCCTCCTCGTCTTCTTCTCTGCGCTCCGATCCGGTCCCGCGCGCCGGATGGAGAGCCTCCTTGCGCAACTGGCCCGCAAGGAGCGTCACCGGTTGAGCGTGCAAAGCGTTGACGTCGAGGAGCAGCCGGAGCTCGCGAAGCGGTTCAAGATCAGAAAGGTGCCGACGCTCGTGCTCGTCAAGGGCCGGCACACGGTTGCGCGGCTCGAAGGCCGCGCCAATGCGTCGGAGATCGAGGAGCTCGTCGACGAGCACCTGGACGATGGTGGAAAATCCAGGCCTCGGGAAAGGCCGTAATACTCAACACAACCCGACGGGGAGGCAAAGCATGCGGAAGCTCGCAGTTGTGATCTCGCTGCTGGCCGCGGCAGGCCTGACGGTCGTTGCAGCCGCAGCGCTGGCGAATCGAGGGAACGGTGGGAACCACGGCAACAGGTTCAGCGCGAATCTGACCGGGTTCGAGGAGACGCCGTCGGAGTCCACCCCGGGTCGCGGGTCGTTCAAGGCCCGCCTCCAGGGCGGCAACACGATCCACTACACGCTTCACTACGAGGGCTTCGAGGCGGGCGAGGGCAACACGCTCTTCGCGCACATCCACTTCGGCCAGCGTGGAGTCGCAGGCGGCGTGAGCGCGTTCCTCTGCGGTGGTGGGAACAAGCCGCCGTGCACGCCGACTCAGGGCACAATCGAGGGCGACATCGTCGCTTCTGACGTCGTCGGCCCGAGCGGCCAGGGAATCGCGGCCGGTGAGTTCGACGAGCTGGTCACGGCCATGCGGAAGGGCTACACCTACGCGAACGTGCACACGACACTCAACCCGGCGGGGCTCCTCCGCGGGCAGATCCACCGGGGTTTCGGGCATGATCGGGGAGGAGGGGGAAAGCGGCGCTAGCCCACCGCCCTTTCGCGGCAGGAGAGAGCCCGGTTTCGACCGGGCTCTTTTCTTACGCGCTGCCTTCGAGCCTGTGGATGACTGCGAGCCCGAACTCGGCGGCTCGCGCTCCGTCGACGACGCGATGGTCGAAGGTCAGCGCAACGTAGCCGGTGCGCCCGGCCTCGACCTTGCCGTCGCGGACGACGGGCCGCTCGGCGATCCGGCCGACGCTGAGGATCGCGACCTCCGGATGGTTGACGATCGGCGTTTGGAAGAGGCCGGCGAGCTTGCCCGCGCTCGTGACCGTGAAGGTAGAGCCGCGGAGCTCTTCGGGCTTCAGCGTCCCGGCGCGAGCACTTTCGGCGAGCCGCGCCACCTCCGCGGCGAGGTCGTCGATGGATGCCGAGTCGCAGTCGCGGACGACCGGCACGACGAGCCCGTCGTCGGTCTGGACGGCGACGCCGATGTCGTAGCGGTCGAGGTAGACGATGTCGTCGCCGTCGAGCCGGGCGTTCAACTCCGGGAACTCTTTCAGCGTCTCCGCGCACGCTTTCAGGATCGCCGGCACGAGCAGCTTGAGGTCGACGTCGCTGAAGTCGGCTTCCTCGACCCACGTCACGGGCGGCACCTCCCGGTGGGCGCGAGTCATGTGCTCGGCGATCAAGCGCCGCACGCCGCTAATCGGCTCACGGCGTCCCTCCGAGACCGGTCCGGGGGCCGGTTCCCCGGCTGTGCCCGCCTGACGCACGTCTGCTTCGGTCACGCGTCCCTGCGGACCGGTACCGACGAGCGTCTGCAGGTCGACGCCGAGCTCCTGTGCGAGCCGTCTGACGAGCGGCGTCGCACGGACGCGTCCCGCCTGGGCACGTCCCGGGTCCTGTTTCCCGGACGGGGCTGAAGTGGGCGGCTCTGCCCGTGGCTGCTCGTCCGGAACGGCCCCGTCTTCGCCGATGACGACGAGGACCGTGCCGACGGGGACGACCTTGCCCTCCTCGACCAGGATGCGGGCCACCTTCCCCGCCGCCGGAGAGGGGACCTCGACCGTCGTCTTGTCCGTCTGGATCTCGACGAGCGGCTGATCCTCGGCGACCTCGTCCCCCTCGGCCACGAGCCAGCGGGCGACCTCGCCTTCGGTCAGGCCCTCGCCCAGGTCGGGGAGCTTGAACTCGTACGCCACGGCCGGAATCTAACGCGGCCGACCGACCCAGGCGTCTGCGGAAACGATCAGCACCCGCAGGCCGCCCTCGACGCGCCAGAGCGAGATCGCCTGCTCGTCGCCCCCCAACCGCGGCGCGAGCTCGCGGGGGACGTAGCCGACCTGGAGCGTCCGCTCCTCGTTCCAGACCGCGACCGCGTTCGGGTCGTGCTCGTTGTCGGGCTCCGGCACGAGCGCGAGCCGCCGTCCCGGTTCGAACGAGTCGTCCTCGAGCGACTCGGGCCGGAAGGAGACGCCTGCGACCGGGATCACGAGGACCCGCGGGTCCTCCCACCGGACGAGCTCGCCAGTGGCCGCGTCTCGCAGCCGGTATCCCGATTGCCCGCGCTCGAGCAGCAGGCGGAGCCGTTCGGTCACCGGAACGTGTCGTCGCGAAGCAGAGCGTGGACGCCGACCTGTCCGTTCACGACCTGCGTCACACGGAGGTCGACCCCGACACTCGCGAGCGCGAGCGCATCCTTCTCGCCGAGCCCGAGCTCGCGGCCCATCAGGGCAATCATCCCGTCGGTCGCGATCTTCGCGGCGACCCCCAGGTACTCGTCGAAGCCGAAGGTGAGCCAGGCGCCGTCGATCCTTGCGATCGGCCACTCGAGCGGGAGGTCGTCGCGGACGTCGAGCGTCAGCTTGGCCCGTGCAGTCGTCTCGATCGCGGTGCCCGAGACCTCCCCGTCTCCCTGCGCCGCGTGTGGGTCACCGGCGGAAAAGCGCGCACCGTCGACGGGGATCGGCAGGTAGAGCGTCGTCCCGCCCACGAGCTCCTTGCAGTCGATGTTCCCACCGCAGCGCCGCGGCGGGAAGGTCGGGTGGACGCCGGGATCCGCCGGCGGCATGCCCATCACGCCGAGGAACGGGGCGAGCGTCACTTCCAGGCCGAGGGCGCGCCCGAGCCCTTCGCCGAGCTCCCAGTGGACGAGATGGTTCTCGGGCGCCCACGTCACGCCCCACTCGCCGACCACGACCTCGTCGATGCGGACGACGAGCGTCTGCCCCGCCTTCGCGCCTCGCACCGCGACGGGGCCCGCGATCGGATGCCCGGTGTCGAGCTCGGGATTCCGCGGCTCGAACTTCCGGTCGGGCGCGAGGTCCCAGCCGGCGTTCGGCACCGAGATCCGGACCGCATCGCCCGGGTCGATCTCGACGACGAGCTCGAGCTCGACCGAGAAGTAGCCGTTCAGGCAGCGCTGCTCGAGCGGCAGCTCGTGAACCACTAGTACTCGAGGAGCTTGCGGACCGCGTCGACAACGCGCTCGACGGACGGCATGTAGGCGTCCTCGATCTGCCAGTACGGATACGGCACGTCGTAGCCCGTCACGCGGAGCACGGGCCCGCGAAGGTCGAGCATCGCCTTCTCGGCGAGGATCGCCGCGAGCTCGGCGCCGTAGCCGGCGGTTCGCGGCGCCTCCTGGACGATCACGACTCGCCCCGTCTTCGCGGCAGCCGCGAGCAGCGCCTCCTCGTCCAGCGGTTTCAGCGTCCGGATGTCGAGGAGCTCGACGGTCGCCGTCCCCTCGAGCGCGTCCGCCGCTTGCTCGGCGAGCGGCACCATCGACCCGTAGGCGACGAGCGTCACGTCGTCACCTTCCCGCACCGTTCGACCCTGACCGAGCTGAACGACGTGATTGCCCTCGGGAACCTCGCCGCGCATCGTTCGGTAGTGGAGCTTCGGCTCGAGGATCACGACGGGATCCGGATCGCGAATTGCGGCCGCGAGCAGGCCTTTAGCGTCGCTTGGCGTCGATGGGATCGCGACCTTCACGCCCGGCGTGTGCACGTAGTAGGCCTCCGGAGAGTCGTCGTGCAGCTCGGGCGCCCGCACGCCGCCGCCGTAGGGCATCCGCACCGTGAGCGGAAATTGCATCTTCCCCCCGGTCCGCCAGCGATACCGGCCGACGTGGGTGATGAGCTGGTCGAGCGACGGGTAGCTGAAGGCGTCGTACTGCATCTCGCAGACAGGCCGGAAGCCGGCCATGCACAGTCCGACCGCGGTGCCCATGATCCCGGCCTCGGCGAGAGGCGTGTCGACGCATCGATCGGGCCCGAACTTGTCGCGCAGGCCGGCCGTCGCCCGAAAAACCCCTCCCGCGCGGCCGACGTCCTCGCCCATGACCATGACGTTCTCGTCCCGCGCCAGCTCGACGTGGAAGCAGTCGTTGATCGCCTCGACCAGTGTGAGCTCAGCCACTCTCGCCTCCCTGGCCGGAAGCCGAGAGCGAGCCGAAACCCTCCAAGTAACACTGTGTTACTTGGTCAGTCATGGCCCTCGAGAACGCGTCGGAGCTCCGCGAGGTCGGTCTGGAACGACGCGGGCGGGTCGGCGAGAGCGTGGTCGAAGAGCAATGACGGGTCAGCGGGCGGCTCTGCCTCGGCGGCCGCAATCCCGTCGCGCATCGTCTGCGCGGCTTCGGCCCGGATCGACTCGGCCATCTCGTCGGTGAGGATCCCCGCGCGCCGGAGGTAGCCCTCGTAGCGGCCGACGCACTCGTGGCGCTTCTCCTCCTCGACCCGCTCGAGATCGATGTACGCCTTCGGGTCGTCCGCAGTCGCGTGCGGCGCGGCTCGGTAGCTCACGGCCTCGATGAACGTGGGCCCCTCGCCGGCGCGTGCGCGGGCCACCGCCTCGCGGGTCGCCTCGTAGACCGCGAGGATGTCGAGGCCGTCGACGCGCGCCGCAGGCATGCCGTACCCGGCCGCCTTGTCGGCGAGCGTCTCCGCGGCCGTCTGCGCCTCCACGGGGGTCGAGATCGCCCAGCCGTTGTTGTTGCAGAAGAGCACGAGCGGCGCCCGCATCACGCCGGCGAAGTTCGCGCCCTCGTGGAACGCCCCCTCGGAGGTCGCGCCGTCACCGAAATAGGCGATCGCCACCGAGCTCTCGCCGCGGAGCTTCTTGCCCCACGCGAGCCCGGCCGCGTGCGGCACGTGCGTCCCGATCGGCACGCAGATCGAGGCGACGTTGTAGTCGGCCGGGTTCCACCAGCCGGCCGGGTGACCGCGCCACCATGAGAGCACCGTCGAGGCGGGCATCCCGCGTAGGAGCCCGATCGCCGACTCGCGGTAGCTCGGAAAGATCCAGTCCTCGTCCTCGAGGGCGTAGACCGACCCGGCCTGCATCGCCTCGTGATTCCAGTAGATCGCGTACGTTCCGATCCGCCCCTGGCGGTGGTAGACGACCGAGCGCTCGTCGTAGGTGCGCAGGAGGACGAGGCCGCGATAGAGCTCGACGAGGTCGTGGTCGGTGAGCCCCTCGACCTCGCCGTCCGGGACCGTTTCGCCGTCGCCGATCACGCGCCGGAGATCGCGCTCAGCAGGGAGAACCTGGGCCATGAGCCTTCGAATCTACCGCAGGAACAACCGGCGCATGAGCAGGGCCAGGATGACGACCGAGCCGATCGCAGCGCCGACGCCGAAGCCCTCGAGCACCACTCCACCTCCGCCCGTCGCGGCGGCGGCGCTGACCGTCGCGAGCGACGCCACGCCTGCGGCCCCCACGCACGCGGCCCCCAGCCGCGCGAGCCGCCACTCGAGGGCCGTCGGCTCGGACCACGCGGGCACCCGGCGCTCGATCGACCAGAACGCGAGCTCGGCGACCAGGAGGAGCCCGGCGGCGTACACCGGGGTGAGCCGGTCGAGTGTCGACCCCTCCGCCGCGAAGAGCACCGCGTACTCGCTGCCGAGCGCCGCCAGGCCGAGCCCGAGAGCCCCCGGCCAGCGGACGAGCAGACCGAAGGCGAGCAGGGCGAGCGCGGCACCACCGAGCCCGAGCGCGAGCATGCGGAGCTGGAGATCCTGCGCCGCGGGAAACGCAGCGAGACCGGCCGCCGCGAGGAGCGCGACCGCCCCGGTCGCTAGGCGCGCAGCACGCGGGCGTGGCGCCTGAATGCCCTCACCTCCTCCACGACGGCCTCCATGGGGACTCCTTCACGCCACTCGACGATCGGCACTCCAAGTGCGGCGTACTTGGAGCGCAACGCCTCCCGCCGCAGCCGCCAGAGCCGGTACGCGAGCTGCTCGACTTCGCTCTCCCCCTCGGGGACGAACGAGAACGGCGAGAGCTCGATCACGGCCAGGTCGAAACCGCGGGCCCGCAGGTCGAGCAGCGCGCCGACCGCCCGGTCGTCGAGCAGCGGGCTGAGTGCGATCACGAGCGCGCGAGGCGGGAGCGTCCGGGGCGGAATCACGTCGAGGTCCTTCCAGGCGTAGCTGAGGATGATCTGTGCGTCGAGCAACGAGTCGACGATCCGGTAGAGCTGCGTTGTCCCCGAGGTGACGGTCAGCCAGTTGAGGACGCCGCCGAACGACACCACCCCGACGCGATCCTTCTCCCGCAGGTAGAGCGCGGCCAGCGCGGCGGCCGCCCGGACGCTGAGGTCGAGCGTCCCCAGGTCGTCGCGGCGAGCCTCGGCGAAGGTGTCGAGGAAGAGGACGACGTCGGCGTTCCGCTCAGGGTGCATCTCGTTCACCCAGGGCTCGCCCCGTCTCGCGGTCGCCCGCCAGTTGATGCGGCGAACCCGGTCGCCGGGCGTGAACGGCCGCAGGTCGGCGAACTCGATCCCTTCGCCGCGGTTCCGTGCCACCTGATTGCCCGAGAAAGCCTGCGTCTCGAACGGCCGGAGCAGGCGCTGAACGTTCTCACCTCGCGGATAGACCTTCAGCGGGTGCGCCTCACCCGCCCTGCCCTCGTAGACGAGAAGCCCGTAGGCGTCCCGCGCTCGCCACACGACCTCCCCCACCTCGTGGAGGCCCCAGTGGACGCATCGAAGCGGGACCTCGAGCTCGTGGCGCTCACCGCGCGGAAGGCGGATGAGGATCGGGTTCGGCGCCTCGGCGACGAGTGCGTCGGGGAGGTCGACGAAGACCTCCAGGCGCGGCACCGTCCGGTCTGCGGACAGCTCGAGGAAGAGGTCGACGCGGCGGCCCTCGAGCTGGCGCTCGCGCGCGATCTCGCAGCTTGCCTTCAGCGAAGGCGCCTTCGCTCGGACGAGGGCGAGTGCGACGAAGAGCGCGAACGGCGCGGCGATCGCCACGAGCTCGGGCCGCCCCAGCGTCAGCCCGCCGAGCAGGCCCAGCCCGGAGAGCACCACGTAGACGTGGAGCTTGCCGGTCGCCGAGCGGGTCATTGCGCGGGTGCGCTCTGCTCGGTCTGTTGCTGGACGGCGGGCGTCGGCACGCTCTCGAGCACGTCCCGGACGATGTCGTCCGAGCGGCGCCGCTCGACCCACATCTCCGGCCGAAGCGTGAGCCGGTGCGCGAGCGCCGGCACCGCGACCGCCTTGACGTCGTCCGGCGTCGTGAAATCGCGGCCGGACAGCGCGGCGCGGCAGCGTGCCAGCTTGAGCAGCGCGAGTGAGCCGCGCGGGCTGGCTCCGACCTGGACGCCGGGCGCGCTCCGCGTCGCAATCGCCAGGTCGACGATGTAGTAGCCGAGCGACTCCTCGACGTGCACCTGCTCCACCGCCTGCTGCATCTCGACGAGCGTCGCCCGGTCGACGACCTGCTCGAGCTCGACCTCGTCCCTCGCGCGGTCGAGCCGCCGGTCGAGCATCTCCCACTCGTGCTCGCGCGCCGGATAGCCGATGCCGATCCGCAGCAGGAAGCGGTCGAGCTGCGCCTCGGGAAGCGGATAGGTCCCCTCGTACTCGATCGGGTTCTGCGTCGCGAGAACCACGAACGGCGGCGCGAGCGGGTGACTCTCGCCCTCGATCGTCACCTGCTGCTCCTGCATCGCCTCGAGCAGGGCGGCCTGGGTCTTGGGTGGCGCGCGGTTGATCTCGTCCGCGAGCAGGAGGTTCGCGAAGATCGGCCCGGGTCGGAACTCGAAGTCGCCCTGCTGCTGGCGGTAGATGGACGACCCCGTGACGTCGGCCGGCATGAGGTCCGGCGTGAACTGGATGCGCGAAAAGCTCATCCCGGTCACGGCGGCGAAGGACCTTGCGGCGAGCGTCTTCGCGAGACCGGGGAAGTCCTCGATCAGGACGTGGCCGTCGGCGAGGATTCCGAGCAGCACGAGCTCGAGCGCGTCGCGCTTGCCGACGACGGCACGCTCGACCTCGGCGAGGATCGCCTCGGCTTGTCGGTTGAGGTCGGCGATCGTCATCACCATCAGAGACGTTCCAGACGCTCGACGGTTCGTTCGAGCTCCTCGAATCCGATCCCGAGAGCCTGGCGATTCGAGGGCGGCTCGCGGTCAGGCTCGGTCAGCGACCAGAGCTCGTCGCCGAGGAGCTCGCGGGCTCGCGGGCTGTCGGAGTCCAACGTCGCGCCGCGCCGCTCGAGTCGGGCCGCCGCGATTTCGCGGAGCACGGGCCGGAGCCGGTAGTGCAGGTCGAACTCGCGGCTCGCGGCAAGGGAGACCTCACGCTCGAGCCGCTCGAGCGACGGGATCCGGGCCGTCTCCGGCAGCTCGGGCTCGAGTGCTTCCTCGAGCAGTGACTCGTCTTCCCTCGGAGCGATCCGGCCCAGCGCCGTCGACATAACGAGCAGGCCGAACCCGCCGAGCACGAGCACGTAGATGTCGAGCTCGAGCTCGTGCCGTCCGGGAGCGATCATCCGCGCGGCGACGAGCCCCATCGTGGCCACGCCTGCGTAGAGCAGCCACGTGAAGAGCGCCGTCCTCACTGAGCCGCCTGCAGCTCGGCCCGAAGGCCCGTGAGGGCGTCGATCGCCTCCTCCTTCATCTCGGCGTCGATCTCGTGCGGGCTGTAGCGCGCCCGCGAGAAGAGCCCGGTCAAGCGCCGCACCGAATGGCCGCTCGCGCTGACGACGTCGAGGATCCGCGTCAGGTACTCGACGGGTGCTTCCGACTCGTGTCTCGGGATGCCGCGAGCCGCGAGCGTCCGCTCCATGTTCGAGTAAGCGCCGATCACCGCCTTGCGCGGGTCTTCCTCGTTGCGCAGGTCGTCGAGCGTCTCGTCGAGCACCTCGGCGAGCGTCTCGCGGATCGGAGTTGCAGCCAGGGCCTCTCGTTGACGCCGAGCGGCCATCACCGCCATCGCACCGCCGATGCCGACGATGAGTGAGCCGACGACGATCATCGGCAGCCAGCGGAACTGAGGCTCGTACTCGTCCTTGGCATTCTCGGCCGGCGTCTTCTTCGCCGCGACCGGACTCGAGCCTTTGGAGGGATTGGAGCTATTGGTCGGGTCGAAGAAGTGGACGACGAACACAAGCACCGCGAGGATCAGTGCGACCTGGACCAGCGGTCGCGGGACGACCACAGTCGGGAATTGATTCGACGTCTTGAGCGGCACGTTCTTGTACATCCGCGACATGACGCCCGCCCAGATGATCAGGCCAGCACCAATCGGCATGACCAGGATCGCAAGGGTGACGAGGTAGTCCATGAGCAGCGTCGGAGCGGGAGCGCTTGGACGACTTGAACCGGACGAGGGCGCATGGCCCGCTGCTGCGACCGCAACCAAACCCAGGAGGGCCATCAGGCCGCCGATCACGAGGACGGAGCGCCACGCGCGCTGCCCCTGCATGAACGCAGGTTAGTTGAGCGTTCCTACCCGGAGTGTCGCGCGATGAAGTCGTCGACCAGCGCGCGCACCTGCGAGTCGCGCAGGAGCGGGATGCCGTGCACCGCGCCGGGAGTGATCGCAAGCTGCTTGTCGGACGAGGCACAGCGGTCGTACAGCTCCCGGGCGACGTCCGGGAACTCAGCGTCGCGCTCGGCCGCGAGGAAGAGCGCCGGCACGCGGAATGCCGCCACGGCCCCGAACACGTCGATGAGGCCGTACTGCGACGGGCTCGCGAGGCTGATCACACCGTCCACGGGCGCCAGCGCCGCCGCCGAGAGCACCGCCGCGCCTCCGAGCGAGCCGCCGGCGATCACGACGCTCTTCGCGCCGCGCGCGCGGATCACGCGGATCGCGCCCAGCACGTCGTAGTCGACCCGGTTCTGCCGCCGCCAGTGCGACGCGCGTCCGGACGACCCGAACCCGCGGTGGTCGAAGACGAGCACGCGGTAGCCCCGCGCCGCCAGCGAGCGCGCGTAGGGGAGCCAGATGCAGAGGTTCGACGCGCCCTGGTGCGCGAGAACGACGCCGCGAGGCCCGGAGCCCAGCTCGACGCCGATCAGGCGAACCCGGTCGCTGGCCCGGAACCTGAGGGCCCGGGCGCGCTCTGCCTTCGTCACGCACGTCTCGCGAAGCTTCAGCGGGCGCTGCTTCAGATCGGCAGCGCCCGCCGGCGAGGCGGCGACGAGCGCCGCGGTGGTCACGGAAAGGAGGAAGATCTTCATCGACGGCTCCCCGAGAGCTCCCGCTCGGCCCGCTTCGCCCAGCGGATCACGGCGCCGGCGTACTCGAGCCCCCAGCGGATCGTCAACCTCGCGTGGAGATCGTCCTCCTCGATCTCCTCGAGGTAGGAACGAAGCGCCTCTGCCTCGAGCCGCCGCTGCCGGATGTGCTCGACGAGGACATCTTGCGACGCGACGTCTCCGAAGAAGACCTTCAGCAGGAGGGGGTTGCGATCGGGGTCGGGTGGCGCCGGCGTCTCCTCGATCCACCGCTTCAGCGCTTCGCGCCCGGTGCGCGTGAGGCGGTAGACGCTCTTGTCCGGGCGCTGGTCCTGCGCGACCTTGCGCACGCTCGCGTAGCCGTCCTCGACGAGGCGGGGCAGGACCGCGTAGATCTGGCTCTTGGCGGGGCCCCAGAAGTACCCCACGCTCGCCTCGACGTCCTTCCTGAGGTCGTAGCCCGATCTCGGCCCGTGGGAGAGAAGGCCGAGGACCGCCGCCTCGGTCGTCGCCAGCTGGGCTGTCTTAGTCCGGACCGTCATAGTCCGCTCCGGACTATATCAGTACGGTCACCGCCGCTCGCTCGGCCTCGAACAGGGCCGACGTGACGTCGCCGAGATCCTCGCCGTCGGCCTGGAGCGGCATCGGTGCGTCGCAGACGACCTCGATCCGGTCGAGGTCGTGCGCGTAGAGGACGTCGCCGGCTCCGGACTGGCCGCGTCCGAGCAGCGCGTAGCCGAGCAGACGCGGTAGCGCGAACGGCGACACGGCTCGCGGGGCGACGAGGTCGATGCCGAGCTCGAAGCGCGCCTCGGGCGCGACGCGGACCGGAATCGGGCCGGCGTAGGTGTAGGGGTCGCCGTTGGCGACGAGCGCGAAGGCCGCGCGGCCGCGCCCGAGCACTTCCAGCGCCGGGTCGAAGCGCCCACGACGCTGCGCCACGAGCCGCGCGAGCTCCCATGCGAACGTGAGATTCCCCGCGCGGGCGCCGTCAGCGCGCCGGCCGCGATCCTCGATCCGGCGGACCGCCTCGGCGTCGACGCCGACCCCCGCCGAGAAGCCGAACCGACGACCGTTCACGCGCCCGACCGAGATCCGTCGCGTCGACCCCGTCGCCAGTTGCTCCGCGGCGGCCACGGCCTCGCCCGGGAGGCCGAGGGCACGCGGGAGCACGTTCGCGCCGCCTCCGGGGACGAAGCCAACCGGCGTGTCCGGCCCGATCGCATTCAGCACCTCGTTGAACCCGCCGTCGCCCGAGTAGACGTATACGGCCTCGGCCTCAGGGTGCTCGCGGACGAGCTCGGTCGCGTGCCCGCGATGCTCCGTTCGCCGCACCTCGACGTCTCCGAGCGCGGCCGCGACCTTCGCGATGCCTTCCTCGGTGACCCCGCTCGCGTAGGGGTTGACGACGAGCAGCCTCATGATCCCAGCCCAGGATGGCACGGATCGGCCGCAAAGCGGCCTGTCCGCGCAGCGGACCGGTGGAGGGTCCGGGGGAACCGGGAGGTGCCCCCAGCGTCCCTTAGCTAGGTCCTGACGAAGATGACCAGCCGCACTGCGTCCGGGCAGCCGAGGATGCCGTTCACCTTCCATTTCCCCAGCAGCTCCGCGCCCCGGAAGTACGACTCCGCCTCGTCCATCTCGGCGTCGCCCGTCGTGTTGACGTAGCCCGCCTCCGGCAGCTTCGTCACGAAGAACTCGACCGCGGAGCGGAACGGGCTTGCGACGACGCCTTGCATCACCGTCGTCCCGGCACGCGGGCGCCGGACCGCGGTGACGACTGTTTCGGGCGGCAGCACGGCGGCGGGCACGTCTCGGGGAGGGGCGACCCCTTTCTCCGCCGAGGCGCAGGCCGGTGCGGCCTGCGGTGCGGCCTCGGCGGTCCCATTGCCGCCGCCGTGCAAGATGACCATGCCCGTCGCCCCCGCAGCAACGATGGCGCAGCCGAGAGAGGCGAGCATTCGCCGCCCGGAGGGAAGGAACGAGGGGCCGGGGAACCCGGCCCCTCTCTGGGCGTTCCTGGCCACTATTCGTGCACCTGAATGTTTCCGCGGCGGAGGGTGCCGCCCTGCGTGTAGCCGTTGCTGAGCGCGATCTCGAAGACGTCGGTCCTTCCCGCCTCGCCGTTGTCGAGCACTTGGACCGTGAATTCGACCGTCTGGCCCCTGTCGATGCCCTCGCCCTGGATCCGCGCCGTGCGCGCAGCGAGGTTGCAGCTCACCGCCGTGAGTCGCGTCGAGCGAAAGTCCGCAGCCGCTCCGTCCTCGTACCTGATCTTGCCCTTCAGATTCTCCTGCGGGTTCATGCCGAAGGTGCCTTCGCCGGCCCCGGACGGGATCGCGCCGCCGCCCGTCACCTTGCAGCCGCCTCCTGGTGGAGGTGGCGGCGGTCCGCCCCCGCCGAGCGGGAAGTCGAAGGACTTCGTGGCGTCGACGTCGGCGTAGATGTCCGCGATCTCGCCGCCGAGGTTGCCGCGTCCGGCGCTCAAGGCGGTCACGTTGTGGAGCGTCGTGCCCAGGATCGGCCGGTTCGGGCCGAAGCCGCCCTGGAGCGGGACGTCGATCGTGATCACGTTGCCGCTCACGTTGCCCGTGGCAGCGACCTCGCTCGGGTACTGGAGGAGCTTGCAGTTCTCGGCCGTCGTCGTCGTACAGCCGTTGCCGGGCACGGCGTTGTTCGCCGACCTGCCGCTACCGGCGAAGAACGTCAGCGGAGCGAGCCCGCCCGCGGACTCGGCTCCCACGTAGAAGATCCGGTACGACTCCTCGCCCTCGTCACCGACCGAGAGCGCCTGGAAACGAGTTAGCCAGACATTGCTCGTCTCCCCGGCGGGTACCACACCCATCGGCGGCGCGGCGAGCGTCATCTTTGCCCGTAGCGTCGTCGCGTTCGGCTTGCTCAACTCGAGCTTCGTGAAGTCGAGATACGGCCGGTTGGCCCCGGTCCCAGTCGGCGCGTAATGAGGCGACTGCGCGTCGCCGGTCGGGTCGGTGACGGGATTCGTCGGGACCTGCTTCGAGATCGTCGTTCCGAATGCAGTCGGCCCGGCAACCTGCCGCACCTCGAACACGTGAGCGCCGTGGTGCTGGCTCGTCGTGTCGTTGAAGACGATTCGCATGCTGCCGTCCAGGTCGAGGTAGAGCGAGAAGTAGTCCGCCATCGTCCGGTCGCCCATCGAGACCGTGCAGAAGAGCCCCTGGTTGCAGATCTGGCCGTAGTGCGACGGCTGGTCCGTGAACTTCGCCTGCGAGAAGGTCGGCGTGGAGCCGGCCGCGTTCCGAATCAGCGAGGCGTAGCCGAACCACTTGAACTGGGTCGCGGCCTGTCGGTTGTTGTACCAGGACGGCATGAAGTCGCTGTCGAGGTGCGAGCTGGAGCCGAGCCAAGCGACTGCCAGGTTGCCGGGAGCGCCACCCTGGGCCCACATGAACTCGTTCGAGTTCGCGTCGTTGCCGTTGATCTGGTGCACCGGCCCCCAGGTCGTTCCATGGTCCTGTGAGGCCGCGTAGTAGACGTTGTGGTCGGTCTCGTCGATCCAGACCGCGTAGAGGTTGCCCGCGGCGTCCGTCGCGACGGACGGGAACAGGTCGCCGACCGGCCCCCCGCCGGGCGACGGCGGCGCCTGGACGTTCGAGTAGACGATGCCGGTTCGCTGGCCCGGAGCGATCTGCGCCCGCGTGATCTCGACGTGGTCGCCCTGGATGCACGGGTAGTAGAGGTACCGGTCGACTGAATCGAACCGCATCTGGCCGCAGGGCGCGCCCTGGCTGACCGGGTTCACGAGGTCGGCCGAGGAGTTCACGTAAAGGACGCCGCCGCCCGGATCGTCCGGGTCGTCTGCGCCGGGCGTCGAGTAGATGAACGAGCCGCGCGGCGTCTGCCGGTATGCGAGGAAGACGGTGTTCCCGTCCGGCCCTGCGTTGGTGCCGTTGTCGAGCGCGAACCACTGCCGGTCGACCACCGTGTCGTTGACACAGAGTTGGTTCGTCGACCAGTTGTTTCCGTCGTCCTCGCTGACCGCGCAGCTCAGCTCCGCGAGCCCCTCGAGGTCGACGAAGTAGATGTCGCCCTGGTCGTCGACCACATGATCCGTGTCACCGCCGCCGGGCGGGGCGTTCGGGCGGAGGCCGGCGAAGCTGACGATGTTGAACTGGTTGCCGCCGTCGGTCGAGCGATGGAGCCACGACTGGCCCGTGCTGAACCCGTATGGACCGGAGTCCAGGTAGTTGCCGTCCTGGTCGACGAAGTTGAGAGGCTCGCCCTCCGTCCGCTGCGCGTCGACGATGGTCGCCGGCGGCGCGAAAGCCAGCCCACCCGTGCTCCGCGCAGGGTTCGGCGCCGGACCACCGGCCTGCGAGACGAAGGTCGCCGTCCCGTTGTAGCCCACGAGCGGAGCCGAGGCCATGAGGAACGGCACAACCCTCACCTCGTACGGGCTTCCTGCCGTGCTCGCGTTCTCGACGAATGCTCGCTCCGATGTAGTGCCCCCCGCCGCTGAGAACCCGACCTGGTTGCCACTGCTGTCGAAGACGTACAGGTCGAAGTCGTCGTCGACTGACGCCCATTCGATCGAGACGTCCATTCCCCCCGTGTTCGTGTCCCAGTGGGAGGCGGGGACGTTCACCGTGACGAAGAAGTGATCGCAGAGAACGTTCGCCGGGTCCGGAGGAGGGCACGCCTGCGGAACCGGTGTGCTGTGGCCGATCGGATACTGCTGACCTGCCCAGCTGTCGCTGTCGCCGGGGGTCGGGCCGATCGACCCGGTCGGCGGGGTCGCCGCCGGCGTTGGCGTGGGACCGACGAGCAGGATTGCGCCGAGGACGAGTAGCCCGGCAACGCGCGTGAAGACCTTCATGAAGCCCTCCCTGGGAGATGGGAACCGCGAGGCGTACGTGGAAAGTGGCGGAAAGCATGTTCCCAATTCCGCAGAAATTCAACCCTCGACTTTTCTCTCGATATTCGTCCATGTGAAGGTGATTTGTACGGTGTATGACTGACGAATCAATCGCCCCGTAGATCTTGCGGGAATTTACGCGATTGATTTGTCAATCACGCAGGTTCACCGGGCGAAGCTGGCGAAACCTGCCGAAAGCCCTACGGCGTCGCGTAGCCGCGAATTCCGTCGATCAGCACCGCGTAGAAGCGGTCCGCGAGCTCGTCCGTGTCGCGTCCCGGCTGGAGCCAAGTGTAGGCCCAGTTCGCCGCCGAGAGCGTGAGCAGCGCGGCGGTCGCGTCGTCGAGGTCGGTGCGCAGCTCGCCGAGCTCGCGACCCTCGCGGAAGAGGGCGCGTACACGCTCCTCGTAGCGTCTGCGCTCGGCCAGGATCTCGTCGCGACGATCGCCTTCGAGGTAGCGCCACTCGCGCATGAACACGGTCGCGACGTCGAGCTGCTCGGCGACGACGCGCAGATGGCCGCGGAGCGCGAGCCGGATCTTTCCGGTCGCCGGCAGGTCCTCGGGAATCGCGTCGAGCGCCCCGTGGAACGCGTCCGCGCCCTCCCGCATCGTCTCGTACAGGAGGTCCTCCTTCGACGCGATGTGCGCGTAGAGCGAGCCCTTCTGGACGCCCATCGCCTTCGCGAGGTCGCCGATCGACGTGCCGTGGTAACCCTTCTCGGCGAAGAGCCGGGCCGCTTCCCGCGCTAGCTGCGACCGGCGAGCGGACATAGTAGGATTACCCTAACGATCGTTCGGTATGGACGCGCGCGAACACGAATTCCTCGAGTACGTTCAGTCGGGAGGCCAGGTCGAGACCTCCGACTGGATGCCCGACGACTATCGCGCGAAGCTCATCAAGTTCATCGAGATGCACGGCAACTCCGAGCTGATGGGCGTCCTGCCCGAGCGCGAGTGGATCCTCCGCGCACCGACCCTCCAGCGGAAGCTCGCGCTGACCGCGAAGGTGCAGGACGAGGTCGGTCACTCGCAGCTCATCTACCGCGTCGTCGAGGACCTCGGGAAGCCCCGGGAGCAGTGCCTCGAGGACCTGATCTCGGGCAAGTCCAAGTTCCACAACGTCTTCCACTACCCGACGAAGACGTGGGGCGACGTCGGCGTCATCGCCTGGCTCGTCGACGCCGCGGCGATCATCAGCCAGAAGGCGCTCCTCAAGTGCTCGTACGCGCCGTACGCGCGGATCATGAAGAAGATCTGCTGGGAGGAGTCGTTCCACATCCTCCACGGGCGCGACGTGATCCTGACCATGATGAACGGCACCGACGAGCAGCGCGAGCTCGTCCAGGAGGCCCTCGACCGCTGGTGGGGCCCCCTGATGCAGTTCCACGGGAACCCGATCCCGGCCGAGGACGACCCGATGTACATCTGGCGGATCAAGAGCCAGGGCAACGGCGAGGCGCGGCAACAGTTCCTCGACGGGTACGTCCCGCAGATCTGGGAGCTCGGGCTGACCGTTCCCGACCCGAAGCTGAGGAAGCACGAGGAGGACGAGCGCTGGGAGTTCACGGAGCCCGACTGGGACGAGCTGAAGCACGTCGTCACCGGCCACGGCCCGCGGACGCAGGAGCGGCTCGATCTTCGACGCACGACCCGCGAGGAGACCGAGTGGGTGCGTCGCACGGTTCTCGCGCAAGCCGCGTGATCTACGAAGTCTTTCGGCAGGAGCGCAAGGGCCAGCCCTTCGCGCACGCCGGCTCGGTCGAGGCGCCGAACGACGAGTACGCGGAGTGGTATGCGCGCGAGCAGTTCGGCCGCCGCGGCGAGTCGGTGGCGCTGTGGTTCGTGCCGCGAGACGCCGTGCACGAGATCGACGAGTTCGTGGACGAGCTCGAGCGGAACTACCACCGTGTCGACGGCTACCCGCTGAAGGAGAAGCTGAAGGAGGCGCGTGAGCGAGCGGGCACCCAAACCACCAAGTAACACTGTGTTACAAGGTGGGTCTCGCGTCGATGCTCTGCTGGCGATCGCCGACGACGAGTTGATCCTCGGCTGGCGCAACTCCGAGTGGACGGGAATCGCGCCGTTCCTCGAGGAAGACGTCGCCTTCTCGTCGATCGCGCAGAACGAGATCGGCCACGCGCGGGCGCTCTACCAGTTGGTTGCCGAGGAGCTCGGCACGACGGCGGACGAGCTCGCGTTCGACCGCAAGCCCGAGGAGTACCGGTGCTCCGCCTTCGTCGAGCAGCGCCTTGTCCCCGACTGGGCGCGCACGATCGCGCGGCACTACCTCTACGAGCAGGCGGACGAGCGGCGCATCAAGGAGCTGATGGCCTCCGACGACGCCGAGGTTGCGGGTCTTGCGGCGAAGATCGACCGCGAAGAGGCGTACCACCGGATGCACGCGCAGATGTGGCACGAGCGGCTCCACGAAGAGCCGCGCTACGTCGAGGCACTCGAGGAGCTGGGGCCGCTCGTCGAGCAGCGCGGCGAGCACCTGCCGGACTTCGAGCAGCTGTGGAACGAGATGACCGAGGTGCGGCGCTCGGTCGCAGGAGCGACGTGGTAACCGCCGAGCAGGTCTGGGAGGCGCTCGCCGAGATCCCCGATCCCGAGATCCCGCCGATCTCGATCGTCGACCTGGGTGTGGTACGGGACGTGTCGGTCGAGAACGGCACCGTGCACGTCGAGTTCACGCCGACCTTCCTCGGCTGCCCGGCGCTCGAGGTGATGCGCGACCAGATGGCGGCCCGGATCCGCGAGCTCGGCGCCGAGCCCGACGTCGAGGTGATCCTCGACGACTCGTGGTCGACCGATCGGATCACGCCCGAGGGCCGCGAGAAGCTCCGCACGTCGGGTTTCGCGCCGCCGGCGCCGCGCCAGGCCGGGGGCCCCAAGCTCGTCCAGCTCCAGAGCAAGGCGTTCAAGTGCCCGTACTGCGGCTCGACCGACACGCGCCTCGAGAACATCTTCGGCCCGACGCCGTGCCGCTCGGTGCGCTACTGCGAGAGCTGCCGCCAGCCGTTCGAGCAGTTCAAGACGATTTGAGCAGCGCGGCCGAGCTCCGCCGGATCGTCAACTCGTACCAGCTGTCGCAGGCGATCCACGTCGCAGCCGTGCTCGGAATCGCCGATCTGCTCGCGGACGGCCCGCGCTCGAGCGACGAACTGGCGGCCGCAACAGAGACAGATCCGCGCGCGCTCTACCGGCTGCTCCGCGCACTGGCGGCGTTCGGGCTCTTCGACGAGGACGAGCAACGGCGCTTCTCGCTGACCGAGCTCGGCGACCCACTTCGCACCGATGCGCCCGAGTCGGTTGCCGGCTGGGCTGCCTTCGTCGGCCGCCGAAACATCCGCGACGCCTGGAGCTCGTTGCTCGAGAGCATCCGGACGGGCGAGAACGCGTTCAAGCTTGCGCATGGACTGAGCGTCTGGGAGTACCGGGCCCAGAATCGCGAAGAGGGCGAGATCTTCGACCGGGCGATGGCCTCGAGCACACAGGTCGTTACGCGCTCGCTCATCGAGGCCTACGACTTCGGCCGGTTCGGGACGATCGTCGACGTCGGCGGCGGCAACGGGTCGCTCCTCCGCGCCTTGCTCGCCGAGTACCCGGGCCTGAACGGCGTGCTCTTCGACCAGCCGCATGTCGTCGAAGGAGTCGACCTCGGAGAGCGTGGGCGCGTCGTGGCGGGCAGCTTCTTCGAATCCGTGCCCGAGGGCGGCGACGCCTACCTCTTGAAGTGGATCATCCACGACTGGGAGGACCAGGAGGCCCTCGCCATCCTGCGGACCGTCCGCCGGAACCCGGGGATACTGCTCGTGGTCGAGCGGATCGTCGACCCGCCCAACGAGGGGCCGGAAACGAAGCTCGGCGATCTCAACATGCTCGTCGGGCCGGGCGGACAGGAACGCACGCGCGAGGAGTTCGAGGCGCTGTTCGAGGCCGCTGGTTACGAGCTCGTCGGCGACACGCCGACCGACAGCGGAATGCATGTGCTCGAGGGCACGCCGGCCTAGATCCTCCGCCGTGAGTTCCCAGTCAACGGATAGTTTGTCGCCGTGGCGCGCGTCCTGATCCAGTACTGCCCCGTCTGAGACGGCTACGACGCGCGGGCTGCGAGTCTCGCGGCCGAATTGAGCGACGAGCACGAAGCCGCGGCCGAGGAGGGGTCGAAGGGTCAGTTCGACGTCCTGGCAGACGGCGAGCTCGTCTTCTCGAAGCAGAAGCAGGGCGGCTTCCCCGACGCCGCCGAGATCCGCTCGCTGATCGGTTAACGCAGCCAGGCCGGGTCGGCGTCTTCGTAGCGCGCGCGAGTCAGGCGCTGGAGCCCCATCCCGTTCGGCCTGACCACGAAGAGCGAGGAGCCGCCGTCGAGCGACGCACGGTTGCTCATGAACGCGATCAACCGGCCGTCCGCCGACCAGCTCGGATGGTGGCTGACCGAGCCCGGCCTGTCGGTCGTCACCCGCCGGACACCCTTCGTGAAGACGTTGGCGACGTAGATGCTGGCGGTCTCACGAGCGGCTCCACGTACGCCACGCGCGAACGCGATCCTCATCCCGTCGGGCGACCAGGCCGGCTCGCCTCCCGGGATGCTGCGAAGGCTCCGCTGGGCTGATCCATCCGCGCGCATCAGCATCAGCCGGTTCCGTCCACCGACCTTTCGGCTGAAAGCGATCGTCCGTCCGTCGGGCGACCACGCGGGCGCGCTGTCGTACACGTGATTGCGCGTCAGCCGCCGCACGGGGAACCCGCCGGCGTTCACGACATAGAGCTCTGCCTGCGCGTCGATGCCTCGCACGAAGGCGATCTTCGTTCCGTCAGGCGACCACGTCGGCCACTGATCTACCGGCGACCCGCGTGTGAGACGGCGAAGTCCTGTGCCGTTCGCCCTGACCGTGTAGATGTCGAAGGGCGAGCTCAGGCACTCGCGCGCGAACGCGATCCTAGTCCCGTCGGGCGACCACTCGGGCCACCAGTCCCAGCCACAGCTTCGGGTCACGCGGTGACCGGCGCCGCCGCGCATCGTCCAGATGTCGTACCTCTCCGGCGAGACGCTACGGGAGAATGCGAGCTGCTCACCCGCGGGCGAAGTGCGGGCGACTGCCGCAGTGATGCTCATGAGGACCCCGGCCGCAAGGGCCAGAGCCAAGAACCGGCTTCCGACCATTTCGGGCCTCCTTTGCAGCAAGCGTCGCCGGAGGGGCCCGAAGTCGCATCGTCGGCGACGCTGATCCGCGCGTCGGAGAACTACGGATGACTCAATGCCGGGCGAGAGAACGACCGGCCGGAAGCCATGGAGCGCGCTCGTATCTCATGTTCGCTATTATAGCAGAGGTGAGATATGACCCCTGATGCTTTCGAACGCCTCCGCGAACGGCTCGCACACGTCGACGCCGACCAGGGCTGGTTCTTCGCCGGCATCGCCGACCAGGTCGCGGACCGGCGGAAGGGGCTCGGGCTCTCTCAGAGCGAGCTGGCCGAGTTGACCGGGACGACACAGTCGGCGATCGCGCGGCTCGAGTCCGGCGGGCGGCCACCGCGGATCGACACGCTGCTCCGCATCGCGGAGGCGCTCGACTGCGAGCTGATCGTGGAGCTGAGGCCGAGAACGCAACAAAGGGGGCCGAAATGAGCGCGATGCTCGACGTGGACACGTCCAGAACACCAAGCGCGAGAAGCTCCTCGCCGTTGTCCTGACGGTCTTCCGACTGATCGGGGGCTCTGGTCACCAGAAGATGGACGACGTCGTCCAGGACACATCGCCGCCCGACCACACGCCTGAACGTCGCCGACCGGCGTCTGCTTGCGGCCGAGCAGACGGCGCGGGCGGCCCGGAGGAATCTCGAGCTCAAACGCGAGACCTACCGGCGCATCCCTGTCCGACGCGCGCGGAAGGGCGAGTGCCCGTTCTGCGGCTGCCCCGTGCGCGGGAACGAACACTGCGAGGGCTGCGGCCGGCAGGTGATCGCGCCGCGCGCAGCCAGTGACGGGCCACGTCGGGTCGGGACACGGCACTGCGCCCCGTGCGGAGCCGCTTGATGGCAGCTGCGATCGGTCGCTGGGTGATCGTCCTCGTTGCAGCAGAATCGGTGGTCGTCGCCGCGGGAGGCTCGGTCTACGCGTACGCGTTGTTGACGC
>DASTYD010000111.1:0-31548 GCA_035765175.1 Gaiellaceae bacterium
GAGCGAGACCTCGTCAGAAGAGGCCCGGCGGCTGGCAGAAGGCGCGCGTGATCGCGTCAGATTCGAGGAGGATGCGCTTGCGCTTGCGGATCAGGTCTACCGGGTGGCTCGGGGAGTCTCGCGGTCCAAGGAAGAGGCCGAAGACCTGATGCAGGAGACGTATGCGCGGGCCTTTCGCAGCTGGCAGTCCTTCACACCGGGGACGAACCTCCGCGCCTGGCTGCTCCGGATCCTCACGAACCTCAACATCGACCGGGGCCGGCGCGCACAGCGGACACCGGATTCGCAGCCGCTCGAGGAGGGCGACTACTTCCTCTACAACCGCCTCGAGGCGGCGACGGGCGAGACCGATGAGGAGCGGGTGCTCCAGCGGCTGTCCCAGGACCATGTCGCGGAGGCGCTCGCTGCGGTGCCTCACGACTTCCGAGACGTTCTCGTCCTCGTCGACATCGGCGAGTTCAGCTATGCCGATGCGGCGCAGATCCTCGACATTCCGATCGGCACCGTCATGTCCCGTCTTCATCGTGGGCGGCGTATCCTGAAGCAGGAGCTGGCGGACGTGGCCGTGGAGGCCCAATGAGCGATCCCGAGTGCGACTGGTGTGAAGAGAAACTCCAGCCCTACCTCGATCGCGAGTTGACCGAGGCTGAGCAGGCCAAAGTCAAGGCCCATCTTGCGGACTGCAAGTGGTGCGATGACCGTTACAAATTCGAGGGCGACCTGCGTCGGCTCGTGCGTCTGACCGTCGTCGAGCCGATGGACCCGGCGCTCAAGCTAAAGCTGTCGGAGCTCAGGCTCGAGCTCTAGCTCTCTCTGAGCCGCTCGGGGAGGTCCTCAGGGACGTCGACGTCATTCGGCGCGCCCAGGTCGTCGCACGGGACGAGGAGCGCCGGCAGGGAGCGAGCGCCCTCGTCCGGGATCTGTTTCCAGACCGCTCTCGTGAGCAGCACAGGATGCCCGCGGTTGCCGTCGTAGGTGGCCGCGACTGCCTCGGCTCCGCTCTCTCGCCACACATCGACGATCCGGTCGATCGCGGCGGGAGACAGGTCCGGCCCGTCACCGAGGACGACGATCGCGGCGACCACCTCTGGGCCGAGCGTCCGCAAGCCGCATCGAAGCGACGCGCCCCGGCCGCGCTCCCAGTCTGGACACTGGATGGCCGGAGCCGACGAGGGGACGTCGTGCGCGCCGAGAACGACGAGCGCCTCGGGGACCGAGCTTCCGCGGACGCGTTCGAGCACCGGCTCGAGCAGCGCGGCCTGCTTGGGGCTGCCGAAGCGCTTCGAGGCGCCCGCGGCCAGCACCACGGTTGTCAGCTCAGGTGCAACCCTGCAGACGTTGCCAGAGGCGGTTGACGTTCGCCACGTAGGTGAGCGTCTCTGCCCCGGGCGCCCCGCCCGCGCGCTCGACTGCGCCCGGTCCCGCGTTGTAGGCGGCGAGCGCGAGGTCGGCTGAGCCGAACTGCTCCAGCATCTGCTTCAGGTAGCGGGCACCCGCAAGCACATTCGAGGCCGGGCGGTCGGGATCGAGCTGCAGCTCGGCGGCTGTCGGCGGCATCACCTGGAGCAGTCCGCGTGCGCCGGCAGGGGAGCGGGCGTCGTTGTCGAGGTTCGACTCGACGCTCGCGACCGATGCGAGCAGGGCGAGCGGCAGGCTCGTGTCGCGGGCCGCAGCCTCGAAGGCTTGGCGATACCGGGCGGGGAGCGGGCATCGGTAGAGCGCGGCGGGCATGGCCTCTGCGTGCTCGTCGACAGGCCGCTTCGCGCTCGGTGCGGGCGCCACCGCCCCTGCGCCAAGCCCCCCGACGAGTATCAGCGCGAAGACAGTGGCCGCTCTTCGCCGCGCAGCGCTAGTTCGTCTCGAGCTCCATCTGGTCGATGTCGACCTTCTCCGTCGGGGCGCCCGAGGGGTCGTTGGGATCTCCGAGCTCGCCGATCTTCTCGACGACGTCGATTCCGTCGGTGACCCGCCCAAGGACGGCGTAGTCGGGTGTGAGTTGCACTCCGTCAGCGCTGACGACGAAGAACTGGCTGCCCGACGTCCCAGCCGGCTCGTTCCCGGCCTTCGCCATCGCGACGAGGCCCTTCTCGTACTTCGTGTCCTGCGGCGGCGCATCCACCGTCGTATACCCAGGCCCGCCCATTCCATTGCCCTGGGGGTCGCCGCCCTGGATGACGAAGCCGGGGACGATCCGGTGGAACGTCAGCCCGTCGAAGAAGCCCTTCTGGACGAGGCCGGCGAACGCGGCCGTCGTGCAGGGCGAGATGTCCGTTGCCAGCTCGAACGTGAACGAGCCTTTGTTCGTGTCGACGACGACCGAATGCGTCTTACCGTCCTCGAGGTCGGCCAGCTCGGCCTTCGATGCGTCTCCACCGATTTCGCAGTCCATGTTGTTTCCACCCCCGGCGCTCTCGTTGTCGTTGCTGCTGCCGCACCCTACAAGCAGGAGCCCGACGGCCAGGAGGATCGCGATGCGCATCAGGCGACAGCCTCGAGGGCGCGCCGGACGAGCGCGCGTGCGATCTCGACCTTGTACGCGGTCCCGGGCAAGGGTGTCGCCGACTCGAGGTCGTCCGGCGAGTCGAGAACCCACGGGATCGGGGCGACTCCGGCGAGGACGAGCCTGCGCTCGTCGCCGCTGCGTGCTGCTGCGACGCCGACGAGCGGGAACGACCAGCGTTGACGGTCCATCGCCTTGAGATACGTGCTGGCCTCGGGGCGCGGCACGTCGAGCTCGAGGATCAGCTCGCCGGGCTCGAGCGTCGTCACATCGCGATCGTCCTCGGAAGGCATGCGGTAGAGCTCCTCGACCGGGAGCTCGCGCCGGTTCGTCTGCATCGTCGCGCGCAACGCGATCAGCGCGGCCGCCACGTCCGAGGGGTGCGCGGAGGCGCAGAAGTCGTTGCCGAAGATCGCGTGCTCGCGATGCTCGCCACGGCGGGCGTGGCAGACGTCGCCGCCGTGGAGGCGGCAGGGGAACTTGAGGCGCCAGTACCAGCAGCGGGTCGCCTGGAGCAGGTTCCCGCCGACCGAGCCCATGTTCCTGAGCTGCGGGCTCGCGGCGAGCCGGCACGCCTCGCGGAGCGCCTCCGGAATGTCCGGGTCGACCTCCAGCTCCCCGAGCGTCGTGCCCGCGCCGATCCGCGTCCCGTCGATCCCGCGCGGAACGATCCCGCGCACGTCGACGAGTGTCTCTGCCTCCAGGAGCCCATCCCTTATGAGCGGAACAACTTCCGTCCCCCCACTAAGTAACACAGTGTTACTTGGGATCGGCTCGTCGAGGCTAGACGGTTGCAGGAGCTTCACGCTTCTCCTTCTCGCGGGCCTCGGCGAGGGCGCGCAGCATCTCCTCGCGGCTGATCGGCAGCGAGCGCACGTCGGCGCCGGTTGCGTCCCGGATTGCGTTCGCGATCGCGGCCGCGGTGGGGACGATCGGGGGCTCGCCAAGGCCCTTCGAGCCGAGATTCGTCAGGTGCTCGTCCGGGATGTCGAGCAGCTCGGTGACGATCTCCGGCACGTCCGCGATCGTCGGCAGCTTGTACGCGTCGAGCGTCTGGTTGAGCGTGATGCCGGTCTGTGGGTCGATGAGCCGGTCCTCGGAGAGCGTGTGCCCGATGCCCTGGATGATCCCGCCCTCGACCTGGCTCGACGCGCCGAGCGGGTTGATCACGCGCCCGACGTCGTGGATCGCGACCACGCGCTCGACCCTGATCTCGCCGGTCTCGACGTCGACCGCGACCTCGGCGACCTGGACGCCGAAGGTCAGCACCTGCATCCCGGCCGGATTCGGGCCCCGGGCGCCCTTGCCGAGGATCTGCGCGTCCTCGAGCAGCCCGACGACGTCCTCGATGGGCCACGAGCCTCCGTCCGAGGACACGACCTGTCCATCGCTGAGCGACAGGACGCGCTCCTCCTGCTCATAGCGCTGGGCCGCGATCTCGATCACCTGGCGCGCTGCTTCAGCCGCCGCCGAGCGCACGGCCGGGCCCATCGAGGGCACGGTCGACGAGCCGGCCGAGGTCACTGCATACGGGCCTCGTGCCGAGTCGCCCAGCACGACGTCGACCCGGTCGATCGGCAGACTGAGCTCTTCGGCGGCGACTTGGGCCATCGCTGTCGCGGTCCCCGTGCCGATGTCCTGCAGTGCGGTGATCACCGTCGCGTGCCCGTCCGATCCGAGGCGAACCCACGCGTACGAGGGAGGCCCGCCGCCGCCGTACCAGACCTGGCTGGCCAGGCCGACGCCCCGCTGCCACGGGCCCTCGCTGCGCGCGCGCACCTCGTCGCGCCGCTGCCAGTGAGGCTCCGCTCGCCGGTAGCACTCCATGAGGTTCTTCGACGACAAGGGCCGGTCCGCCGCGGAGCTCGCGTAGTTCAAGCGCCGAATTTCCAGCGGATCGAGCTCCAGCTTCGCGGCCAGCTCGTCGAGGATGCACTCGAGCCCGAACGTGCCTTCGACGAAGCCGGGTGCCCGGAACGCCTTCATCGGCGGCGTGTTGATCTTCGCCGGGTAGAGCGTGGTCCGGACGTTCTCGCAGTCGTAGAGCATCTGCATCGGGCCGTCCGTCGACGAGGCCCAACCGGACCAGCCGGTCGCGTTCACGAACTCCCCGGCGAGCGCGACGAGCGTCCCGTCCGACTTCGCGGCCGCGGTCAGACGCTGGATGGTCGCGTTTCGGTTGCCGCTTGCGAGGTTCTCCTCGCGGCGGGTGAGCGCGCAGCGCACGGGCCGCCCTGTGCGCTTGGCCAGTTCTGCGGCGACGAAGGTGTGGTCGTTGGCGCCGTTCTTCGAGCCGAAGCCGCCGCCCATGAACTCGCAGACGACGCGCACCTTGTCCGGAGCGAGACCAAGCGCGGCGGCGATCTCGTCGCGGACGCCCCAGATGCTCTGGGTCGAGATGTAGACGTCGAGGCGGTCGCCCTGCCACTCACAGATCGACTGATGGGTCTCCATGGAGTTGTGGAGGACGGTCTGCGTCCGATACTCGGCCTCGACGACCACGTCCGCTTCCGCGAGGGCTCGGTCGACGTCCCCGCGCTCGTACCGGCTCGGCCCGCCGACGAGCTGCCCGCGCCGAACCGCTTCGTCTGGATCGAGCAACGGTTCACGCACGCCCCAGTCGACTTCTACGAGCTCGAGCGCCGCGCGCGCCTGCCAGTACGTGTCCGCGGCCACCGCGGCCACGGCTTGTCCCTGGAATCCTGGCTCGTCCGTGAGCACCTCCACCTCGCCCGGCCCGATCGCAGCCCTCACGCCGGGCGCAGCGAGCGCCGGCTCGAGGGAGATCTTCTTCACGCGCGCGTACGCGTGCGGGGAGCGGAGGACCGCGGCCTGGAGCATTCCCGGGAGCCGGATGTCGGCCGTGTACCTCGCCTCGCCGCGGGCGCGCAGCGGCCCGGTCACGCGTTGCGCGGGACGACCGACGATCTCGCCCGGGCCCGCCGGCCACTGTTCGAGCGCGTCCTCTTCGACGACGAGCCAGACGTCCTCGTACCGGCCCTCGACTTCCTTCTCGGTGCGGATCAGCCTTGCCACGTGGCGATCGCCTCCTCGATCTTCGGATCTGTGCCGCAGCGGCAGAGATTTCCGGCCATCGCATGCCGGATCTCATCCGTGCTCGGGTCCGGGTTGCTCGCGACGAGCGCGGAGGCCGACACGATCTGGCCGGGCGTGCAGAAGCCGCACTGAAGCGCGTCGGTCCGGACGAACGCGGCGACGAGCGGGTGCTCGCGCAGCCCCTCGATCGTCGTCACCTCCCGCTCGCCGACCGTGTGCACGAGCGTGATGCACGAGTAGACCGGCACGCCGTCGAGGAGCACCGTGCAGGCGCCGCAGTGACCCTCGGCGCACGCGATCTTCGTCCCGGTCAGCCCGAGGTCGTTGCGCAGCGTCTCGGCGAGGGTGCGTCCGACGGGCACATCCACCGAGTGCGTCTCGCCGTTGATCCTGAGCTCAGGCACCGGAAGTCACCGCGAAGATGTCTGCAATGTGGATCAGGGCGCGGGTCGCACGTGCCACCTCTCCGAGATCTTCCTCCTCGACCTCCGGGAAGACACGCCACAGGTCGCGCGCGGTCGTCAGCAGCTCCCGGATGCGTTCGATGTCGTCTGGGTAGCCGTCCCGCGAGTCGCACGCATTCAGTGCGAGGCCGATGATGCCGATCGAGTCCGCCTGGCTCATCCAGAGGAGCGGCGTGGCCATCGAGAGATACTGATGGATGCGCGCGAGCGTCATGGGCTGGGTGAACGTGCCGTCGCCGGTGGGCTTCGTCGGCTCGAGCGGCGGCTCGCCGCTCGCGATTCGGTCCGCGTTGCCGGCGAGCATGCCGCGCACCTGGTCGTCGTCGAACCCCGCGACGCGAGCGGTGCGGATCGCGTTCAGCAGCGAGCTCGGCGGCCGTGCGTACGGATAGTCCGAGGCGTACAGGGCCTGCTCGGGCGCGACGAGATGGAAGAAGCTGAGCAGGTCGACCGGGCTCCACACCGACGTGTCGAAGAAGACGCCGGCCTTGCCCGCGAAGCGGCCGGCCAGCCCGGCGAGATCGGCGATCCCGGCGTGCGCGATGATCAGCTGCACGGCCGGGTACTGGTCGACGAGCCGCGCGAGATGGTCCGCGATCGGCGGCAACCCGCGCCCGCCGTGGATGAGGATCGGCACGCGCCGCTCGTCGGCGATGGCGAAGACGGGCGCGAGTCGCACGTCGTTGAGCATGAACCTCTGGGCGCGGGGGTGGAGCTTGATCCCGCGGGCTCCGAGGTCGAGGCAGCGCTCCGCCTCGTCGATCGGGCTCTCTGTGAGGTCGAGGCGGACGAACGGGATCAGCCTGCCCTCCGAGCGCTTCGCGTACTCGAGCGTCCTGTCGTTCGGCGCGCGGAAGGCCGGGTGCCGGTCCGGCTCGTCCATGCAGAACATGAAGCAGCGGGAGATGCTGGATGCGTCGTTGATGCGCTCGAGCTCCTCGTAAACGCCGATCTGGCCGTCGATGTCGTGCCCGAGATGGACGTGCGCGTCGAAGATCTCGGCGCCTCCCGGCAGCTGGTTCCGGAGCTCCTCGTCGTAGCTCGCGATCAGCTCCTGTGCGCGCTGAAACTCCTGCTCCACCAGCCGCCAGTCTATGTACGCCCGATAGGATGCCGCCCGCATGCCGGACGTCATGATCTTCGCCGACTCAGTCGTGTCGCCCGAGATGCGCCACGAGGTGCCGGTGCTCGTTCCGGACCCGTTCCTCTACGTGGAGAAGGACGGCAAGCGCTACACAGCGTCGACCGCGTTCGAGGTCGAGCGGATCGCGGAGGCGGGCATCGAGGCGCACCCCTGGGAGAAGTTCGGCTACGACGAGATGCTCGAGCAGGGACTCCCGCGCGAGCAGATCACATGGCAGCACATCAGCCTCAACGCCTGCCGGGAGTTCGGTGTCGAGGACGCGATCGTTCCGCGGACGTTTCCGGTCTACGTCGCCGACCACTTGCGCGCGAACGGCATCACCATCACGCCCGATCCGAAGTTCTTCTCGGATCGCCGGCGCGTGAAGAACGAGGCCGAGATCGCCGGTATCCGGCGAGCACAGAAGGCGGCGGAGGCCGGCATGACGGCGGCGAAGGAGATCCTCGCGCGCGCCGAGGCCGCGAACGGCAGCGTCACCGTCGACGGCGAGCCGCTTACCTCGGAGCTTCTGAAGGCGGCGATCCGCCGCGCGTTCACCGAGCATGGCGTCTCGAGTGAGGACTTCATCGTCTCGCACGGCGCGCAGACGGCGATCGGCCACGAGCTCGGCTTCGGTGAGATTGCCGCGAACGAGCCGGTGGTCATCGACGTCTGGCCCAAGGACCCGGAGTCGGCCTGCTACGCGGACATGACTCGGACGTATGTCGTCGGGACGCCGCCGGACGAGCTCGTCGAGTACCACAGGCTCGTCAAGGAGGCTCTCGACCGGTCGCTCGAGGCGACGAAACCGGGCGTGCCGGGGATCGAGGTCTACAAGCTCGTCTGCGAGCTGTTCGAGGAGAACGGCCAGCAAACCGTGCTCTCGAAGGCGCCCGGAGAGGTGCTCGAAAACGGCTTCTTCCACGGGCTCGGCCATGGTGTCGGCCTCGAGGTGCACGAGGCGCCCAACCTAGGGCGAGGCGGAACGGCTGAGCTCATTCCGGGTGACGTCGTCACGCTGGAGCCGGGCCTCTACCGCCAGGGCTTCGGCGGCTGCCGGCTCGAGGACCTCGTGCTCGTCACCGACGACGGCGCCGAGAACCTCACGGACTTCCCGTACGACCTGACACCGTGAGCGACGCTCCGTCCGGAGCCGCCATCGAGACGATGTTCCTGGAGGAGCGGCGCTATCCGCCGCCCGAGGACTTCGCGGCGCAGGCGAACGCACAGCCCGACATCTACGAGCGCGACTTCGAGGAGTTCTGGGAGACGGAGGCCCGCGAGCGGGTCACGTGGTTCGAGCCGTTCACCGAGCTCCTCGACTGGCAGCCGCCCTACGCGAAGTGGTACGTCGGAGGCAAGCTCAACGTCTGCTTCAACTGCGTCGACCGGCACGTCGAGGCGGGGAACGGGTCGAAGGTCGCCTACCACTGGGAGGGTGAGCCCGAGGGCGACCGGCGGACGATCACGTTCTCGGACCTCCAGCGCGAGGTCGTGCGGCTCGCGAACGCGCTCAAGGCGATTGGGGTCGAGAAGGGGACGCCGGTGGGGATCTACATGGGCATGGTCCCCGAGCTGCCGATCGCGATGCTCGCGTGTGCGCGGATCGGCGCGCCGCACACCGTCGTCTTCGGCGGCTTCTCGGCGGAATCGCTCGCCGGCCGTCTGCACGACATGGGCTGCGAGGTCCTGATCACCCAGGACGAGGCTTGGAGGAAGGGCTCGCCGGTGCCGCTGAAGCGGAACGCCGACGAAGCGCTCGCCGACTCACCCGGCGTAAAGCGCTCGATCGTCCTGCGCCGCACGGGCAACGAGGTTCCGATGCAGGAGGGGCGCGACGAGTGGTGGCACGACCTCGTCGCCGGCGAGAGCGAGGACGCGGCTTCGTGCCCGTGCGAGCCGATGGACTCCGAGGAGCTGCTGTACCTGCTCTACACGAGCGGGACGACCGCCAAGCCGAAGGGAATCGCGCACACGACGGCCGGGTACCTCGTCGGCGTCTCGACGACGCACCACTACATCTTCGACGTCAAGCCGGACTCGGTGTACTGGTGCGCGGCCGACGTCGGCTGGGTGACGGGCCACAGCTACATCGTCTACGGGCCGCTTTGCAACGGGACGACGGGCGTCATGTACGAGGGCGTGCCCGACCACCCCGACCGTGACCGCTGGTGGGCGATCGTCGAGCGCTACGGCGTCGACATCCTCTACACGGCGCCGACGGCGATTCGCTCGCACATGAAGTGGGGACGCGAGCATGCGGACAAGCACGACCTCTCGTCGATCCGCCTGCTGGGCTCGGTGGGCGAGCCGATCAACCCCGAGGCCTGGGTCTGGTACCGCGAGGTAATCGGCGGCGGCCGGGTGCCCGTCGTCGACACGTGGTGGCAGACCGAGACCGGGATGATCCTGATCACGCCGCTGCCGGGCGTGACCACGCTCAAGCCGGGCTCGGCGACGAAGCCGTTCCCGGGCGTCGACGCGGCCGTCTACGACGAGCAGGGCAACGAGGTCGGGCCAGGGGGAGGGGGCTACCTCGTACTGCGCCGTCCCTGGCCCGCAATGCTTCGGGGGATCTACAAGGATCACGACCGCTACGTCGAGACGTACTGGTCGAAGTACCCCGACACGTACTTCGCGGGCGACGGAGCGCGGATCGACGAGGACGCGGATTTCTGGCTGCTCGGCCGCGTCGACGACGTGATGAACGTCTCCGGGCATCGCATCTCGACGATCGAAGTCGAGAGCGCGTTGGTCGATCACCAGGAGGTGGCCGAGGCCGCCGTCTGCGCCCGGGGCGACGATCGGACCGGACAGGCGATCGTCGCCTTCGTGACGCTCAAGGGCGGCGAGGACGGCTCCGTCGAGAAGCTCGAGGAGCTCCGGAACCACGTCGCGACGAAGATCGGCCCGATCGCGAAACCGGCGAACATCGTCTTCACCCCCGAGCTGCCGAAGACGCGCAGCGGAAAGATCATGCGCCGGCTCCTGCGCGACGTTGCGGAGAACCGGCCGCTCGGCGACACGACGACGCTCGCCGACCCCACGGTCGTCGAGGAGATTCGGGACCGGTCGGTCGCCGAAGCCCCCGACGAGTGACGTCTCCGGGCGGGCCGGGACCGTTTCGGCGGGCCGCTTGCCGGGAAGCTCCTGGATGACCCCAGGGTGATCGAAAGCTTGACCGAAACTCCCTTTGCGGAAGGCGTGCAGCGAGCAAGCCTGGCCGGGGTGCCAGTGCTCTGGGCGGACGCTCCTGATCCGTTCGTCGGCGCGCTGATGTTTCGGGTCGGGCGGGTCGACGAGACGCTCTGTAACGCGGGTCTGACTCACCTCGTCGAGCACCTCGCGCTCTCCGCGATCGAGCGCGGGCAGTTTCAGTACAACGGACACGTGGAGCCGGCCGTCACCGTGTTCTTCGCATCGGGGACGCGGGACGAGGTACTGCAGTACCTCAGCGGCATCTCGAGCGCGCTGAGAGCGCTGCCCCTGGACCGGCTCGAAGGCGAAAAGCGGATCCTCAGATCAGAGGCGAGCATGACCGCCGGCAACGTGGACACCTGGTTGCTGGCCCTTCGTTTCGGAGCTGCCGGCTACGGGCTCGTCCACCACGCCGAGCTCGGCCTCGACTGGGTGACGCGGGACGAGGTTGCGGACTGGGCACAGAAGCGGTTCACGGCGGACAATGCCGTCATCTGGCTCACAGGCAAGCCTCCAGAGTCGCTCGCCAACTTCGACCTCGTTCCCGGCACTCGCGTTCCACCTCCCGCGCCTGAGCCGATTCCGTCGCTGAAGCTCCCGGCCCATCTCGGGAACGGCGCGGGGCGGGTTGCCCTGAGCGTTACCGGCGAGCGCTCCGCCATGATCCACGCCGGCTTTCTCATTGCGCTCGAACGCGCCCACGGCCGACTTCGGCGCGACGAGGCGGTCTCGTACGCGCCCGGCGGGTCGTACCTTCCGCTCGACGGTCGAATCGTCCACGTGATGATCAGCGCCGATTGCAAGGACCAGGACGCTGGGCTCGTGCAGGATGAGCTCCTCAGGATCCTCGATGATCTCGGCGAGCATGGCCCGACCGAGAAGGAGCTCGAGTGGGACCGCTCCATGCTCGAGCGCGCGCTCAGCGAAAAGACCTGGGCCCATTCGGCGCTCGACGTCGGATCGAGAGACACGCTCATGGGGATCGAGTCGCCGGACCGGAACCAGCTGCTGCGGGAACGGGAGGAGCTCACCCCTGCCGGCGTTGCGACGGCGATTGCGGAGGCGCTCGAATCCCTCCTCGTCCTGTCGCCCCCGGCTGCACCGAAGACCGGCATCAGGCCGAGGGTCGAATACAGCGCCGACAACACCGAGCTGGTAGAGGGCACACGCTACGAGCCATCGAGTGCGGGCAGAGAAGTCGGTCAAACTAGCGACCTCATAGTCGGCGAACGCGGCCTCTCTCACGTTGCGGCCGGCGGCGCCGACGTGATGTCATGGCTCTTCGACGAGAGCGTTGCGGGGATCCGTCTCGTCAGTGGCGGGTTGACGGTGGTCGGACGCGAGGGCTCGTGGGTGACGATTTACCCGCGCCTCTACAACGCCGGAGACGCGGCGCTCTCCAGGATCGAGTCCGGGCTCGGTGCCGCACGAATCGTGCCGTTGAACGCGAGAGAGTCCGAGCTTCAGCCGCTCATCGTCCGCGAGCTCGGTGACACGATCGCGTTCTTGGGCCCGGAGATCGACGGCCTGCCGGGGCTCCTCGGCGATACCGAGGAGATCCGGTCGATCGCGTCGGCATGGAAGGGCCAGTATCGGGGCGTTCTTGCAGTCACGAGTGCGCGGCTTCTCTTCCTCTTCCAGCGCAACGGCGAGAAGGAGCTCTTCGAGATGCCCTTGTCCGAGATCGGGATCGCCACGAAGGGGTTGCGCACGAAGCGCCTGGTCGCTTCGCATGATGGCGCGACGACCGAGTTCCACGCCATCGAGCCGCGAGGGCGTATTCAGGAGATCAACGCGGCGCTGGCGGAGCCTGCTCGCACATGACCGAGCACCGCCGCCTCGGCGTCGATCTCTTCAACGAGGTCTGGAGCCTGATCGAGTCGCGGGAGGACGATGACCGGATGCTGCACGCGGCGCACGCGTCCCGGTTCCACTGGGGCGAGGCGGAGGAGTGCAAGCCGGAGAACCTCGCCCGCGGCGAGTGGCAGGTCTCGCGCGTCTACACGGTGCTGGGACGCGCGGAGCCCGCGATCTGGCACGCACGGCGCTGTCTCGAGCACTGCGAACGAAACGGCATCGGCGACTGGGATCTCGCATACGCGTACGAGGCTCTCGCGAGGGGCCACGCCCTCACCGGTGACGACGAGGCCGAGCAGTGGAAGGCGAAGGCGCGCACGGCCGGCGACGCAATCGCGGACCCCGAGGATCGGGAGCACTTCGACGAGGACTACGCGACGCTCTAGCGCACCAACCGACCGTTCGGCAGGGATGGAGGGTGCGACGCGCTAACCGACGAGGAGCTCTTCGAACCGCTCTTGCTGGTCCTGCTCGAACGGTCCGATCAGAGCGAGGTTCAGCCCGCTGCCGCCGATCACGTCCTGCGCCACCCGCTGCACGTCCTCCACGGTGACGGCGTCGAGCCCTTCGAGCACTTCCTCCGGCTCGGTCGCGCCGCCCTCGAGCACCTCCCGCCGGAGCCCGAACATGATCAGGCCGTGCGGGCTCTCGGTCTGGAGCACGAAACGTCCCTTCGCCACGTTGCGAGCCTTCTCGAGCTCGTCCGCCGGCACTGCTTCGTCGGTGATCTTGCGGAGCTCGTCGCGGATCGTGGTGATCGCCTCGTCGATTCGCTCGATGTCGACCCCGGCCTGGGAGAAGAGCGAGCCCGCGTCCACGTAGCTGTGGTTGACCGCGTAGATGTAGTACGCGAGGCCGCGCCGCTCCCGGACCTCGGTGAAGAGTCGTGACGACATGCCTGTGCCGAGAACGGTCGCGAGCACCTGGAGCGGATACCGGTCGGGGTGGACGAGCGGGTGGCTCGGAACTCCGAGGCAGAGGTGCGCCTGGTCGGAGGCCTTGGTGTAGATCTTGACCCGCGCCTCGCCGTTCCGCTCGAGCTTCGCCGGTTCGGGCGCGCCCGTCTCCTCGGGCTCGATGTCGCCGAGCAGCCGTTCGAGCTCGCTCTGGAGGTCGCCGTCGATCTTGCCGGCGACGCCCACGACCATGCGCTCGGGCTTGTACCAGCGGTCGATGTAGCCGAGAAACGTGTCGCGTGTGGCGGCGCGAATCGTCTCCTTGCGGCCGATGATGTCCCAGCCGATCGGCTGGTCGCCGTAGAGGAGCGCGTCGTAGACGCCGCTGATGTAGTCGCGCGGCGTGTCGAAGTACATGTTCATCTCCTCGACGATCACGCCCTTCTCGCGCTCGATCTCTTCGGCGTCGAACTTCGAGTGGCGGAGCATGTCGACGAGGACGTCGAGGGCGATCGAGCGGTGCTCGCCGGCGCAGCGGACGTAGTACCCCGTGTACTCCTTGCCCGTGAAGGCGTTGAACTCGCCGCCGATGCCGTCGATCTCGTTCCCGATGTCGCGCGCGGTGGGCCGGTTCTCGGTGCCTTTGAAGAACATGTGCTCCGAGAAGTGGGCGATCCCGCTCGTGTCCTGCGTCTCGTAGCGGGACCCGGCGGCGAGCATGATGAAGCACGACACCGACTGAGCGTGGTCCATCGGCGCGGTCAGGACGCGGAGCCCGTTTCCGAGCGGCTGTCGGTCGAAGACGCCCATCAGGCGGCGAGCGCCTCCTTCCAGGACTTCGGCAGGTCGACCGACCGGCCCGTCTCGTAGTCGTAGGAGACGATGACCGTCCTCGCCTCGGCGGCGACCGCGGCGCCGGAACGGACCTGGTACTCGAGCTCGAAGCTCTTCGTACCGATGCCCGCCGACCGGACGCCGATCTCGATCTCGTCGCCCGAACGGAGCGGAGCGCGGAAGTCGATCTCCACGCGCGCCAGGATCATCTCGGTCACGCCTGCGCCGAAACGGAGCAGGTACGAGATCCTCGCCTCTTCGAGGTACGTGAGGAAGACCGCGTTGTTCACGTGCCCCATCGCGTCGACGTCCCGAAAGCGGACCGTTTCGCGGTGCACGTAGTCGAACCCCTCCACGCCGTGGATGCTACCGAGCCTTCCAAGCGGCGATCAGCTGCGCTTCTCGTTCGCGGTCGAGACCCGCTTCCCCGGTCGTGTCGGCATGGTCGAGAGTGCCGCGAACCGTCTCGTCGAGCGGCCGGAAGGTGAGCCCGGCGGCGACCGCGCGGGAGATGTCGGTGGCGTGCAGGCCCGTGTCCTCGTAGAGCCACATGGGAAGCTCCATCCACTGACCCACCTCCTGCTCGATCAGGAACTCGGGGTCGACCCAGACGAGCTCCGCGTCGCTGCCGGTCACCGAGCGGCAGGTCTCCAGCAGCGCCTCCCAGGTCACGTCGCGGTTCGCTGCGTTGAACGGGCCCTCGACTCGGTTCTCGGAGAGGTGGACGATCCAGTCACCCAGGTCGCGGACGTCGATGAACTGAACCTGGCTGTTCGCAGGGGCGGGCGCGACGATCTCGCCGCCGCGGGCGACACGATGGGGCCAGTAGGTGAAGCGGCCGGTCGGGTCGTGCGGGCCGACGATCAGGCCCGGGCGGACGATTGCGGTGGGGCCGCCGAAGCCGTCGGCCGCAGCCCGCTCGCACAGGACCTTGAGCGCGCCGTAGTTCGAGAAGTCCTCGAGCAGGCGGTCGTCCGGCTGGCCTTCCTCTTGTTCCGCGAGCGGGCTGTCCTCGTCGAGAGGCCGTGAGGCGTCGGCGTACGCGGACAGGCTCGAGATGAAGAGGTAGTGCTCTGCCGCGTCGGCGAGCGCTTCCGCCGACGCCCTCGCTTGCCGCGGAACGTACGCGGACGTGTCGACGACGGCGTCCCACGATCCGCCCGAGAGCGGCGTCAGGTCCCCGTCGCGGTCACCCCGGAGCTTCTCGACCTCGGGGAAGAGGTCCGGGTTCGTTCGCCCGCGGTTGAAGAGGGTCACGTCGTGACCCTTCTCGAGCGCCGCTTCGACGACGGCGCGGCCGAGGAACTTCGTTCCTCCGAGGACGAGCAGCTTCACAGTCCGAACGCTACCCAGCGGAGGGTTTCCCACAGGGACCTGTGGATTTTTGACCGAGCACCCGGCCAGGGAGTACGGTGCTCCTGTGAGGTTGCGACCTCTGACCGAAGCCGAGTGCTATGCACGGTGCTACGGCGACGGCGACGACAACGTGCGGTTCGTCAAGCTCGAGCCGCGCCGGCCTCGGTTCGACATCGGCGTGTCCGGCGAGGAGCTGCGACAGGCCTTCGAGACGCGTTTGGACGAGCGGGAGCTAGCGGGAGAGGCCGCCGAGCAGGTGCCGAACGCGAAGGCAGTGAACGGCCACGAACCGGCCGCTGCCGCCTGAGCGGCTGACACGACTCTAAAGAAGGTTCGCCCGGCCTCCTCCCCACTGCGATCCTAGTGCGGAGATGCGCACTCGTGGGTCGCGGAATAGCGCCAACTTTCAGGCTGCGCCCAGCGCCGTCCCGGACGTGCTCGCGCCTGATCTCGACGTCGTCTTCTGCGGGATCAACCCGGGCCGGGTCTCCGCCGCGGCGGCTGCCCACTTCGCGAACCCGCGCAACGACTTCTGGCGCCTCCTGCACGACGCCGGGTTCACGCCTCGCCTCTACGAGCCGAGCGAGCAGTTCGAGCTCCTCGGGCTCGGCATCGGCGTCACGAACGCCGCCTACCGCACGACCAAGGGCTCGGGCGACCTCCGGCAAGGCGACTTCGCCGGCTCCCGCGAGCGCCTCGCGCGGCTGGCACTCGAGCTGCGGCCGAAAGCGATCGCGTTCGTCGGCAAGGAGGCCTATCGGGGCACGTTCGGCGAGCGCACCGAGTTCGGCCCGCAAGCCCGGACGATCGAGGACGTCGGGCTCTTCGTCCTGCCCTCCACCTCACCCGCGAACGCGGCCGTGCCGTACTCGGACCGGCTTCGGTCGTTCCGCGAGCTTCGTGCCTGGCTCGAGCCGGTCGACCGCCGGGCCGCCCGCGCTCTCGTCCTCGACAAACGCGGGCGAACGCTGCTCGTCCAGTTCCGCGACGACGACGGCCAGGTCTGGTGGGCCACGCCCGGCGGAGGGATCGACGAGGGCGAGGACGTCGAAGCGGCCCTCCGGCGCGAGCTCGCCGAAGAGCTCGGCCTGGACGACTTCGAGCTCGGGCCCGAGATCTGGACGCGCGAGCACACCTTCGCGTGGCGAGGCGACATCATCCGCGCCCGGGAACGGATCTGGCTCGTCGAGGTCCCACACCACGAGCCGGCGCCGCGCGTCAACCTCGCCGCCGAGCTCGTAGCAGACGTGCGCTGGTGGACGCCCGAGGAACTAGCCCGCGCGACTGAGACGCTCGTCCCGCAACGGCTGCCCGAGCTCCTCCATTCGCTGCGCACGGAGGGCCCGCCGAGGAGCCCGTTCGACGTCGGCGTCTAGCCGCGCCAGCGATTCGTGATCGGAAGGCGCCAGTCGCGCCCGAACGCCTTCGGGCGCAGCTTCACTCCGGGCGGGGCCTGCCGGCGCTTGTACTCCGCCCGGTCGATCATCGCGAGCGCACGGTCGACGACCTCCGGATCGAAGCCGTCGCTCGTCATGTCTTCCCGCGACTGGTCGAGCTCGACGTAGGCCTCGAGCACGCGGTCGAGATCGGAGTAGGGCGGAAGCGAGTCCTCGTCGAGCTGGTTCGCGCGCAGCTCCGCGCTCGGGGCGCGCTCGATGATCGACTGTGGGATGAGCTCTCGGCCTGCGCGCTCGTTCAGGAACCTCGCGAGCCGGAACACGTCAGTCTTGAACACGTCCTTGAGCAGCGCGAAGCCGCCGGCCATGTCCCCGTAGAGCGTGGCGTAGCCGACCGAAAGCTCGGACTTGTTGCCAGTTGCGACAACGAGCCAGTTGAACTTGTTCGAGAGCGCCATCAGCAACACGGCACGCGTACGCGCCTGGAGGTTCTCCTCGGTGATGTCTGCCTCGAGTCCCTCGAAGACCGGCGCCAGTGTCTCCAGGAAGCCCCCGACGATCGACTCGATCGGCAGCTCGAGGAACTTGGCGCCGACCGACTCGGCGAGTCGTCGCGCGTCTGCCCGGGTCCCTTCCGAGCTGAACCGGGACGGCATCGAGACGCAGTGGACACGCTCGGGACCCAACGCCTCGCCCGCGATCGCAGCGGTCAGGGCCGAGTCGATGCCTCCCGAAACGCTGATCACGACATCGCTGAAGCCGTTCTTGCCGACGTAGTCGCGTAGCCCGAGCTCGAGCGCAAGCCGCATCTGCTCGAGGTCGTCGAGCATCGGCGCGACGTCCGCAACCACCGGCGGCCGTGGGCCACGCGGAGAGCCGACGTGGACGACCGGAACGTCGGGTGCCGCCTCTCGCTCACTCTCGAGCGACCGCCGCCGGACGTCTCGCAGGCGACGCCCGACCGCTTCCTGCGGCTCGACGTCGACCACGAGCAACGCCTCCTCGAACCCCGGCGCGCGGCCGAGGACTTCACCCTCGTCGTCGAGCACGACCGAGTGCCCGTCGAAGACGAGCTCGTCCTGCGCGCCGACCGCGTTGACGAACGCGACGAAGCAGACGTTGTCGCGCGCGCGGGTCTGGAGCATCTGCTCGCGCTCGCGCTCCTTGCCCACGTGGAACGGCGACGCGGAGATGTTCACGATCAGCTGCGCGCCGGCGAGTGCGAGGTCGGTCGCCGGTGGGCCCGGCTGCCAGATGTCCTCGCATACGGTCGGGCCGACGAGGACGTCGCCGTGCTCGAGCAGGAACAGGTCGCGTCCCGGAGCGAAGTAGCGGTGCTCGTCGAAGACGCCGTAGTTGGGGAGGAAGCGCTTCCGGTAGACCGCCTTCACCTCGCCGGCGGCGCAGACCGCGCACGCGTTGTACAGGTCGCGCTCGAGATGGGGTGTGCCCACGAACGCGACGATGCCCCGGGCCTCGCGCGCGACTTCCGCGAGTGAGCGCTCCGCGGCCCGGATGAAACTCGGTCGAAGAAGGAGATCCTCGGGCGGGTAGCCGGTGATCGCGAGCTCCGGGAAGAGGACCAGGTCCGCCGCCGCGTCCTTCGCCTCTTCGAGCCCGGAGAGGATCCGCTCGCGGTTTCCCTCGAGGTCGCCGACGGTTGTGTCGATCTGGGCTAGCGCGAGTCGCATCGGAGGTTTTCGACTCAGAGTCTAAAACATAGTCTACCGGGAATGGAGCTCGTCATCGACCCGCGGTTCAACGGGCCCGCCGGCTCCGCGAACGGAGGCTATACGTGCGGCCTGGTCGCGGACTTCCTGGACGGGGTCGCGGAAGTGACGTTGCACAGGCCGCCGCCCCTGGGACGACCGCTCGGAGTCGAGCGAGACGATCGGGGCGTCGTCGTGCGCGACGCCGACGCCGTCGTCGCCGAGGCCGTCGAGTCGACCTTCGGGGTGCCGATTCCCGATCCACCGACGTCCGAGGAGGCAAGAGACGCCTCCTCGCGCTACCCAGGGTTCGAGGAGCACGCGTTCCCGACGTGCTTCGTCTGCGGTCCCGACCGCGAGGCGGGAGACGGCCTTCGCATCTTCGCCGGACCGCTCCGCGACGGCCTCGTCGCTGCGCCGTGGACGCCGTCCGAGGTCGACCGGCACGTCGTCTGGGCCGCGCTCGACTGCCCCGGCGCCATCGCTGTGGGGTTCCCGGACCGCGGGGAGACGCTGCTCGGCCGCTTCTCGGCGATCGTCGACGAGCTACCCGAAGTCGGCGAGCCCTGCGTCGTGGTCGGCTGGCCCCTCGGGGAGGAGGGCAGGAAGCTCTACGCGGGCACGGCGCTCTACGGCGAAGGCGGCCGGCCGCTGGCCCGTGCCCGGGCGACGTGGATTGTGCCGCTCAGCGCTGCAGCCGAATCGCGTTGAGGTCGTTCTCGGCGATCTCGTCCGCCCGGACGATCAGATCCTCGATGTCGTCGTGCTCGGCGTGGATGTACCGCCCCGCGAGCGCATCCGCGCGGCCGGAGGCGAGCACGCGCACGAGCTGCGGCGCGAGCTCTGGCGGCGTCCACGGTAGGTCGTCGCCCCAGTGGCCGGTCATCGCGGTCTTGACGAGCCCCGGGCTGAAGAAGAAGACCGGAATCCGGCCGCGCAGCTCGTTGGCGAGCGTCTCGCCGTACCGGGCGACGGCCGCCTTGCTCGTCGGGTAGGCGGTGCTGCTCGAACCGGGGAGGTAGGCGGCGCCACTTGCGGTAATCACGATCCTGCCGCTGCGCCGCTCGAGCATCCCCGGGATCACCGTTCGGCAGCAGAGATGGACGCCGAGGACGTTGATCTCCTGCACGCGCCACCAATCGACGGGGTCGATCTCCCAGGTCGCGCCGTCCGGGCCGCCGACTCCCGCGTTGGCCACGAGCAGCTCGACGTCGCCCGCCTCGGCCACAGCGCGTTCGACCGCGTCGCGGTCGGAGACGTCCAGCTCGATCGCTCGTCCGCCGACCTCACCCGCGACAGCCTCGATCTCGTCGCGGCTGCGGGCGGCGACCACGACCGACCAGCCGTCGTCCGCGAGCTCCCGTGCGATGCCGGCGCCGATGCCGCGCCCGCCTCCCGTGACCAGTGCTGTTCCACGCTCAGACGGCATTTGCGATCTCCTCCAACGATTCGGGGTTCTCCAAGGACGACAGGTCGCCCGGGTCGGTGCCGAGCGCCCGCGCGCGCACGGCCCGGCGCACGATCTTCGCGCTCCGCGTCTTCGGCAGGGCAGAGACGAAGAGCACGCGATCCGGCTTGAAAGCCTTCCCGAGATCAGCGGCGACGGCGGCGGAGACCTCCGCGGCCAGCTCGTCCGAGGACTCGTTGCCGGGCGCGAGCACGCAGAAGATCCACGCGACCTCTCCCTTGACCTCGTGCGGGACGCCGACCGCCGCCGCTTCGGCGACTGCCGGATGGCCGACCGCCGCCGACTCGAGCTCGGCCGGACCGACCCGCTTGCCGGCGATGTTCAGCGTGTCGTCAGAGCGCCCGTGCAGGAACCAGTAGCCGTCCGCGTCGACCGAGGCCCAGTCGCCGTGCGTCCAGATCCCCGGAAAGCGGCGCCAGTACGTGTCGAGGTAGCGCTCGGGATCGCGCCAGAAGCCGCGCGTCATGCCGGGGAACGGCTTGCGGCAGACGAGCTCGCCGACCTCGCCGCGCACCGAATTGCCCTCGGCGCCGATCACGTCCATCGCCATCCCGAGCGCGGGGCCGCCGAGCGAGCACGCCTTGATCGGGATCGCCACCGTCGGCGAGAGGAAGCACGCGCCGACCTCGGTGCCGCCGGAGCAGTTGATGATCGGGCAGCGGCCGCCGCCGACCTTCTCGAAGAGCCAGCGATACGGCTCGGGGTTCCACGGCTCGCCCGTGGTGACGATCGTCCGCAGAGACGTTAGATCGGTCTGCGGCTCGCCGTGCGGAATCAACGCCCGAGTCAGGGTCGGCGAGATGCCGAGCACCGTCACGCGCTCGGACTCGATGAGCGTCCAGAGTCGGTCGGCCGGCCAGTCGGGAGCGCCCTCGGCGAAGACGAGCGTCGAGCCCATCGCGTGTCCGCCGACAACGGTCCACGGGCCCATGATCCAGCCCATGTCCGTCACGAAGTGGATCCGGTCGTCTGGCCCAGCGTCTGCCTGGTAACACACCTCGCGTGCGATCGAGACGAGGAAGCCGCCCTGGACGTGGACCACGCCCTTCGGCGTCCCGGTCGTGCCCGACGTATAGGTCAGGAGGTATGGCGTCTCCGAGTCGAGCTCGGCCGGCGGAAGCTCCCCCGGCGAGTCGGCGACGAGCTCGTCCCAGGGGGCGACGACGACGTGCTCGACGCCGGGCGCTTCCAGTCGCGCCTCCTCGAGGATCTCCAGCATCGGCACCTCGCGTCCGCGCCGTGTCGCCGTCCGCGCGGTGATCGCCACCTTCGCCTCCGAGGCCTGGAGCCGCTGGGCGACGGCGGGCGCCGCGAAGCCGGAGAAGATCGGCACCTGGATCGCTCCGATGTGAGCGCAGGCGTGCGAGGCGACGGGTACCTCGGGCGACATCGGCAGGAAGATCGCGACGCGGTCGCCCGCCTCGACGCCGAGCTCGAGGAGCGCCTCCGCGAGCCTGGTCACCTCGCCTGACAGTTCGCCGAAGGTCTGCTCGCGGCGCGAGCCGTCCTCGCCGAGCCCGACCGAGGCGATCGCGTCGGGGCGGCGCTCGGCCCAGCGGTGAACGCAGTTCCAGGCGATGTTCAGCTTCCCGCCGACGAACCAGGTCGCCCACTCCGGGCCGCGCGAGAGGTCGACGACCTGCTTCCACGGCTCGGAGAACTCGAGGCCCATATCCTCGATCGCAGCCGGCCAGAACCACTCCGGATCCTCCTGCGAACGGCGGACGAGCTCCCAGTAGTCGTCCACGCCGTGCTTGCGCATGAGCCGGACGACGTTCGCCCCGTCGAGCGTTTCCTCGTCGGGCTGCCACACGAACTCGGCTGTCGCTTGCGCCATCGAAAGAGCGTTTGTTAACTTAGTGTGCGCTAACTATCCGGAGGAGGCCCGGTGCGCGCACGAATCTTCGCAGAGGAGAACCGCAAGTGGTGGACGCTCGGCGCGGTCGCGTTCGGCCTCTTCATGATCATGCTCGACAACACCGTGGTCTTCGTCGCGCTCTCTTCGATCCAGCAAGACCTGAAGATCTCGACGTCGGAGCTCGAGTGGGTCGTCAACGGCTACGCGCTCACCTTCGCCGTGCTCATGCTCACCGGCGGCAAGCTCGCCGACATGCTCGGGCGGCGGCTGATCTTCATCGCCGGGCTCCTCATCTTCACCGCCGCCTCCCTCGCGTGCGGGCTCGCCACGGGAGCCAGCTTCCTCATCGGCGCCCGCATCGTCCAGGGTGTCGGCGCAGCTCTCATGAATCCGGCGACCCTGTCGATCATCACTGCGACGTTCCCGCCACGGCAGCGCGGGATGGCGATCGGTATCTGGGTCGGGGTCTCGGCGATGGCGCTCGCGATCGGCCCGCTCGTCGGGGGCTTGCTGACGCAGCACATCGACTGGAGCTGGATCTTCTTCATCAACGTTCCGGTCGGGATCGCCGGCATCCTCGTCGCGAGGTTCGCGATCGACGAGACCCGTGACGAGTCCGAAGAGCAGCGACTCGACCTGCCGGGGCTCCTCTCCTCGGGGATCGGACTGTTCGCGCTGACCTATGGGCTGATCGAGTCGAACAACTACGGCTGGACGTCGGCCCGGATCGTGGCGAGCTTCGCCGTCGCCGCCGTCGCGCTCACGATCTTCGTCCTGCTCGAGCTGCACCAGCGCGTGCCGATGCTCGACCTGACGCTCTTCAAGAACTCGACCTTCGCCGGCGCGAACGTCGTGATGCTGCTCGTCGCGCTCGCGATGTTCGGCGTCTTCTTCTTCAACTCCCTCTATCTCGGGAACATCCTCCGCTACTCGCCGGTCCAGACCGGCGCCACGTTCCTGCCGATGACGATCCTGATCGTCTTCGTCGCGCCGTTGGCCGGCAAGTTCTCCGACAAGATCGGGTCGCGCTGGCTGATGGGAACGGGGCTCGTCCTGCTGAGCGCGTCGCTCCTCTCCTTCTCGACGCTCGGGCTCGAGTCGACCTTCTGGGACATCCTTCCCGGTCTCCTCCTGGGCGGCGTCGGCATGTCGCTCGCGATGACGCCGACGACCGCCGCGGCCATGGGCTCGGTCCCGGTCGACAAGGCCGGCGTCGGCTCGGCCGTGCTGAACAGCATGCGTCAGGTCGGCGGCTCCCTCGGCATCGCGCTCATGGGAGCGATCGTCGCGGCATCGGTCACCGTTCTGCCCACCGACCCGCGAGCTCCTGCCCAGTTCATCGACGGCTACCACAATGCGCTCCATGTCGCGGCGGCGATTGCGATCGTCGGCGCGGTGGTCGCGGTGCTCACCGTGCGCAAGGTGCATCACCCCGAGCCACAGCCCATCCTCGAAGGAGCCTAGGCGTGGCGACCCGTCTACCCGCGGAGCAGCGGAAGGCCGCCGTCCTCGACTGCGCCTGCGGCATCTTCTCCACGGGCAGCTATCGAGGAACGACGACGGCCGAGATAGCGCGCCGGGCAGGCGTGACCGAGCCGGTGCTGTACCGCCACTTCGCCTCGAAGCGAGATCTGTACCTCGCCGTCCTCGAGGAGTCCTGGAGCCGGCTGCGCGCGCTGTGGGAGGCGGCCATCGCGAATGAGCCGGACCCGCGGTTCCGGGTGGCCGCGATGGGCCGCGCCTACTTCGCGGAGACCGATCCGAAGGTGCTCTGCGCCGAGTTGTGGATCCAGGCCCTCACCGAGGCGAGCGACGACGCCGAGATCCGGAGGTTCCTCCGCAAGCAGATGCGCGAGGTGCACGACTACGTCAGCGACGTCATCCGCCAGTCGCAGGAGTCCGGCGGCATCATCCGAGACCGAGACGCGAGCGCCGAAGCGTGGATCTTCATCGCAATCGGGCTCCTGGGCACAGTGAGCAGAAGAGTCGGCAACCTGCTGGAAGACGACTTCGAAGCGATCCTTGCGAGCCGCAAACGCTGGATGACAGGCACCTAGCGAAGCGAGGCGCGCCAAGGGATCAACCTCCGGGCTGCGGCTCCCGGAGGTCGTCCCTTAGCGGCGAGAAACCCACCAGCGCGCGCCGCTTGGGAGGCGACGGCCCGGAGGCTTTTGGCTCTGCGGCCCAGCCAACGCCTCCGGGCCTTTGTCGCCACATCGTGGCGCGCCCCTTGCACGGTGCGGCTGGCGTATCGGCCGCGATGCAAGGTGACCTCACAATAGAGGCGCTTTTCGGGGAAGTCAAGTACCTCAGTCAAGTGATTTTGTAAACCCGCGCTTCACCGCGGTTTTTCCCCTGGGGATGCCCCTTTCGGGGGATGATCCCTCAAATGGAGCTTGCGTAGGAGTGAAGTGTAAGCTTGACTTCGACATGGAGCTACGCCGCCAGTGACGCACAACTCGCTTTCTTCTGTCTCGAAACCTGCCGCTCTCCGCCTGGGTGAGCGTTTGCGCCAGCTGCGCGTCGCCGCGGGCATGACGCAGAGCGAGCTGGCGGGGGATCGGTTCTCGAAGGAGTACGTGAGCCAGATCGAGCGTGGCAAGACGCGCCCGACGGGCGACACCATCAGCTGGCTGGCGAGCCGCCTCGACGTCGACGCCGGCTATCTCGCGAACGGCGTCTCGACGGACGAGCGTGGCCGCGTCGAGGCGACGTTGACGCGTGCCGAGGCGCTCCTCGAAGCGCACCGGTACGAGGAGGCCGTGTCCGAGTTCGAGCAGATCCGGCCCGCGGTCTCGGCCACCGGCGCCACAGAGCTCGAGGCTCGGCTGCTGTCCGGTGAGGCCTGGGCGCGGATGCATCACGGCGACCTGCGCGAGGCTCTCGAGCTGCTCGCTCGCGCGCGGACGGTCAGCGAAGGCGAGCCGTTCTCCGATCTCGACCGGGCCGAGGTCCTCTACCGGCTCGGTGTCTGCCGCTACAAGCTTTCCAGCATCGCGACCGCGATCAGCCTCTTCAACGAGGCGTACTCGCTCGCCGAGGAGTCGGCGCTCCCGTGCGACCTCCTCCGCTCGAACATCCTCGCCTACCGCTCGCGTTGCTACCGGCGTCAGCGTGACCTCGAGGCGGCGCGCGAGGACGTCGAGCGCGCGCTCGAGCTCGCTCAGTCGCTCGACGACAGCCCGACGATGGCCAACGTCTACGTGCAGGCCTCGCTCGTCGCGGAGCGCATGGGTCACTGGGTGCTCGCGAGAAGCTATGCCGAGCGGGCGAAGGGCTTCTACGAGGAGCTGAACGACCAGCGGAACCTCGCAGGCCTGCTGAACAACCTCGGCGGCCTCAATCTCATGCTCGGCAAGCCGGACGAGGCGATCGAGTATCTGAAGTCCTCCTACTCGACCGCTCTCGACGCGGACAGCAAGGAGGAGGCCGCCCAGGCGACCGGCTCCCTGGCGGCCGTGCACCTCGAGCTGAACGACTTCGCCCAGGCCGAGCGCTTCGCGCGCCAGGCGCTGACGCTCCTCGAGGGACGTCTCGACTTCTTGCACGAGATCGGCCCCTCCCAGCTCGTTCTGGGCCGTGCGCTCATGGAGCAGGGCCGGCTCGACGAGGCCGAGGAGGCGTTCAAGGCCGCCGACTCGAGCTTCGAGCAACTCTCTTCCGCCAGCCACCGCGCACGAGCGTGGATCGCCCAGGGGGATCTCGCCGCGCGCCGGGGGGACGACCGGGCGGCTGCCCGTCTGTACCGGAATGCCGCCGAGGCGCTTCAGGACGTCAGGTTCTAAGGAGGGAGGTGAACTCTTTGCGGACAAAGCTCGTCTTCCTCGTGCTGGTGGCGTGCCAGCTCGCGCTCTTCCTCGGGGCAGAAAGTCCTGTCAGCTGGTGGGACGGCCCGTAGGGTCTCGTTCGTAGTCGCTCGTCACTGGGCCTCTCTGGAGCGACTCGCGGACAACGGGGGCTGCTCCCCGACCGTCTTCTTCTTGAGCGGCCTGCGGGTTGTGGGTGATCGTTGGCGTGCGCTCGGTGAAGCAGGTCACCCGACGGAAGCGATTCGCTGTGCGCAAGACCTCCGAATCGACCTTCTCTCAGCCGGCTCCTGACACGCTGGAACAAGCCGCCGCCTGCAAGGAGGGGCGCCCGTGGGGAAACCAGGGGTTCCACCGCGCTCGTCGAACGCTAGTGGGACACAAAGCTCCTCCTCTCCCCTGACAGCGGCGGCGGTTCTCCGCCGCCGCCTTTATCTGGAAAGCTCGATCGAAGGGAATGTCGCGTCACGGTCCGGCGTTCTTGGGGGTACAGTCCGCAACTCCGCGGAAGCCGTCCCCATGGATCTCGACGCCGCCAACGTCAAGCTCACCGATCTCGCCTCCTGCGGCGGTTGCGCGGCGAAGTACTCGGCCGCCAGGCTCGAGCAGCTGCTCGCAGGATTCGTGCCCGTGGACGCGGAGAACCTCCTCGTCGGCCTCGGGACCCCGGACGACGCGGCCGTCTACCGCCTCGACGAGGACCGGGCGATCATCTTCACGCTCGACTTCTTCCCGCCGATCGTCGACGACCCGGCGGACTACGGCGCGATCGCGGCGACGAATGCGCTGAACGACGTTTTCGCGATGGGCGGCACGCCGTTCCTCGCCCTCTCGATTGCGGCGTTCCCCGAGGAGCTGCCCATGGACATGCTCGGGCAGATCTTCGCGGCCGCCGACGAGACGGTCCGGTCGGCGGGCGCGCTGCTCGCCGGCGGCCACACGATTCGCGACGCCGAGCCGAAGTACGGGCTCGCCGTGATCGGCAGCGTCCACCCGGAGGCGATCTGGACGAAGGCCTCTGCGCAGCCAGGAGATGCGGTCTACGTCACGAAGCCGCTCGGCACCGGCCTGATCATGAGCGGGCACAAGAGCGGCGCCATCGGCACGCAGCAGCTCGAGCGAGCGGTCCGGTGGATGAAGACGCTGAACAAGGACGCGGCGGACGTGCTGCGGTCGGCCTCGGTGAACGCCGTCACGGACATCACCGGCTTCGGCCTCTTCGGTCACGTCCGCGAGATGGCCGAGCGGAGTGGAGTCCAGATCCGGCTCGAGTCGGAGCGCTTCCCCGCGATCGACGGCGCACTCGATCTCGCGCGGAAAGGGATCCGCACGAGCGGCGATCCGCGCAACCGCGACTTCGCGAGCCGTCACATGACGCTGAAGGGCGTCCCTGAGACGCTGGTGGCGCTCGGCTACGACCCGCAGACGGCAGGCGGCCTGCTCGTGTCGCTTCCGGCGCGGCAAGGGCCCGTTCTCGAGGCCGAGTTCGGTGAGCGCCGCCTCTTCCTGCGCCGGGTCGGCATGGTCGAAGAAGGCTCGGGCGTCTTCGTCGAGTAGGGTCGCGCCGCCATGAGGCGAGGGATGATCCACGGCCGCTTCCAGCCCTTCCACCGGGGGCATCTCGAGTACATGCGCGGCGCCGCCGAGCGCTGCGACGAGCTCTGGGTCGGGATCACGAATCCGGACCCGTCGCGCGTGAAGCCGGAGGAGAGCGACCCGCTTCGCCACCTGCCCGAGTCGAATCCGTATTCCTATGGCGAGCGCATGCTGATGGTCAAGGCGGCGGCCCAGGACCTCGGGCTCGAACACGATCGCGTGCACGTGATCCCGTTCCCGGTGAACGAGCCCGAGCTGTGGGCGGCGTACGTGCCCGAGGGAATCACGCAGTACCTGCGACTCTTCTCGGCCTGGGGCGGCGAGAAGCAGGAACGGCTGCTGGCCGCCGGCTACGAGGTCGTGATCCTCGACGAGGGCGCCGAGAAGGAGCTCTCGGGTGCTGACGTGAGGGAGGCGCTTCGCTCCGGGCAGGACTGGGAGGCACTCGTCCCGCACGGGGTCGCACAGGTCATCCAGGAGCTCGAACGCGCCGCCGTCTAGGGAGGGTTGCAGTCAGAGAAAGGCCGTGAGGAATCGCGGTGATCGGTGTGGCAAGCAGCCGACGGCCAGACAGGCGCGCGCATCGCCTAGTACGCAAGGTCGCGCTGCGGAGCCGGGAGCTCGCGCGCGGCAAGCCAGCGACGGACGGGGCTGTCCGCTCGTGCCAGCCAGATGCCGGCGACGATGAACACGATCCCGCCCGCCATGAGCAGGAAGGGAAACGCGGCGCCATGGGCGCTCATGCTGATCGCGGTCCAGCCGATGACGCCTCCGGCCGCAAGGTACGTGACCCGCGCGAGCCAGACGCCCACGAGCAGGTCGACCGCAGCGACGAGGAAGAGCGACCAGGTGTGCTCGCCGGTGCAGAACGGCAGTCCCCACGCCACGAGCCAGATCGAGCTGAGGTGCGGCCAGAACGCGAAGCGTCGCCAGCCGAGGTAGTCGAGGAGGATCCCGAGGAGGCCGAGCGCGATTCCGCCACCGAGCACGACCCACTTCATCGTGTCCTCGTCGTCCAGACCCTCTCCCACGAAGCGTGCAGTCGCGTCCATGAGCAGGAAGCCGATGAACAGCGTGATCGGGAGCGCAAGGAGCGGCCGGCGATACCGGTAGAGGAGCGCCGCGGCGACGGCGATCGAGCCGAGCTCCATGAACACCCAGCCACCGGAGATCCACGGATAGAAGTCATTGAACTGGTTGCCGTCGAAATCCGCCCCGAGGAGCCGCTCGACCGAGTAGATCGTCAGCGGTGTGTAGAACGCGACGATCGTGGCGAAACCTGCCTCGAGAAGCGTATGGCCCGCCCGCCTGGCCCACTCTGCCGCTGCGAGGAAGCCGATCTGCCAGAGCAGCGTGAGGCCGAGGACGATCCCGATGCCCAGCGCCTCGTAGCCCGTGGTCGACCACCAGGCGTGCGCGCCGATCACGAGCAGCACTCCGAGCCCGACGAAGACCTGCACGGTCCTGGAGAGCCCGGACTGGGAGCCGAACGGCGTGCCATCTCGTGAGAGCTCGTCCTTCTCGGAGGGGTAGAGGCGGTCGAAGAGGGCGAGGGCCTGTTCGTGCTCGATGCCGACGGCGCCGGCCTCGGCGAGGAATCGGTCTGATCGCATACTTGCTATGATAGCAGAGCTGCTATAGATGTCAATCGCAGTCCTTCGCCTCTAGCCTCCGCTCTGTGTACCCGATCTTCGTCGTCCTTCTCGACGGCCTCGCAGACCGCGCTCACGCCTCCCTGAACGGGCGAACGGCGAACGAGGTTGCGAACACGCCGAACCTCGATGCCCTCGCTGCTGCGGGATCCTGCGGAGTGATCTACAGCCTCGGGCCGGGACGCGCGCCGTCGAGCGAGCGCGCCCACTGGGCGATGCTCGGTTACACGCCGGAGGAGTTCCCGGGCCGCGCCGTTCTCGAGGCCGTCGGCGACGGGCAGGACGTCGACCCCGCACACGTCTTTGCCTTTGCGGCGCTCAGGCCGACCGAGCGGCGTGCCGACGGATGGTGGCTGACGGGCCGTCCCCGGACGAGCGGCGACGACGAGGCGGACGCGGCCGAGTTGATCGATGCCTGCGCCGGGATCGACGTCGACGGGCTCCGGTTCGAGCTCACGCACCTCCGGCGCGGCGAGGCGATCCTGCGCGTGTTCCCGGACGCCGACGACCGCGTGACGGACTCGGACGCTTTCTTCAAGGACTGGTATCCGGTGCTCCGGCCGCAACCGCTCGTGACGGAGGCCGAGCCGACCGCACGTGCCGCGGAGGCCTGGACGAGGCAGACGATGGAGCTCCTCGCGGAGCACCCGGTCAACGAGCGCCGGGCTGCGGCAGGGCTTCCCTCGTTCAACGCGATCACCCTCAAGTGGTGGGGTCGTCCCCGCGAGAGCCCGACCTTCACCGAGCGTCACGGCCTCCGCGGCAGTTTCCTCGCCGACTCCACGTTCCTCCTCGGGCTTGCGCGGACGATTGGGCTCGAGCCGCGTCACCTCCCCGAGACGGACGACGCCCCGGCCGACCTCCGCGCGCGCATCGAGCTCGGGCTCCAGCGGCTCGACGAGGGCGACACGTTCGTCTTCTCCCACCTGAAGGCCACCGACATGGCCGGGCACACGAAGGATCCCGCGATCAAGCAGCGCACGATCGAGGCTCTCGACTCCGTCCTGGGCGATCCGCCGACCGACCGGACGATCGTCTGCGTAACGGGCGACCACGCGACGCCGACCTACCCCGACGTCATCCACTCCGGAGATCCCGTGCCGTTCCTTCTCGCCGGCCCCGGGGTGCGCGCAGACGCCGTCGAGCGCTTCGGCGAGCTCGAGTGTGCCGCGGGGATCCTTGGCCAGCTCAGGGGGCCCGACATGATGCCCGTGCTCCTGAACGCGGCCGACCGCCCGCTCTTCCTCGGGTCGAGGCCGACGCCGTACAGCGGCGCCGACGGCTATCCGGAGCTGCTCGATCCCCTTCTCTAGAGTGCGCGCCGTGGAGGCCTCGACCGCACTCACACGCATCCGGGGCTTCGAGCTCTCGCCGGCGCGGTTCGTCCAGATCGCGATCGCGAACACGCTGCTCCTCTGGCTGATCGTCGGCAGCGGCGCCGCGGTGCGGCTCACGGACTCGGGCCTCGGCTGCCGGGCCTGGCCGGGTTGCGAGCGCGGCCGCCCGCTGCCCGAGAAGGACGTGCACGCGTTCGTCGAGTTCGGCAACCGGCTCGTGGGCGGCGTCGTGATCACGCTCACGCTCGTCACCTGGCTCGCGGCGCGCAGGACACCCGGACTTCCAAACTGGGCTCGACGAGTCGCCTTGCTCGTGTTCCTCGGAGCGCTCTCCCAGGCGCCGCTCGGCTATCTCGCCGTCGCGTCAGACCTCCGCTGGCCCGTCGTCACGGCGCATCTCCTCCTCTCGATCGCGCTCCTGGCCGGAGCCGTCGTGCTGACGGTCGAGGCCTTCAATCTCCACGACGGCAGGTCGCCCCCGCTCGTCCCCGTCGAGTTGCGCCGGCTCGCGATCGTCTTCGTCGCCGCGGGCTTCGCGCTGGTCGTCAGCGGCACCTTCGCGACTGCCGCCGGTCCGCACTCCGGCGGCGGCGAGCACATCGACCGCTTCGGCTCGCTCGAGCCCACGGTCTACGTCCACGGAGCGATCGTCGGCGCCTTCCTGCTGTCGTTCCTGTTCGCGATCGGCTACCTCGCCGCGTACCGGCAGCGGTCACCGGCGCTCTTCCGTTTCGGGCTCGCCGTCCTCGGATTGCTGCTTGCTCAGATGGGAATAGGAGAGCTTCAGTGGCGAATGGAGCTCCCATGGCAACTCGTTCTCGTACACGTCGTGCTCGCCGCGGCGGTCTGGGCGGGCACCGTGGCGCTGGCGGCGCTGTTCTACCGCCCACCCCGGTCCCTGCTTCGCACCTAGACTGAGGTCATGTCCGAGGAACTCAGCGTCTCACGGCGTCCGCAGCTCGAGCGTCCGCTCATGATCGCCGCCTTCCGGGGCTGGAATGACGGCGGTCAGGGAGCCTCGCTCGCGACCGGCTACCTCGCCAAGCTCTGGGACGCGAAGCGATTCGCTGAGATCGACCCGGAGACCTTCTTCGACTTTCAGGCGACCCGCCCGCACGTCTCGCTCGAGGAAGGGCTCACGCGGCGGATCGACTGGCCCTCGACCATCTTCTACCACGGGCGTCCGGAGGGGTTCGACCGCGACATCGTCCTGCTCCTCGGCATCGAGCCGAACCTCCGCTGGCGCACCTTCTCGGACCTGATCGTCGGGTTCATCCAGGAGCTCGGAATCGACCTCGTCGTCTCGCTCGGCGCGCTACTCGCGGACGTGCCGCACACGCGGCCGTGTCCTGTCAGCGGCAGCGCGAGCGACCCGGAGCTCGTCGAGCGGCTCGGCCTCTCGGCGTCGCGCTACGAAGGCCCGACCGGGATCGTCGGCGT
>DASTYD010000112.1:0-15648 GCA_035765175.1 Gaiellaceae bacterium
TCGGCGACGGGCCGCATGCCCATGATCGCCGCGCCCGTGCAACCGGCGACGATCGCCGTCTCCGACAGCGGAGAGTCGATCACGCGCCACGGCCCGAACTCCTCCTGGAAGCCGAGCGTGACCTTGAAGGCGCCGCCGTAGACGCCGACATCCTCGCCGATCACGAACACGCGCTTGTCGCGGCGCATCTCCTGGCGGAGGCCGTCCGAGATCGCCTGCAAATACGTCATCTCAGCCATGGCTACTTGTGGTGCGGCGTGTCGAGGTCTTCCGGCGTCGCGAAGACGCCCTCGGTGATCTTCGACGGGTCGGGCAGCGGCGACTCGTCCGCGCGGTTGATCGCGTCGCCGAGGATCTTCTTGACGCTTGCGGCGATCTCTTCCTCCTCGGCGTCGGTCAGGTCTGCGTTCTCGCGAAGCCAGCCGCGAAACCGCTCGATCGGGTCGCGCTTCGCCCACTCCTCGAACATCTCTTTCGGCACGTAGAACGCGTCGTCGTGCACCGCGTGACCCTCCATGCGGAGCGTCATCGACTCGATCAGCGTCGGGCCCCCGCCCTCGCGCGCCTTCTCGATCGCACGCTTCGCCTCGCGGTAGACGGCGAGGACGTCCGTGCCGTCGACGACGACGCCTTCGAACCCGTAGGCCTGCGCCCGGTCGGCGAGCGTCTCGCAGGCGTACTCGAGGTGGGTAGGCGTCGAGTATGCCCACTGGTTGTTGTCGCAAATGAAAACAACGGGCAGCCGTCGCACTCCGGCGAGGTTCATCCCCTCGTGAGCGTCACCGCGCGCGGACGCGCCCTCGCCGAACCAGGCGACCGAGACGCGCTTCTCCTCTCGGATCCGGAACGCCAGAGCGCAGCCGACCGCGACCGGCAGCATCGCCGGCAGATGGCTCACCATCGCGAGCAGGCCGAGTTTCGAGTCCGCCATGTGCACGTTGCCGTCCCGTCCCCGGGTCGGCCCGTCCTCGCGCCCCATGTACTGGGCGAAGATCCGCCAGGGCTCGACGCCGCGCGTGACGTGGACGCCCATGTCGCGGTGGAGCGGCGTGCCGACGTCGTCCGGGCCCATCGCCATCGCGACCCCTACGGAGGAAGCCTCGTTCCCGCGGCCCGTGTAGAACGAGCCAGGGATCTTGCCCTGCTTGTAGAGGATGTGGCCGCGCTCCTCGATCCCGCGCGTGATCAGCATGTTGCGGTAGATCGTCAGCAGGTCCTCGCGGTCGAGGCCGGCTTCGCGGATCTCGTGTAGGGAGCTGACGGGCTCGGCTTCGCGGGCGATCGCCATGCGCGACGAACTCTAACGACTCGGGTTACGGGCACAGCGCAGGCCGCGTCGGCCCACGCTCGACGCGATCACCAGTCGCTGCGGACGCCGAAGTAGATGGCCCCGCCGAGGAGCGGCAAGAGCACGATCACGACCACCCAGAGGAGCTTCGATCCCCGGGAGAAGTCCTCGTTTCGGAGCACGCTGACGATCGCGGCGATGCCGACCACGACCGCCAGGACGGAGAGGACCGTGATTCCGCCTCCGAGCAGCCAGCCGATTCCCAAAACCAATTCGCTCATTCGAACTCCCTCAGTTGTCGTCCGGATAGAACTCGTCAGGACCGCTTACGTCGATGCGGGCGCGCACGAGCGCTCCGACCGCGGAGGCGCCTGCGAAGGGGCCGAGGACGAGGTCGCGGTCCTCTTCCGACGTCGCGAGCTCGAGCCTCGAGCGGTGGTCGGACAGAAGCGGCGTCACGATCGGGCGCCTTCCGAGCCGCGAGACGGATCCGTTCGCTCCGTGGATGCCCGAGACATCCGTCCCGTCGACGGGAATCGCCTTCGTCCGCCAGAGGAAGGGCGCCGTGTCCCAGACGAGAACGTCACGGACCCAGTGCCCGTACCCCGCGCTCCAATTCGACGAGAGGCCGGGGATCTCGCCCTCGACCACGCGAAGCTTGCCCTTGAACGTTCCGCGCCGGCCCGTGACGCACCGGCGCCTTCGGATGTAAGCCGCGGTGAGCACGACGACCACCGCGAGGTCGACGAGGAGCAGGATGACGAGGGCCGTCGTCACGCCTCGTCTTCGCAGCCAGCGGTCGGTGGGCCCTCCACGTCATCAGTGATCGTCCGCTGGAAGCGGGTGAGCGGTCATCACCCCCGGGCGCCGCTCATCCGGGTGATTTAGATCAGCTTCTGCTCACGGGCCCGCGCGACCGCAGCCTCCCGCGTGGACGCGTCGAGCTTGCGGTAGATCGTCCTCGTGTGCGTCTTGACCGTGTTGTAGGCGATGTAGAGCTCGCGTGCGATCTCCGGCTTCGTCAGGCCGGCGGCGAGCAGGCGCAGGATCACGAGCTCGCGGTCGCTGAGCGCTTCTCCGACGTGCGCGGGCCGCCGGATCCCGGCCTCCAGCCGGCGCTTCGTGTCGTCGAGCAGGGAGGCCACGATGCCGACGTCCGGCAGGCCGTCGACCTCGAGCTGAGCCCCGCTGAGGCTGTGTCTCGCCCCCTCGAGGTCTCCCCGGGCGAGCCTCGCTCGCGCGAGGAAGACGAGCGCGTGCGCGTGCCAGACCGTCGGCCCGGGAGCCTCGCGCAGCTTGGCGCCCAGCTCGATCTCGGCCTCCGCTTCGGCCAGCGCCCCACTTGCACCGAGCGCCACCCCCAATGCGAGGTGCCCCGCACCGGCGGAGACCATCTCGCCGAGGCCTCCGGCTTCGAGCAACGCGACCGACCGGCGCGCGAGCGCCTCGCCACGGTCGAGGTCCCCGCGGTCGAGCTCGATGAGCGCGAGCTGGGCGAGGATCTCGGCGGTCGTCTGCGGCGCATCGTCCGGCGCTTCGAGGAGCGCCTGCTCGAGAACCTTCCTGGCCTCTATCCCCTGGCCACTCAGGTAGAGCGTCTGCCCGTGGGCAAACAGGGCCTCGAGTCGCCACTCGGTGCCGTTGCTCACTGCGGCAGACGCTCGGCGCCCCGCCTCAACCGCACGTGCCACGCCCCCCAGGAGAAAGCGCGCGCGGACGAGGGAGGCGCCGAACTCGAGCGACGGCATCGTGCTCGCCGGCGGACTGTCAAGACTGGAGCTTTCGGCGATCGTCAGCCAGCTCTCGACCACGTCGGTCGAGGAGTTGAGCTCGCCGGTCGCGAGCGCCCTGATGACGGCGAGCTGTGGATCGGCGAGCGCCGCACCCCAGCTGAGGTCGTCGAGCCAGGGCATCAGCGCCGCGATGCGCCCGCCGCGGAGCAGTGCGTGTGCATGGCGGGAGACGAGATCGCTCGCCCTCGCCGCGTCCCGCGCCGCGATCGCGTGTGCGATCGATTCCTCCACGTCCCCGTGCTGCTCGAACCACTCCGAGGCTCGAACGTGCAGCACGGGGACGCTCTCGGGCTCCGCCTCTTCGAGGTCGCGGCGAAGCACGTCCGCGAAGAGTCGGTGGTAGCGGTACCACTCCCGCCGCTCGTCGAGCGGGATGAGGAAGAGATTCGCGTGCTCGGCCCCCTCGAGAAGCCGCCGCGATGCCGTCGTCCCTCTCACCGCGTCGCAGAGCGGCGCGGAGAGCCGCGAGAGGATGGAGGTTTGCCGCAAGAAGGTCCGGACCTCGTCCGGAAGTCCGTCCAAGAGGTCGTTCTTCAAGTAGTCGAAGACGTATCGGTTGTCGCCGGCCAGCGACTCGATCACCGCGCGACCGTCCGTTGCGTGCTTGAGCAGGAGCGTCGCGAGGTGGACCCCCGCCGGCCACCCCTCGCTGCGCTCGACGAGGGTGGCGATGTCGGCCGCGGGAAGCGGCCTGCCGAGGATCGATCTGACGACCTTGCCCGCCTCGCGATCGTCCAGCCGTAGGTCGTTCGCCTCGACCTCCAGCAGCTCGCCGTGCGCCCGCAACCGGCCCAGTGGCAGCCTCGGAGCCGACCGCGACGCCACGACGAGCTGGACGTTCGGGGGGAGATACTCGAGGAAGAAGTCGAGCGACGCGTCCCAGAGCTCGTTGTCGGCCAGGTGGTAGTCGTCGAGCACGATCACGCGCTCACCCGGCATGTCGGCAAGCGTCTCGAGCAGTCGTGGGAGGACGCTGTCGAAGAGGGTGTTCGGATACAGCTCGGCGACCACGGGCCGCGGGCCCTCGACCTCGGCGGTCGTCTGCCGGATCGCCCAGATCAGGTGCGCCCAGAGACGGACCGGATCGAGGTCGTCGCGGTCGAGGGTCAGCCAGGCGAAGGGACGCTGTGGGGACTCGCGTTCCCGCCACTCGGCGAGCAACGCTGTCTTCCCATATCCGGGCGGGGCGCAGACGAGCGTCAGGGAATGCTCGCGGCCCGAGTCGAGGAGCTCGAGCAGTCGCGGGCGCGAGACGTGGCGTGACGGAACCCGCGGCACCCGCATCTTCGACCGGAGAAGGAGCTGCCCTTTCGCCTCCTCGCGCTGCGGGCGCAAGCCGAGCAGCCGCTCGCCGGCGACGCTCTTCTGTTTCGGCTCAGGTGCCACCGCTCACCCCGGAGCAAGCGCTGACGGCGGTCGCGGCACCTGCAGCCGTCCTTCCCGGATCGACGGGCACGGGAATGGCGCGCTAGACGCGGAACGCCGCATGCCAGAAGTATCGCCCGTCGAAAACTCCTGCACATCGGACGAATGTCGACCTTCGCCTACGACATTCGGCCGACTGCCGACTGCGCCATTTGGCCCTGGAAGGTACCTTCCAGGCAGCGTGGGCGAAGCGCAGATCTCCACGGTCTCGCCTCCACTGAGGCGATCAGTCGCGCTCCGGTGGCCGTCGGCCAGATTCCTCGCGGGCGTCGTGCTGCTCGGGCTCGCGTACCTCGCAGCGGCAAAGCTCGGCCAGACCCTCCGCTACACGGCCTCGGTCTCGGCGATCTGGCCGCCTGCCGGGCTCGGCATCGCGGTCCTGTACCTGTGGGGACTGCGCTGGTGGCCGGGCATCTTCCTGGGTGAGCTGCTCGTCAACGGCCAGCTGCTCGTCGACGACACCTCGATTCCGCTCGGCAGCCTCGTCGGCCAGCAGGCCGGGAACATGGCCGAGATCGTCGTCGGGGCATGGCTCCTGGGGCGGCTGATCGGTCCGCGGGCCATGCTCGATCGCGTGCAGCAGGTCGGGGGCATGGTCCTCGCCGCCTGTGTGGCGACGTCGATCAGCGCAACGGTCGGCTCGATCTCGATGCTCGCCGGCGACGTGATCGACCTCTCCGAGCTGCCGACGTTCTGGCGGACGTGGTTCCTCGGCGACACCGCGGGCGCGCTTGTCGTCGTGCCGCTCATCCTCACCTGGCGCGACCCTCGCGCGGCGTGGGTCCGGATGCGCAACGCGGAAGGGCTGCTCCTGATCGCTCTCGTCGTCTCCCTCGCCGCGATCGCCTTGACGAGCGCCGCTCCGGTCCTGTACCTGATCTTTCCGGCGGTGATATGGGCCGCGTTCCGTTTCGGGCCGCCCGGCGTCGCGCTGGCGGTCGCCATCAACGCCGGCCTGACGATCGGGATCACCGCTCACAGCGCGGGTGTGTTCTTCAGCCAGCCGATCGACGAGCGGACCGTGAGCACGCAGCTCTACATCCTCGTCGTCGCGCTCACCGGTCTCTTCCTCAGCGCCGCCGTCAGCGAGCGAGAGCGTTCGGCCGCAGAAGCGGCAGAGGCCAAGCGGCGGGTTGCCGAGCGAGCGTTGGAGGAGCGTCGGCGGATCGCCCGTGACCTGCACGATTCGGTCGCGCAGGCCCTGTTCTCGAGCGTTCTGCACACCCGCGCCGCCCAGAAGGCGCTGGTCGACGAGGGCGGGAGCCTTTCGGGAAGCCTGGGCGAGAAGCTGAGCACGATCAACGACCTCACGAGGAAGGCCCAGATCGAGATGCGGCGGTTCATCTTCGAATGGGGGCCCGAGAGCGGGGACGGGCTCGTTTCGGCGTGCGAGCGATATGCCTCCTCGCTCGCGGGCGAGCATGGGCTCGAGGTCGCGGTCGAGGGGCCGGAAAGTCCGCTTCCGCTTTCTCGCACCGCCCAGATCCAGCTGTACGGGATTGTGCGAGAGGCCCTGGCCAACGTGGTCAAGCATGCAGGCGTCGCGTCGGCGCGCCTTCGCCTCGAGGTCGGCGAGGACCACGTGACACTCGAGATCGAGGATCACGGGCGGGGCTTCAACCTCGAGGAGTCATACGACGGGCACTACGGCCTCGCCTCCATGCGCAGCCGGGCCGAGGAGATCGACGGGGTCCTCGAGATCGCAACTGCTCCCCGACGAGGTGCGATCGTCCGGGTCGAGGTCCCCCTCGGGGCGGGTGGCTCGTCTCGTGCCGGCTGAGCGCAACGAGACGATTCGCGTCGTGGTCGTGGACGACCACGCCGTTGTCCGTCGCGGCCTGTTCGAGTTCCTCGGAGGCGAGCCCGACCTGGAGGTGGTGGGTGACGCGGCGGGCGGCCCGCAGGCGCTCGAGCTTCTCGACCGCCTCGACTCCGACGGCGCTCCGCCGGACGTCGTCCTCATGGACCTGCAGATGGAGCCCGTCGACGGCATCGAGACGACGCGCGAGATCCGGAAGCGCTTCGAGGCGGTCGAGGTCGTCGTGCTCACGTCCTTCGGCGAAGACGAGCGTGTGCATGCGGCACTCGAGGCGGGCGCTTCCGGCTTCCTGCTCAAGGACGCGGACGCCGACGAGGTCGCAGTGGCGGTTCGGGCCGCTCACCGCGGCGAGCTTCAGCTCGATCCGGCGATCGCACGGCGGCTGACCGCCTCGCTCAGGTCGAGACCGCGCGACGACGGCGCGGAGGACCTCACCTCCCGGGAGCTCGAGGTCCTGCGCCTGCTGGGAGCGGGCAAGACGAACAAGGGCATTGCGGCCGCGCTGGGAATCACCGAGCGCACCTCTCGAACGCACGTGTCGCACATCCTGTCCAAGCTGGGCCTGCGTTCACGCACGCAGGCCGCGCTCTGGGCAGCGCGGGAGGGTCTCGCCGGCGGCGGCACGGACCCGGAGGCCCGCGCCGCCGATCAACGCTGAGTCATTCGAACGTGTGCACTTCCCCCCAGCGCGCCGTCAGGGCGTAGAGCACGACGATCTCGAGGCCGACGATGACGAGCGTCCAGAGCGGGTACGCCGTGTTGCCCAGGAAGCCGAGCTGCGCGATCAGGTTCAGCGAGACGACGATGATCGTGAACCACCGCGCCCAACCGGACTTGGCCGCGAGACCCAGCCCGGCGATGAAGAGGATGATTCCCCAGAACAGCATGATCCAGCCCCACGTCGTGAGGTCGAAGACCAGAGCTCCGCCCTCGGTGAGGACGTAGTACTCGTCGCGGAAGATCGCGACGAGACCCTCGAAGAACGTGATCGATCCGATCAGCGCCAGCATGATCGCCGCGAAGCCGATCCAGCCGGTCCACGCCGTGTCCATGTCCCGGCGCCGCGTGTCCATCGTGCTCATGCACTTCTCCTTTTCCTAGAGGTCGAGAATCTGTTTCGTCTTCGCCTGGAACTCCTCCTCCGTGAAGATGCCCTGCTCTTCCAGCTTCGCCAGCTCCTGGAGCTTGCTGGCCATGTCCGGCTCGGCGGGCGCCGCGGGTGGTGGAGCCGCCTGTGGCTCGTCGTCGTGGTACTCCGGCCCGCCCCGTCGATCACCCGGACGACGTCGTTCTCCTTCAACCGGTCGAGCTCGGCCAGGACCTCTCCCCTGACCTCCGGTTCGTCGACGCCGAGCACGATCAGTTGGACGGGTCCAATCGCCATCGCGCCTCCTTTTCGGTGGGTGAGGAGAGCTTCCAGGAATGCGGGTGAGCCGTCAATAACCCGCGGGAGACGTTCATCCGGGTGAATCGCGGCTCGCGCCTCGTCGGCAGGATGACCGACTTCCGACAATCGCCGGCTGGGGCAGGGGCTGGCGACACGGCGCGTTTTGCACGCGGGAGCACATGCGCCTTAGGGTGCGCCCGTGGCCTCCGCACTCGCTCTTGTGGCGGCGATTCTGTTCGCTCTCGCGGCAGCACTGCAGCAGAAGGGCGCGCTCAACCTCCCGGAGATTTCCCTCCGGCATCCAGGGTCACTCGCGCGCCTGGCCGGTCAGACGATGTGGCTCGTCGGCACGCTGGCGCTGCTCACCGGCTATGCGTTCCAAGCCGCGGCACTCGACCGAGGACGCCTCGTCATCATCCAGCCGCTGCTCGTCACAACGGTTGTCTTTGCGCTGCCGCTCGGCTACTTCCTGACGCGGCAACACGTGGGGCGCCGCGAGGTGATCGGAGCGACGGTAATCGTGTGCGGCCTGGCTCTGTTCGCGCTCTTCGGCGATCCCGCCGGTGGTCGCGAAAACGCGCCGGCCGACGAATGGGCGATCGCGATTGCCATCCTGGTCGCCGTCTGCGCTGTCTTGCTCGTCCTCGGCCGACGCAGCGGCCTGACGATGCGGGCTGCCGTGTTCGGCACCGTCGCCGGCATTCTCTTCGGGCTGTCGGCTGCGCTGACCAAGCCGACCCTCGAGTACCTGCACGCAGGGATCGAGGAGCTGCTCACACACTGGGAGCCGTACGTGCTGGCGGTCGCAGGCGTGCTCGGATTCGTGCTGCAGCAGGTCTCGCTCGGCACCGGGAGACTCGCGCCCTCGGTCGCAACAGTCTCCGTTGCGAATCCCGTCGTCGGCATCCTGCTCGGCATCCTCCTGCTCGAGGAGCGGCTCAGTAGGCCGGCCTGGCACGTGGCCGCCGCCTGCATCGGCCTCGGTCTCGCGCTCGTCGGCGCCGTCGCTATCACTCTCGCCCGTGAAGCGGGCAAGGAGGCCGAACGGCCGATCGCAGGGGCGACCGACACCGCGACGGCCTGAGCCGGCGCTCCACGGAGCGCTCGGATGAGCTCGTGCCGTGGGCCAACTGTTCGCCAGGCGTCGCCTAGAGGTCGGGTACGGTGCCGCCTATGGCCGAGGTGGTCGAGACACGCGACCTCACGGCACCCGAGCAGAACGGAGCTGGGCCGTCGACTACCGGATCCGGCGGGACGACGGCGAGGAGCTCCACGCCGAGGTTCGCTGCTGGGAACGAGCACAGCTAGCCGCGGAACGGGGCAGCAAACGGGCGGCGTGACTCCGCACTGTGACTCCGTGGCCACGCACAAGGTTGGGACCGCGTGCGGCCGAGCGGCAGCATGGGCCGGCTGAGCCGCTCTCCGAACATCGCCTCAGTCAGGGTCGTTCTCGGCTGCGCCCAGCGACTTGCCGCGATCTGCTCTCATCTCGCCCGCCTTCACCCTCGCGTCCTCATACGACGACCGGACCAGCTTCGAGCCCCCGCTCCAACCGAAGACGATGCAGATGAGCACGACCGCGAAGCCGACGTTGAACGCCGTCGTGATCAGTTGTTGGGCGACGGAATACGCGGTCGCGGTCGTCGAGTCCGTGTAGCTGTTGAGGGCAAACGAGTTGAACGCCTGGTTGACGCCGACGCCTCCCGGCGTGAACGAGAGGATGTTCGCAAGCTGATTCGAGCCGAGGACGCTCATCACCGAGCCGAACGTCACCGGAATGCTGTATGCGGCGAGGAAGACGATGATCACCATCACCTTGGCCACGTACCCACCCATCTGCGGCAGGAGCACGAGCTTCAAGTACGAGCGAAGGTCGCCGAGAATGGCCGCTCCCTGTTTCGCCTTGGCCCACATCTTCTTGACCCAGCTCCAGAAGATCCGCATGAGCAGCACGATCAGGAAGATCGCTCCGCCGATGATCCCCAGGGTGAGGACGGGATGGCTCGTGATTGCGTCTCGCTCGTTCCCGAACTGAAAGTCGAATGAGCCGGCCACGGCGATGAACAGGTAGAGGTAGATCAGCGTCCCGATCACGAGGTAGAAGATCTTCTGAACGACGTAGCCGGCGAGAACGCCGGGGAACGTGGATCCCCGCACGATCGCGACGTACATGAGCAACGTGACGAAGGTCCCGATGTTCGCCGGAAGGAAGTTGTTGAGCGCCACGCCCGCTGCATAGGAGGCGAGCACGGGCATGAACGTCACGCCACCGGGATACGCATAGCGCAGGATCCCGTACCACCCCAGAGCGGTCAGGGTCGTCTGCAGCGCCTGGAAGATGCATCCGAGGAGGATGTAGGCGAATGAGATCTCGGTGACCGTGTCCCAGAGCTGGGTGAGCCACCCCCAGACGTCGATGCCCGCCGCGTGAAGCAATGCGAGCAGGACGACGAGCCCGAGGATCCACGACGCGATCCGTACGACCCGCCGTCGCTTGGACGGCTGTTCCGGCTCGACGGTGCCGACTGCGGCCGTTGCCTCGGACATGCGGGTGAGCGTACAAGGCGAGGATGAGCGTCAGCCGGCTTCTCACCTGGAGAGGGTGATGAACCTCCCGACGCGATCCGCGATCATCGCGCGACAACTACCGGCTATTCACAGGAGGCACCTATGTGGTGGGGCGTTGGAATCCTCGGCTTCCTCTTGTACTTGACCATTCTGTTCACGCTCGGGCTGATGACCCTCAGGAAGGGACACGGGTGGCTGTTCGTCTTCGGGATCTTCTTCCCGATCCTCTGGCTGATCGGCGCCGTGATGCAGCCCGCTGCTCCGCGAGCCGCCTAGCGGCGGAACGCTCTACGGAAGACGGCAGAAGATCTTGCCGTCGTACTTCTCCGCAGTTTGCGGCTTTTCGACTTTGGTCACGATGCAGGTTCCGTACCGAGTCTCGATCGCCTCGCCTTCGCCGGGCAGCCGTGGCATCTCCACGTCCTGGACGTCCTCCCAGCCGGGTCCCTCGATCGTGACGATGAAGCGCTGAATGAGACCATGATCGCAGGCCTCGGCCGGCCCGTGGCTGGTTAGGGGGAGGGAGAGATGCCCCAGCTCCCTCCGTGCGACCGACCCGGCTCGAGCCGGATCAGGCCTTCCCCGCTCCTGAAGGCGTTCGGCGCACAAGTCTGGGGCATCAAGATCGGGCCGGGAGGTGCGTTTGGGTCGTTGAACAACCGCATGGTTCATCCAAACCGGACGATGCGCGTCGGACGCCGCAGACAGACTCTCGATCGAACGTGACCGACTCCACGTCCACCGGAGCCCACGCTGCAGGGGCACGAGCGTCGGACGATGCGTCGACCGTTCCGGAGCGTGCCGGGCTCGTTCTCACGTCCCTGATCGTCGTCGCGGGGGTCGCGAACCTGAACCTGTCCGTTGCCAATGTCGCCCTGCCGGACATCGGCAAGCACTTCGACTCCTCCCAGACGACTCTCGACCTGATCGCCGTCGGCTACTCGCTCGGGCTCGCGTGCTCGGTGCTGTGGCTGGGCGCGCTCGGCGACCGCTACGGGCGCAAGTTGATGCTGCTGCTGGGAACGGCGCTGGCGATCCCGATGTCTCTGCTCGCCGCGCTCGCACCCTCCGACATCGTGCTCTTCCTCGCACGGCTCGGCGGGGGCTTCGCGGCGGGGATGGCCTACCCGACGACGCTGGCGTTGATCACGGCTCTCTGGGCGGGGCCCGGTCGGACGAAGTCGATCGCGCTGTGGTCCGGGATCGGCGGTGCGATCGCGTCGCTGGGACCGCTCACCTCGGGCTTTCTGCTCCAGTACTTCTACTGGGGATCGGTGTTCCTGATCACGCTCCCGCTGGCGGTCGTGGCGATCGTGCTGGCGTGGTTGTTCGTGCCTGCGCACGTGAACGAGTCCACGGAGCCGGTCGACAACCTGGGCGGCATCCTGTCGCTCGCCCTCGTCGGTGCTCTGATTCTCTCGATCAACTTCGCGCCGGTCCCGAACGCGGGAACGGCGACCCTCGTGCTTGCGGGGATCGCGGTGCTGGCGCTCGTCGCCTTCTATCTCCGTCAGCGCCACGCGGAGAACCCTCTCTACGACCTGAACGTCGCCTCTCGTCGGGTCTTCTGGGTGGCGGCCGTGGCCGGCATCATCGTGTTCGGCTCGTTGATGGGCTGCGCGTTCGTGAGCCAGCAGTACCTTCAGAACGTTCTCGACTACTCGACGTTGCAGGCGGGCGCGGCGTTCCTGCCGGCCGTGGTCTTCATGGTGCTCGTCGCGCCGCGCTCGGCAAAGCTCGTCGAGTCACACGGCGCCCGCTTCACGCTGTTGTGCGGCTACGTGTTCCTGTTCCTGGCGTTCCTGATCATGCTTGTGCTCTGGCAGGAGGGCAGCTCGTACTGGGAGATCGCGATCGCCTACATCTTCATCGGCATCGGTGTCGGGTTCGCCGGCACGCCCGCATCGCATTCGCTCACCGGCTCCGTGCCGGTCAGACGCGCAGGAATGGCTTCCGGCACCGCCGACCTGCAGCGCGACCTGGGCGGGGCGATCATGCAGTCGATCTTCGGGGCGGTGCTCACCGCCGGCTACGCTGCTGCCGCAGGGTCGCTGATCTCGAGCTCCGGAAAGGACATCGCCCCTAGCACTCAGGCCGAGCTGACCAAGTCGTTCTCCAGCGCCGCGGACACGGCTTCGCGGTATCCGGAGTCGACGCAGGACGCCATCGTCTCCGGCGCCAGGACGGCGTTTCTCCAGGGCGATCAATGGGCCTACACGGCCGGGATCGTCGCGATCGTGCTCGGGGCCGCGATCGTCTTCTTCCTCTTCCCGAAGCGCGACGAGGAGGAGCGCCTGCTCGCCGAGTACCACGCGCAGGACGCCGTGGGCTGACCTTCAGCCCTGCTGGCCCGCCGTTGCGTGTTTGCGGACGCGCCCGACGACCGAGACGGGCGACGGCGGCCGCCCGAACGCGTCGATGAACACCGCACAGAGCCCTGTCCGAGCGGGCAGCGTGCCTTCTAGCACGTCGACGCGATACGTCAGCTCGCCTTCGGCAAGGCGAGGTTCGTGCAGGACGACGACGACGTCGTCGGAGGCGTCGCCGTCGTCGAGGAACGAGAGCACGGCATTGGGCGGGTCGACCGCGAAGCCGTAGACGCCGACGTCCCAGAGCTCGACGAAGCTGCTCGAGCGTAGGTGGCCGACCTCACGACGGGGTCGCTCGGCGAAGTAGACCGTCGACTCCGCAAGACCGTGGAGAGTGACGGTTCCGCCCTCGCTGGTGAACCCCGTCGCGCTTTGAACGAACAGCGCGTCGATCCGCTCGTGGCCTGCCAACTTAGGGTTCGGGTTCACCGTGTCCTCGTGAGTGTTCACTCCTCGCGACGGGGAATCGTCATGCCGAACGGGTGAAACCGCCGCTTCTTCGATCCGCGTCCGGGCGGACGTCCTAGAGAGCGACCGACGCGATCGGCTCACCGAGCTCGAACCGGGCATCCTGGGCCTCTGCGGGCTCGACGAGGCCGAGATCTTCCGCGATCGTGACCGCCTCGCTCCGGCTGGAGGCGCCGAGCTTTCGGTAGACGGAGATCGCCTGAGTCTTGATCGTGTTCCTCGAGACGTGGAGCCGCTCTCCGATTTCCTTGAACGACAGATGCGTGGAGAGCCAAGGGAGCAGCCGAAGCTCGGCGCGCGTGAGCCCGGAGCTGACTCCGCCCTGCGCCTGGGGCATCGCGGCGATCTCCCGCTCGAGCCGGTCGACACCGTCGCCGAGCACCCCGAGAGCGGGTCGGGTCGTGAGGATTTCCCGGGCCTCGCCGAGGATGTGTTGAGCTGCCTCTCGGTCTCTCAGCGTCACATACGCGTCCGCCAGCTCGATCCGAGCCTGCACCGCCAGCCAGGGCAGCGCGTGGGTCAGATCCGGAGTCAGGCGGATCGACGCGGTCAGGAGGTGCCGGGCCTGGTCCCACTGGCCGTGCCTGAGCCTGCTCCGAGCCGAAGCGGCCAACGCGAGTGCGCTCGTCGGATAGCTGCCGAGCTCTCCCACCTCCACGACGCGTCGAGCCTCCTCGGCCAGAGCATCGGCTGTGCGAAGGTCGTCCCGGGCGGACGCGATCAGCGAGCGCTCGCCGGCGGCCACCGCGTGGATCTCCGTCGACCCGATCCGGGCAGCCCGCTTGACGGCTTCGGCGAGGATGGAATCGGCCCGGTTCGCGTCCCCGAGCAGCGCTGCGGCAGCTCCCTGGACGAGCAGCGCCGCGGGAAGCCAGGCGTCATCCTTGGCCAGTTCCGCGATTGCCGACTCGGCGTCCGTCTGCATCCTCGCCGGCCCGTCGGCGCACAGGGCCGAGCGCATGACGGCGATTCTCGGCCGGACCGCCGTCACGCCCTTCCTCCTCGATGCGAGGCCCCGCTCGGCGGCGTGCAGCCAGCGATCAGCCTCCTCGGCTCGACCGCGAGCCGCATGGATGCTGCTCCCCTGAATCGCGACGGCTGGATGGCGGTCGAGCCGCCCCTCGTGGTCGAAGAGGTCGAGCCAGCCTTCGACTACCGCAACACGGCCGCTGTTGTGGACCTCCTGGGCGATCGAGCTCAGGATCCGTGCGGCATCGTCGATGTCTCCGGCCGCGTGGGCATGGAACAGCGCTGATTCCGGATCCTCGTGCGCCTCGTACCACTGAGCTGCACGTCTGTGCAAGACCGGAACCAGGTCGGGCTCGTGCTCCTCGAGCTCCCGTTGCAGGAGATCGCGGAAGAGGTGGTGATACCGGTGCCACCCGCGGTGATGGTCGAGGCGGACGAGGAACAGATTTGCCTCCTCGATCGCCTCGAGCTCGCGGGCGGAGCGCTTGCTCCTGAGCATCGCGTTGCAGAGCGGCGCGCACATCCTCTCGAGGACCGACGTGCGCCGGAGAAAGCGAAGCACGTCGGGCGTGAGCTGCGACAGATACTCGGAGCGGAAGTAGTCGGCGATGTAGCGCTGGTCGCCGGTGATGTTCGCGAGGTCGAGAGAACCATCGAGCTCTTCGCCGACTTCTTGGCTTGCCAGCGCCGCCAGGTGGAGCCCCGCAGCCCAGCCTTCCGTCCTGCGCAGGAGACCGGCAATCTCGCGCTCGTCGGGCCCGACCCCCGAGGCTCGGAGGAGGAGCTCGGCTTCGCGGCGGCTGAGCCCGAGCTCGCAGGCGCCGAACTCGAGCAAGGGCGCGGCTACGCGGAGAGCGGCTATCGGCAGCCTCGGGTACGTTCGACCCGCGAGCGCGATCATCGAGCCGTGTGGGAGGTTGTCGATTAGGACGCCGATCGCCGCAAGCGACTCGACGGACTCGAGAACGTCTGCGTTGTCCAGCACGAGGACGAAGGGGGAAGTTCGAGACGAAAGCTCGGCGCTCAGCCTGGGCACGATCGCGTCCCAGATCGATTCGCCAGGACGGTCGAATGCCTCGGCCACGTGCGCTCCGAGCGGATCGATCCGGTCGATTGCTGCGGAGATGTGCTTCAGCAGCACAACGGGGTCTTCGTCCCGTTCGTCGACGGACACCCACGCGAATGGACGGACGTCGCGCTCGGCCCACTGGGCGAGAAGCGTCGTCTTGCCGTAACCGGCCGGCGCCACGACGAGCACGATCGGAAATGCGCCGGCAGCCCGAAGCCGGTTGACGAGGGCCGTCCTCGGGACGGTTTCGGCCTCTCGATGCGGAACGTGCAGCTTGGATGCGACGACGTCGAAGGGGATGCTGGCCTGCATGTCTGTCTCGACGAGGATGGCTTTCGCACCGATCCCGCGAAGGGACGGATCCAAGGGACGTCGATCGACGCCGAACCGGCGAGTCCCCGCTACTCCCGGAAGCATCCTCGCTCCTCGCGATCGCGCGTCAACGCCGCAGCCGCAGCAGCACCAATGATGGGAAGGAAAGCGCCGAGTCTCA
>DASTYD010000113.1:0-2648 GCA_035765175.1 Gaiellaceae bacterium
CGGGCACCGCGGCGGCTGCGGCCTCGAGCCGCTCGAGCTCCTGCGGGTTGTCGACGTTCACGAGCCGGACGCGCTCGCGGACGGCCATGGCGAGCTCGGCGTCGCTCTTGTTGTTGCCGTGCAGGACGACCCGTGACGCCGGCACGCCGGCTCGCAAGCAGGCCTCGAGCTCACCGTCGGTCGCCGCCAGCAGGTCGAGACCCTCGGCGGCGACGAGCCGGATCATCTGGTGGGACGTGAACGCCTTCACCGCGTAGAGCGGGTGCGGGAACAGGCGCGCGAACGTGCGCGCGCGCTCGCGCAGGTGCGACTCGTCGGCGACGAGCAGCGGCGTCCCGAAACGGCGGGCGAGTTCCGAGGCGCGCATCCCGGCGACCGAGAGCCCCCGCTCGTCGAACGTCGCGTTCGCCGGCCAGGGGCCGGCGTCGCGCTCAGGCATCCACGCGCTCCATCGCCTCGGGCGCCGAGACGCCGAGGAGGCCGAGGACGTTCGCGATCGCGAGCTTCGCCCCGGTGCCCAGCCACAGCCGGGCCTGCGTGAGGGCGTCATCGTCGGTGACCACGCGGCAGTCGGTGTAGAAGCGGTGGAACCGCGACGCCAGCTCCTGCGCGAAGTAGGTGAGCCGGTGCGGCGCCCGCAGCTCGGCCGCCTCGGCGACGCGGGCCGGGACCTCGGCGATCGCCTTCAGGAGCTCGACCTCGGCCTCCGTCGAGAGCAGCGGCAGGTCGGCCTCCTCGATCGGTCGGAGCGTCACGCCCCGCTCGGCCGCGTGCCGCAGGATGCTCGCGATGCGGGCGTGCCCGTACTGGACGTAGTAGACGGGGTTGTCCATCGTCTGGCGCTTGACGAGCTCGATGTCGAAGTCCATGGGTGAGTCGCTCGAGCGCGAAAGGAGCGTGAATCGCGTCGCGTCGATACCCACCTCGTCGAGGAGCTCGTCGAGCGTGATGATGTCGCCGGCTCGTTTGCTCATCCGCACGAGCTCCCCGCCGCGGTAGAGGGTCACGAACTGGTAGAGGACGATCTCGACCGCGTCCGGGTCGAAGCCCATCGCCTCGGCGGCGCCCTTCACCCGCGCGACGTCGCCGTGATGATCGGCGCCCCAGACGTAGATCAGGTGGTCGAAGCCGCGACGGAACTTGTCGACGACGTACGCGCAGTCGGCCGCGAAGTAGGTCGGGGCCCCGTTCGACCGGATCAACGGGCGATCCTTGTCGTCGCCGAAGTCGGTCGAGCGGAACCAGACGGCGCCGTCGGCGTCGTAGACGTGCCCCCCCGCACGGAGCCGGTCCACGGCCTGCTGCACCTGGCCGGACTCGTGCAGTTCCCTCTCGTGCACGAAGCGATCGAACCGCACGCCGAAGCGCTCGAGCGTCCGCTCGATCTGCGCGAGGATCCTCTGCGCGCCCTCGTGCAGGATGCGCTCCTGCCGTTCCTCCTCGGGCAGGTCGACGAACGCGTCCCCGAAGGTCGCGGCGAGCTCCTCGGCGAGGTCGCCGATGTAGGCGCCGTGGTAGCCCTCGTCGGGGATCTCGACGTCTCGACCGAACCGCTGCAGGTAGCGCGCCTCGACCGACGCGCCGAACAGGTCCATCTGTCGTCCGGCGTCGTTGAAGTAGTACTCGCGCCCGACCGACCATCCGGCCGCCTCCATCACGGCGGCGATCGCGTCTCCGATCACCGCGTTCCTCGCGGTCCCGATATGGAGCGGCCCGGTCGGGTTCGCGCTCACGAACTCGACCTGGACCGAGCGGCCGAGGGGCTCGCCGCGTCCGTACGCGGGACCGAGGCGCACCGCCTCCCGGAGGGCAACGTGGAGCCACGCATCGGTGACGAAGAAGTTCATGAACCCCGGGCCGGCTATCTCGACCCGCTCGACGAAGGCCGCCTCCGGCAGGTGGCCCACCAGGACCTCGGCGACCTCGCGCGATGGACGGCCGACGCGCCCGGCCAGCGCCAGCGCCGCGTTCGTCGCGAAGTCGCCGTGCGCCTTCTTCCTCGGCACCGAGAGCTCGACCGGTGGCGGGTCGCCCTCCAGCCCGAGCTCGCCGGCGGACGCGGCGAGCGCCTCCCGGAGCAGGGCGATCAGGCGTTCCTCGATCACGGCGCGGGCCTCAGCGAGCCCGGCTCTCGAGCGCGGCGCGCACGATCTTGATGAGGGCCGGCGGCTCGAACGGCTTCGTGACGTACTCGAACACCCCGAGAGCGTAGCCGCGCTCCCGGTCCTCGTCCTGTGCCTGCGCCGTCACCATGACGACCGGCACGTCCGCGGTCTCGGGCGCCGTCCGGAGCCGCCGGCAGACCTCGAACCCGTCGATCCCCGGCAGCACGACGTCGAGCACGACGACGTCGGGGGTCCGCTCGGCGGCCTCGCGCAGCGCGTCCTCGCCGCTGGAGCACCCGACGACGTCGAACCCCTCCAGGCGCAGGTTCACCAGGATCAGCCGCAGGATGATCGGCTCGTCGTCGACGACGAGCACGCGCGGGGCGGTCTGGGCCTCTGGCTCCACGGGCGGCAAGCATAGGCGCCCTCGGCCGCGGGCGGGTCCGTTGCTAGACTCGGCCCTGCGAGCCCTCGTAGCTCAGGGGATAGAGCGCCGGCCTCCGGAGCCGGGTGCGCAGGTTCGAATCCTGCCGAGGGCACTCC
>DASTYD010000114.1:0-3047 GCA_035765175.1 Gaiellaceae bacterium
CTTCGTGGTCAGGCCCGCGCTCGAGCGAGGTCGCGGAACCGGGTCGACCGCCGTCTCGCGGAGCCTGCTGGGCGAGAGCGCAGTCGCGGTCGCCATCCTGCTCGTCGTGGCCGTGCTGGTCGACTCGAACCCGCCGAAGCCGCAGCAGAGCCCGACACAAGCAACAGCCATCACACGCTAAATCAGTCGGGGTGGCCGGATTCGAACCGGCGACTTCTGCGTCCCAAACGCAGCACTCTAACCAGGCTGAGCTACACCCCGTCTCTCGTAAGAGCGTACAGCGTGACAGTTCGCGCAGACAAGCTCACATTTGGCTATCTCGGCGAGGATCAATGACCGATTGTGTCGGCTGACGAGCGAGCTCACATCGTCGAGCTTCTCGTGACCGGGAAGGTGGTCCCAAGACATCGCTGCGTGGTGAAACGTGTCTCCGCAATCGGCGCAGGGAGTCCGCGACTTCAACTCCCGATACCACTCTGCATCCGCTGATGCTGTCGCCGCTTCTGCGCCAGTCGAATCGGCCGTGTGCGGGGATGGTAATCACGGTCGTACGTTCGCCGACACACCTTGCACCACGTCTGGCGCCCTCTGCCTCGGCGATGAAACTTGCTCAAAGGCTTACACCTTCCACAGCGCTTCACGCTGCGACGCTACTCAGGCGATCGGACGGTCTGTTGCCCAGACCGTCAACATCGGACACGTCCGCTCACATCATGATTAGGCTCGCTGAATGGCCGAGCCGATCCTCTCGGGGACCGAAGAGCCGCGTGCCCGCCGACCGGTCCTCGGGTACGCGATGGTGCTGGCCGCGACGTGCTTGTGGGGCGTCAACGGGACGGTCTCGAAAGGCATCCTCGGCGCCGGGCTCTCCTCACCGCGGCTCACGGAGGTCAGGTCGACGGGCGCCGCCTTGGCGCTCGGGATCGCGCTCCTAATCGCGCAGCCCTGGCGGCTCCGCGTTCGCCGCTCCGAGCTGCGCTTCCTCGTGACGTTCGGGATCCTCGGGCTTGCCCTCGTCCAGTGGCTCTACTTCTTCGCGATCCACCGGCTCGAGATCGGGATCGCCCTGCTCATCCAGTATCTCGCGCCGGTTCTGATCGCACTCTGGGCCAGGTTCGTCTCGAAGGAGCGGGTGCGCCGGCGGATCTGGGTCGCCCTGATCCTCGCCCTCGCCGGGCTGTCGCTCGTCGTCGAGCTCTGGCGGGGGTTCTCGCTCGACGCGCTCGGGACCGCCGCCGCGCTCGGGGCAGCGGTCGCGTTCGCGCTGTACATCCTGCTCGCGGAGCACGCGGTCGGCCTGCGCGATCCGGTGTCCCTCCTCTGCCTCGGATTCGTGGCCGCAGCGCTCTTTTGGGCGGTCGTGCAGCCCTGGTGGTCGTTCCCGGCCGGCGTCGTCGACGACGACGTTCGGCTCGACGGCGCGCTGCTCACGACCACGACGCCCGTCTGGCTGCTGATGGTCGTGATGATCGTCATCGGGACGATCGTGCCGTTCCTGCTGCTCGTCGGCGCTCTGCGGCACATTTCAGCGACTCGCGTCGCCCTGACGGCGATGTTCGAGCCGGTTGCCGGCGCGCTGGTCGCCTATGCCTGGCTCGGAGAGCGGCTTTCCTCCGTGCAACTCGTGGGCGGAGCGATTGTCCTGACCGGGATCCTGCTCGCTCAAACCGCGCGCTAACACCGCAAATTGCGAAGAATTTAATTCTTCATAAAGCACGCGATATTCGACGAAACATAGTGAAACTTTCTGCGTTTCAACTTGGAACCATCCGCTTTCCAGGTTAGCCTCCGCCGCTGACCCTCCTGATGTCTGAGAACAGCCGCATTCTCAGCGTCGTGGTGCTGTTGCTCGGCGTAGCGCTCTTCGCGAGCGCACGTGCCGAGGCCGACGGCATCACGTCGCCAGAGCGACTCGCCTCCGTCGGAGCAACTCACGCAACCCCCGGCGAGCTCGCGGTCGTCCGTGTCGTCAACACCTTCCGGGCGACGAACGGCGTGCCGCCGTTGCGTATCGGTCGGGCCCTGACCCGAGCGGCCCGTTCGCACTCGGTCGACATGGCTCGTCGGGGCTACTTCGACCATGGCCCCTTCGTCCAGCGCCTGCGCCGGTTCGGCGTTCGGGCGCCCTATGTCGGCGAGAACCTCGCGTCCGGGACGACGCCGCTCTCGGCAGGCGAGATCGTGCGAATGTGGATCGCGAGCCCGCCGCACCGGCAGAACCTGCTCGATCGCAGCTTCCGACGGATCGGCGTCGGCGTCGCGGGCGCCTCGACCCGCCTCGTCACTGCCGACTTCGCCGGCACCTAGCGCGAGGGACCTCGGTCGTTGACGAGAAGCTGGCGGAGCTCCGCCAGGCGTTCCCGCCTGAGCTCTTCCGCCTCGCCTCGCTCGATGCGGGCAAGGAGATCCTCGATCAGAGGCGCGAGGTGGAGCGGGTTGAAGGGCTTCGTGATGTAGTCGACGCCGCCGAGCTCCAACCCGTGCGCCTGGTCGCGCAGCTCCGCGCGAGCGGTCAGGAAGACGATCGGGACGTTCGCGGTTCGCTCGTCCCCGAGTAGCTCGCTGAACACCTGCCAGCCGTCCATCCCGGGCATCATCACGTCGAGGAGAATCACGTCGGGCGGTTCTGCCCGTGCCGACTCGAGCCCAGCCGTCCCGTCCTCGGCCTCGCTCACCTCGATCCCGGCTGCCTCGAGGTTCACTCTGCACAGAAGGCGGATCGGCGCCTCGTCGTCGATCACGAGCACGCGTGCCATGACCTCGCTTCTATACCCCCTCGGAGCCCTCGTCAGTCGCAGGCACTTCGTCGGCCAGAGGAAGCTCGAAGGCAAAGCTCGAGCCACCGCCCTCGGCCGAGTCGACCCAGATCCGGCCTCCCATCGCCCTGACGAGGCCGCGGGCGATGTAGAGCCCGAGCCCGGTCCCGCTCTGACCTCGCGGTGCGCTGTGGGCGCGGTGGAACTTCGAGAAGATGCGCTCCCGTTCGTCCTCCGGGATCCCCTGGCCCTCGTCGACGATGCGCACCTCCACCCGCCCGGGGGGGCGGC
>DASTYD010000115.1:0-39005 GCA_035765175.1 Gaiellaceae bacterium
TTCATGCCCTTGGGGCACTTCTTCGCCTTCGGCTTGCGGTACTGGTCGGCCGCGGCCGACTTGTGGAGAGTCGTCACGCCGTGCACCTGCATGACTCGCTTCGCCTTCTCCACGGCCTGGCCCGCGCCGGTTGCGGCATAGCCGAGCCCCCCGACCGACGCAAGCGCGGTCAGCACTCCTACAGCAAGCGCGCCGGCGAAGGCAACACGGAACGAGCCGGCCCGCGCATCACGGTGCGACCGTACGCGCCCCTCGAGTTTGTTGACGAGCTCCTGGCTCGGCTCGGGCCTGTTCGACCTGAGCTCGGCCTCGAGGCCGCTCTCCCGATTTCTTCGCCAAGATCGCATTCCTAAGAGTTCCTTTCGGCTTCGATTTCCCCCTGCACCCTTTACTACCGCCCTGCCTCCGATTTCCTTACAGGAGGTTCGGACTCACCTTCCAGTTGTGTTCTGAGCCGGCCTAGAGCCCGGTGCAGGGCGACCTCGATCGCATTCGTCTTGGCCCCCTGAAGCTCGGCGATCTGCCGCGCGGTGAGGTCGGCTCCGTAGCGGAGCGCGATCAGCTCGCGGTCCCGCTCCTCGAGGCGCCCGACCGCACCGGAGAGCGTGATCCGCCGCAGCGCGTCGTCCTCGAGATCGCGGTGGTCGGGAGCGTCCACCTGCTCGGCGGCGTGCTCCAGCGGTGGCGGCCGTCCCTCGACGCATCGCCGGGCGATCCCGATCAGCCAGGCGATCGGCTCGCCCTTGCTGGAGTCGTAGCTCTTCCGGTAGCGGAGGGCGCGCTCGAAGGTCTCGCTCGTCAGGTCTTCGGCGTCGGGGCCGTCGCCCACGCGATACGCGACGTAGGCGTAGACGCGCTTGATGAGCGGCTCAGGGTTCGCGAGCGGGTCAACGCGGAACATCGCCCACCTCGTCGAAGTCCGAGCTCGCATAGCGGTTGAGCCGAGTGGCCTCGGCGAGTGCCTGCCGCGACTCCTCGCCGGTCGTCACGGTCGAGAGGTCGTACCACAGCCTCCAGTCGCTCTCGTCCTTGGCGATCGCCTTCCGGTAGTTGTCACGTGCGGCCTCGTTGTCGCCCTGCTCCGCGGCGACGTCGCCGAGCTGACGCCACGGATCCGGCGACCACCACCACCAGTCACTCGCCTTCCGCGCCTGCGAGCTCGCCTCCCCGTACTTCCCCTTCGCGAGCGCCCGGTCACTCGCCGCAAGCGCGCTCGATCCCACGACGCCCACGAAGGCGACCACCAACAGGACGAGCGCAGCGATGACTCCTCCCGCTCGCAGCCGCAGCGACAGGAGGGGCGGGCTCTCGCGACGGTCCGCCGCCGCGACGAGGGCCGCGGCGACGGCGAGTGCGGCGAGCGTGACCGCGCCCATCTCCCAGTCCCAGTCGACGCTCGCGTGAGCGAGGTAGGCCGCGTAGGCCGCGAACGCTGCGGGCACGAGCGGGGAGCCGCGCGCCACGGCGCCGGCGACGAGGGGCGCTCCGAGCGCGACGAGGAGCAGCGCGAGCCCGACCGGGCCGAGCTCGGCCAGGACCTCCAGGTAGAGGCTGTGCGCGTCGCGCACCTTGTGCTGGATCGGACGGTGCGCGTTCCAGTACTGCTCGTAGGTGCCGGGGCCGGAGCCGAGGAGCGGGTTCGCCTCGTAGTCCTGCCAGGCGGCGTGCCAGAGCTCGGACCGGTAGCTCCCCGAGAACGTGAACAGGCGCCGGTTGAGGTTGACCGGCGTCTCGCCGGAGGTGGTCGTGAACGAGTCGTAGCCCTTCTGGGCGAGCGTGACGGGCCCCCCGTAGCGGACGAAGACCGCCAGGAGGGCAGCGGCGGCCGCAAAGGCGAGCACACCGGCGAACAAGAGCCGTGCCTGCCGGGAAGGAGCGACCGCGCGACCCGCGCGCCAGAAGAGCGCCCCTGTGAGGGCCGAGGCGCCAGCGAGCAGCAGCAGGTAGACGGCAAGCCGCTGCCCGTCGTGCGAGGCGTCCGAGGGGTCCAGGACATCGGTCCGCGTCAGTGCCTCCTGCTGAGAAGAGATGAGCACCGCCAGCGACGAGGGAGCGGCGAGGACGAGTGCGCCTGCGAGCAACTGCAACCGGCGCGGATCGACTGCGATCGCTGCCGCGAGCCCGACGGCGCCGGCGATCCACGCCCCGCGGCTGAACGTGAAGTAGACGGTTGCGAAGAGGAGCGGAAGCGAGGCTGCGGAGAGGACTCGCACCGCCAGCGTCTGCGCCCGGGTCGCGAAGCCGAGCCCGAGCAGTGCGCCCATGACGGCGAAGACACCGAGGGCGTTCCAGTACGTCAGCGGCTCCTCGAGCCGGTGCGCGGCGACGGGGTCGTAGACGCCAAGCCGTTCGGGAAACAGCTTCGTCAGGAGCCCGTACGCCGAGGCGAGGAAGATGGCGGTGAACGTCGCCGCCAGGACGACCGGGACCGTCGCGCGCCGGACCACGATGAGCAGCGCGGCGAATGCGGACACGTACAGGAGCACGCGCTGGCCCTCGAGCGCCGTCGCAGCGGCGTCGTCGCTCCAGAGCAGCGCGAGCCACGTCCAGACGCCGAATCCTGCGAGGCCGCCGAGCGAGACGAGGCCCAGGGGCGACGGCCGCAGCGCCGTCCCGAGCACGAGCAGCGCCGCGACGACGACGAGCGAGACGAGGGCGCCCCAGGCCCAGCCGGTCGAAAAGTAGCCGCCGCTCGAGAACGCGATGAGCGCCAGCCCGAGGGTCAGGCCGAGGCCGACGCCGACACGACCGGCGTCGAAGCGCGGTCGCCGCAGGTCCGCGGTCATCTCTGCCAGTTGGGCACCTCGCCCAGAGGGTAGTCGCGTTCGCGGCGGGGAGACAGAGCCGGGATCGGGACGCTAGACCTGGCAGCCGGGGCAGTACCACGTGCCGCGTCCGGCGACGCGCGTCTTCTCGATCCCGTGGCCGCAGCGCGTGCACGGCTCGCCTTCGCGGCCGTAGACGCGGAACTCGGTCTGCATCGAGCCCCGGCCACCGTCGGCGGCGCGGTAGTCGCGAAGCGTCGCGCCCTGGCGGGCGATCCCGAGCCTGAGCGCCCGGCGAATTGCCTTGACGAGAGAGCCGAGCTCGTCGGCGGTCAGCTCGTTCCCGGGCCGAAGGGGATGAAGGCGGGCCCACCAGAGCGCCTCGTCGGCATAGATGTTCCCCACGCCGGCGAAGAGGCGCTGGTCCAGGACCAGTGCTTTCAAGGGAGCGCGGCGACGGGCGATCCGGTCTGCGAGGGAACGAGCGGAGAGCGACCTGCCGAGCGGCTCCGCGCCGATGCGCTCGGCGAGGTACGGCTCGAGCTCGCCGGGCTGGAGAAGCAACCACGTTCCAAAGCGGCGCACGTCGCGGTAGGCGACGTCCGATCCGTTGTCTAGTTTGACGACGGCTCTGCAGTAGGGGTCGTCGGCCGCGGTCCCGTCGCGCAGGAGCAGCAGGCTTCCCGTCATCCGGAGGTGAATCAGGAGCACCCGACCAGACTCGAACCGAACAACCAAATACTTCCCGCGGCGATCGAGCGACTGGACGCGCTCCCCGACGAGCTGGGCGGCGACCTCCCGTGGATCGAAGGGGCGAGTGAGGCGCGGATCGTCGATCTCCACCTCGTCGAAGGTTCGACCGACCAGGTGCGGCTCGAGGCCGACCCTGATCGTCTCGACCTCGGGCAGCTCGGGCATGGCCGGAGGGTAGCGACGTCGAGCCGGGGCTAGGCGAGCGTCTCGAGGACGATCGGCTTCGGCGGCTGTGGCTCGTCGGCGATCGAGATCAACTCGCGGATCTCGTCGACGGCGTGCGTGGCCGAGTCCTCGTCGCGTGCATGCACGATGGCGAGGGCCTGTCCGGGTTGCACCTCGTCCCCGCGCTTGGCGAAGCAGCGGATGCCGACCGCGTGGTCGATGTCGTCCTCCTTCGTGCGGCGGCCCGCGCCGAGGTCGAGCGCGACCCGACCGAGCCCGAGCGCCGAGACGCCGGCGACGAACCCCTGGCGGTCCGCAGTCAGCTCCTTGGCCGCGGGCGCCTTCGGCAGGACGTCCGGCGAGGGGTCCCCGCCCTGCGCGGTGATCCAGCGCTCATAGGCCTCGAGCGCGGTCCCGTCCTCGATCGCTGCCTCGGCTCGCTTCGCGCCTTCGTCGGCGTCGACGCCGAGATCGGAGAGCGAGAGCAGCCGTCCCGCGGCCTGAACGGCGAGCGAGAAGAGATCCGGCGGCGATTCGTCACCCGAGATGAGCGCCCGCGCCTCCTCGACCTCGACGGCGTTCCCGATGGCCCAGCCGAGCGGCTGGTCCATGTCGGTCAGCACGGCGACGACGTTCCGCTCGGCACCGCGCCCGAGCTCGATCATCGCCTCCGCGAGCATCCGGGCGTCCGCGAGCGACTTCATGAAGGCGCCGTCGCCGACCTTGACGTCGAGGAGGATCGCCTCCGCGCCGGCCGCGATCTTCTTGGACATGATGCTGGCGGCGATCAGCGGGATGCTGTCGACCGTCGCCGTCACGTCCCGAAGCGCGTAGAGCCGCTTGTCGGCCGGAACGAGGTCAGGGGACTGGCCGATGATGGCGAGCCCGACGTCGCGAACCTGCTGCACGAACTCCTCGTTCGAGAGCTCGACGCGAAAGCCGGGGATCGACTCCAGCTTGTCGAGCGTCCCACCCGTGTGGCCGAGACCGCGGCCGCTCATCTTCCCGAACGGCACGCCGCAGGCCGCGACGAGTGGCCCGACGACGATCGACGTCTTGTCCCCCACTCCGCCCGTCGAGTGCTTGTCGACGACCGAGCGCCCGAGCTCCGTCTTCAGGTCGAGCGTCGAGCCGCTGCGGACGAAGGCGTCGGTGAGCGCGAGCGTCTCTTCGGTCGTCAGCCCTTTGAAGTAGACCGCCATGCAGAACGCGGCGAGCTGGTAGTCGGGGATCTCGCCGCGGGCATGGCCGAGGACGAGCTCGCCGATCTCGTCGGGCGTGAGCCGGCCACCGTCCCGCTTGCGTTCGATCAGCTCGGCAGGGCGGATCAACGGCGTTCGACGATCTGCTGGCCGGGAATGCCGCGTCGCGGCGCTTTGCCCCCAAGCCAGGCGTTGACCGTCGCGCCGACGTCCGCAAACTCGCCTTCGTGGATGCGGCCGGCCGCGTTCCGGCCCTCGACGTAGGCGAGAAGGAGGGCGTGCTCCCGCGAGTGATCGGTCGAGGGAGTGGTCGGGTCGCAGCCGTGGTCCGAAGTCAGGATCAGAAGGTCGCCCTCACGCAGAGCGGCGAGGAGGTCGGGCAGTCGACGATCGAAGTCCTGGAGGCAGCGGTGGAAGTTGACGGGGTCGTTCCGGTGGCCCCAGAGCATGTCGGTCTCGACGAGGTTCGTGAACACCAGGCCGTCGTCGAGCTCCCTCAGGAGCCGCTCGGTCTGGTTGATGCCCTCGACGTTCGACTTCGTCGGGTGCGACTCGTCGATATCGACGCCCGCGAAGATGTCGCGGATCTTGCCGACCGCGTGCACTTTCTTGCCCGCCTCACGCACGAGCGTCAGGTAGTTGGGCTGCTTCGGCCTCAGCGACCAGTCGTGGCGGTCCGGCGTCCGCACGTAGCTGCCCGGCTCGCCCTCGAACGGTCTCGCGATGACCCGGCCGACGGCGTGCTTGCCCGTGAGGATCTCGCGGGCGATCTCGCATCCCCGGTAGAGCTCCTCGAGGGAAATCGTGTCGACGTGCGCAGCGATCTGGAAGACGGAGTCCGCGGAGGTGTAGACGATCCACTTCCCGGTTCGCTGGTGCTCTTCGCCCAGCTCCTCGATGATCTCCGTCCCGGAGGCGGGCTTGTTCCCGAGGACGCCTCGACCGGTCTGGTGCATGAACGGGTCGAGGACGTCGAACGGAAATCCGTGCGGATAGGTCGGCAGCGCCTGCGGCGTCACGATGCCCATCAGCTCCCAGTGGCCGGTGGTCGTGTCCTTGCCCTTCGACCGCTCGAGCAGGCGGCCTGACACCGCCGGCGCTCCCGGCTGCGGCGGGCAGCCCTCGAGCGGCTCGACGTTGCCGAGCCCGAACGCCTCGAGGTTGGGGAGATCGAGCCCGCCGACGGCGCGCGCGACGTTACCCAACGTGTCCGATCCTTCGTCGCCGAACTCGGCTGCGTCAGGCAGTGCGCCCGCGCCCACCGCGTCCAGCACGATGACGCATGCGCGGGACATGGAGCTATTCTAAGTTGGTGATGGACGACATCCTCGGCCTACTCGGCTTGATCGTGTACGTCGTCGCGGTCATCTCGATCGCGGCCGGCGTGACCTGGGTCGTCGTCAAGCTGTTCCCGACGCAGGAGAAGAAGAAGGCCGACGCGACCGCCCCGTAGGCGTTCAGACCGGTGAGAGCGGCAGGACGTCCTCGAGCGGTGCGTAGTCCAGACCGTGCGCTTCGGCGACGGCCTGGTACGTGACCTTTCCGTCGAGGACGTTGACGCCACTGGCGAGTGACGGGTCGCGCGCGACGGCCTCCGGAAGCCCGTTGTCGGCGATCGCCTCCACGTACGGCAGCGTCGCGTTCGTCAGCGCCTTCGTGGAAGTGATGGGAACCGCGCCCGGCATGTTTGCGACGCAGTAGTGGGTGACGCCGTCGACGACGTAGACCGGCTCGGAGTGCGTGGTCGGCCGCGCCGTCTCGAAGCAGCCGCCCTGGTCGATCGCGACGTCGGCGATCACCGATCCCTCCTTCATGCCCGTGACCATCTCCCGTGTCACGAGTTTCGGTGCGAGCGCACCCGGGATGAGCACTGCGCCGACGACGACGTCAGCGTCGCCGACGGACTCCTCGATCTGCAGGCTGGACGACATGAGCAGCGTGACGCGGGCGCCGAGCACCTCTTCGAGGTTACGCATGCGGTCGATCGACCGCTCGATGATCGTGACGTTGGCCCCGAGGCCGAGCGCGATGACCGCGGCGTTGTAGCCGACCATGCCGCCGCCGATGACGACGACCTTGCCCGGGGCGACGCCGGGCACGCCGCCGAGCAGGAGGCCGCGGCCGCCCAGCGGCTTCTCGAGGAAGTAGGCGCCTGCCTGGGCAGCGAGCCGGCCGGCGATCTCACTCATCGGCGCGAGCAGCGGGAGAGCGCGGTTGCTCATCTCGACGGTCTCGTAGGCGACGGCCGAGATGCCGCTCTCGACAAGCGCGTGCGTCAGCTCCTCGTCGGCGGCGAGGTGGAGGTACGTGAAGAGGACGAGGCCTTCGCGGAGCCGGTCGTACTCGGAGGCGACGGGCTCTTTGACCTTGAGCAGGAGCTCCGCGTCGGCCCACACGTCGTCGACGGAGACGATCTGCGCGCCGACACTCTCGTAGGCAGAGTCGGGAAACGCGCTCCCGTCGCCGGCTCCGTGCTCGATCGCGACCTCGTGCCCGCCCTGCACGAGCTCGCGCGCCCCGGCCGGCGTGAGGGCGACGCGGTACTCGTCGGGCTTGATCTCTTTCGCGACGCCGATTCTCATCGTGAGCTGGGCAACCCTACATTTCGCATTCTCGACACATTCTCGCTGCACACGCGCGCGATTTTCCTGGATAGGCTCAAGACGGAGGGTGGCACGCGGCCGGCCCCCGGTGAGATGTCTCGAACGGTCAGGGCCGGGCCAGGCGTTCGATCAGGCGGCGCTCCTTCTCGCCCAGCCAGGGCGGGCTGCCGGCGGCGGCGTTCTCGCGCACATGCTCCGCGTTGCGCGACGCGGGGATGACGACGTCGATCCGCTCGTCCGAGAGCGCCCATTTGATCAGGGCCTGCGGCCACGTGAACACGCCGAACTCCTTGAGCGGGGCGAGTGCCTCGGGCGGCGGCGGGCTCGACAGCTGCGGCTTGTCGCCCAGCGGGCGCATGACGATCACGGCGACGCCAAGCTCCTTCGCCAGCGGCAATAGCTCGCGCTCACAGTCCCGCTCCAACGGGTTGTACGGAACCTGGATCGTCGAGAAGCGGCCGGTGCGAAGCGCACGCGCGAGCTCGGGGAAAGCCGAGGCCTCGTAGTGCGTGACTCCGAGGCTGCCGATGCGGCCGGCGTCGCGCTCCGCTTCGAGCCACGACAGGTGCTCCTCCCAGGCGACGAGGTTGTGCACCTGCTCGACCTCCACGCGACCGAACCAGCGCAGCTGGTCCGCGAACTGCTGTCGCCCTTCGTCCGCCGAGCCGGCCCAGATCTTCGTCGCCACCCTCGCGTCCGCACGGCGCCTCTCGACCGCGACCCCGAGCGCCTCTTCCGAGCCGTACATTGGCGACGAATCGAACAGTCGGCAGCCCTCCTCGAGCGCGGCTCCGACCACGACGCTCGCGAGCTCGGCGTCGCCTTCGAACGTGTTCCACGTCCCCAGGCCGACGACCGGGCCGAGGCCGCGCTCCTGCATCAGATCGTGAGGCTGCGGGCGAGCTTGCCGGCGGCATAGGCGGATGCGAAGAACCAGGGGTCTTCGTCCGGGCCGCGGCCCATGTGCTCAAGGACCAGCCCGACGCACGCGTCCCGCCAACCTTCGACATCGACGTCCTCCCGCCGGCTCAGCCAATCCGGCGCCTCGAGGCCCGCGGGCCAAGCGACCGCTACCTCGTCCAGCAAGAGCCCCAGGACAGCGCGGGTGTGGTGCGAGACTCCACGATGCCGCTCGCGTGGATCGCCCTCGGACACGCGGACCGCCACGACAGGCGATCCATTGAGCGCACTCGCGAGGTTGGCCGCCTCCGCAGCGGCAACGCCCCCGTGCCCGAGGATCGACCCGGTTCCGACGATGCCGGGACCGACGCCGCAGACGACAGCGCCGAACTCGCCGGCCGCGACCCAGGCGAGCGCCGAGGCGACGTTCACGGCCTGAACGTCGCCGTCGAAGCACGGGCCGGCCGCGACGGCGACCTCGACGAGCCCGCGCTCCTTCAGCACGCGCACTGAGTCGGAGAGCGAGACGGGCAAGGCGCCCCCCGCCAGCTGGACGTATGCGACTCGCACACCCTCCCCCACGCCGGCAACGGCAGGCGCGACCTGCGAGTGGAGCGAACAGCAGACGACGGGCATGTCGCCCAGGTCCGGCGCGAGGTCCGCGCCCTCCTCGACGAACGAGACCGCCTTCTGAAGCGGCGAATACGGCAGCGTCATCACGTGCGCGTCCTCCTCGGGATCGAGCCCGAGCCCACGCGTCAGGTTCAGGTAGAGCACGTGAAACCCGCCGGAGCCGAGCCCGAGCTCTGCTGCCTGCACGTTGATCACGACCTCGTCGCCCGCCTCTACCGGCCCGGTCGTCCGCGGGTACGAGACGCACGGCTCGCCGTCCACCTCGATGCGATCGAGCGCCTCGAGCCGCTCGACGATCGCCGTGACGGTGCCCCGCCTGAGGCTAAGCGGCATCGGTCTCGCGCGCGACGTCGACGAGCGCAAGCGTCACGTCGACCATTCGCTCGAGATCCGAAACGGCGATGTGCTCGTCGGGCGTGTGGATCTCGGCCATGCCGTTCGCGAGGTTGACGCAGGCGAGGCCGCGCTCGTTGAAGACGTTGGCGTCCGCCCCGCCGCCGCTCAGCGTAAATGACGGCTCGAACCCCGACCGCTCGAGCGCCGAGCTGGCGATACGAACTGCGTCGTCGTCGCGCTTGAACCGGTAGCCGTTGTAGCTCTTGTGCACCTTCGTCTCGACCTGGCATTCCTCGAGGCTCGCCGCGAACGTGACCGACTCGAGCATCTCGCGGACGAGGTCGGCGAGCTTCTTCGGATCGTGCGAACGCACGTCGGCCAGAAACGTGCACCGCTCGGGGACGATGTTGCCGGCGGTCCCCCCCTCGATCACTCCGACGTTCGCAGTCGTCTCTTCGTCCACTCGCCCCAGCTTGAAGTCGGCGATCGCCTTCGCCGCGGCTGCAATCGCGGAGCGGCCCTCTTCCGGGTACATGCCCGCATGCGCGGCGCGCCCGTGCAGCTTGACCTCCATCGAGTGCGAGTAGGGCGCACCGAGAATGATTTCCCCGATCGGAGCTGCCTGGTCGTAGACGTAGCCCACCCGTGCGTGAAGGCGCTCGTGGTCAAAGGCCGCTGCACCGTGGAGGCCCGTCTCCTCCTTCGGGGTAAAGAGCAGCTCGAGCCCGCCGTGCGGCCTGTTCTCGGCCAGGACCCGCCGCGTCGCTTCGAGCATGACCGCGACCGCGGACTTGTTGTCGGCGCCGAGGATCGTTCCGGCCGCATTGCGGATGACGCCGTCCTGAAGCACCGGCTCGATGCCCGCCTCCGGCGGAACGGTGTCGAGGTGCGCGCAGAGGAAGAGCGGCGTCCCGCCGTCGGTCGCCTCGACGCGTGCGTAGAGGTTCCCCGCGTTGGAACCGATCCGGGGGCCGGCGTCGTCCTCGCTCACGTCGAGGCCGAGATCGCGCATGTACGCGGCGACACGATCCGCAACCGCGCGCTCATCGCCGGGTGGGCTCGGCAGAGAGGCCAGCTCTGTAAAGAGCGAGACGAGGTCTTCGCCGGGCACGGCGCGATCTTAGACTCGGCGCCGAATCTCGACGTGGGCCGGGTGAGACCTCGCGCTCCGATACGCGTGAACCTCGAGGCGCGCCGACTGGATGGAGCTCTAGGCGCTCGTCGCGGCGGGAACGCCCGTCGTCGTCCGTTCCGCCGACCGGGCGACCGCAGCGCCGACGAAGTCGCGGAAGAGCGGCGCGGGCCGCGTCGGCCGGGACTTGAACTCCGGATGGAACTGGCTCGCGACGAACCACGGGTGGTCGGGCAGCTCGATGATCTCGACCAGGCGCCCGCCTTGGAACGTGCCCGAGATGACGAGGCCCGCCTTGACGAGCTGGTCGCGGAAGTCGTTGTTGACCTCGTAGCGATGACGGTGCCGCTCGAGCACGATCGCCTGTCCACCGTACGTGTCGCGTGTCCTGGTGCTTTCGGCCAGCTCGACCGCTTGCGCCCCGAGCCGCATCGTCCCGCCGAGATCCTCGATCTCCTTCTGCTCCGGCAGGAGGTCGATCACCGGGTACGGCGTCTCCGGGTCCATCTCGGTCGAATTGGCGCCGTCCAGGCCGACGATGTGACGCGCGAACTCCGAGATTGCGACGTGCATCCCGAGGCAGACCCCGAGGTACGGAATCTCGCGCTCGCGAGCGACGCGACACGCGAGGATCTTCCCCTCCCAGCCGCGCGAGCCAAAGCCGCCGGGGACGAGCACGCCGTCGACGCCCTCCAGCTCGGCCTCGGCCTCCTCCAGCGACATGCCCTCGGCGTCGATCCAGCTGACCCGGATCCCGCAACCGTGATGGATGCCCGCGTGCTTGAGCGCCTCGTGCACCGAGAGGTACGCGTCGTGCAGCTTGACGTACTTTCCGACGAGGCCGATGTTGACCTCGCCGCGACGCTCGGCGATGCGCTCCGTCAGGTCGGCCCATTCTCCGAGCTCGGCCGGCTTCGTCGTGAGGCCGAGCTTCTCGCACACCATTTCGTCGAGCCCCTCGGCCTGGAGCTCCTGCGGGACGAGGTAGACGTCCGGCACGTCGCGGTTGACGACGACGGCCTGCGGCTCGAGGTCGGCGAACATCGCGATCTTGTCGCGCACGTCGGTCGCGAGCCCGTCCTTCGTCCGGCAGACGACGATGTCCGGGTGGATACCGATGCGCCGCAACTCGTTCACCGAGTGCTGCGTCGGCTTCGTCTTCAGCTCGCCGGCGGAGTCGACGAACGGCACGTACGTCACGTGGAGGTAGAGAACGTTCTCGGGGCCGGCCTCGCGGCGAAACTGGCGGATCGCCTCGAGGAACGGCAGCGACTCGATGTCGCCGACGGTCCCGCCCACCTCGCTGATCACGACGTCCGTGGGCGTCGCGTCGGACGCGCGCCGGATCCGCTCCTTGATCTCGTTCGTGATGTGCGGGATCACCTGGACGGTCGAGCCGAGGTACTCACCCTTCCGCTCCTTGCGCAGCACCGAGTACCAGATCGAGCCGGAGGTGTGGTTCGCATTGCGCGAGAGGTTCTCGTCGATGAACCGCTCGTAGTGGCCGATGTCGAGGTCGGTCTCGGCGCCGTCCTCGGTCACGAAGACCTCGCCGTGCTGGAACGGGCTCATCGTGCCGGGGTCGACGTTGATGTACGGGTCGAACTTCTGCACCTGCACGCTCAGCCCGCGCGACTTGAGCAGTCGCCCGAGCGACGCGGCGGTGATGCCCTTTCCGAGGGACGAGACGACTCCGCCCGTGACGAAGACGTACTTCGTCGGCGTCACGCCTGCCGCCCGAGGCGGTCGAGCGTGCGGAATCCCGGCGTGCGCTCGATCAACTCGCCGAGTGAGCGTCGTTCACCGAGGAGGGTCAGCCCGGCCAGCGCCCCGATCGCCAGCCAGCGGCTTCTTCCCGTGAGTCGACTCACGGAACTCAAGCCTAGCATCGCGCCCAGCGCGTTCGACCCTGAGTCTCCCAGCATCACCTGCTCGCGAAGATCGTAGGGCAGCAGGAGGACGGCGGTTCCGGCGGGCGCGCCGACGAGCGGCGCGGCGACGAGGTACGCCTTCAGCGCCCGGCCGGGCCGGGTGTCGAGCTGGTTCAGGAAGTTCGCGGCCAGTCCGACGAGCAGCGCTCCGGACAGCTTTCGCGTCGCCAGCAGGCCGACGAGCGGGATGCCGACGAGCTTCAGAACGCCCGTCGTCCGGCCTGCCTGCAGATGCCCATGGAAACCGCGCTCCGGACCTGACCACAGATCGTCGGCGAGCCCCAGTGCCGCCACGACCGCGACTGCGGGCGCCCTGCGCAGACCGACGACCCACCCTACGAGCGGGAGCCGAAGTCCACGGTGGTTGACGCCGAGGGGGCCGCAGGCAAGCAGAGCATCGAGCAACTGGCGCCCGCGGTGCACGAAGCCACGAAGGTCGCGCCCGGTCTCCCGGTGTGCCAGCGGAAGCTCGACCTCCGACACGCGAAGCCCCGCGCGCGCCGCGTCGATGGTCATCCGTACCTCGCAGCCGAAGCCGGCCGCGAGCGGGAAGCACTCCTCGCGTGCCTCGGGCGAAAGATACCGCTGGCCCGACAGCGGCTCGCGAGCCGAGACGCCTGCGCAGAGACGGATGAGCTCCCGCGCGGCTCCCTTCGCGATCCCGAAGCCGCCGCCACGGCGTTCCGTGAAGACCGCCACCGAAAGGTGGCCCTCAGCCTCGACGAGCGGCGCCAGGTCGCCGACGAGATCGGCGTCGGCGACGAGCAGGTCGCCGGCGGGAGCCTCTTTCTCGGCGAGCGTGAGTGCCTGCCCCTTCCCGCGCCGCGCCAACCGGACGACCCGGGCACCGCCGAGCGCCGCCTCCGCGGCGGTTCCGTCTCGCGAGCCGTCGTCGGCGACGACCAGCTCCGAGTCGGGAAACCGCTCCTTCAGCGCGGCGACCGTCGCCCGGATCGTGTGCTCCTCGTCGCGTGCGGCGATGAGGATCGCGGCGGGATCAGCCACTCGGCTGAGCTTCGATCGGCGGGACGATGCCGTCCTCGGCAGTCTCCTTGAGTCCGTAGTTGCCGATCGAGCTCCCTGAGAGGAGCAGCGCGAGCGCGAGGCGGCCGGCCGGAGCCTCGATGTCGTCGACCGTCGACAACCCCGCCGAGCTCCAGACGCCGACAGCGGACTGGCTGACGCCCGACGGCTCGACGCCGATGGTCGGGACGTCGAGGTCGGCGAGGGTCGAGTAGAAGCCCTTGAGCAACTCGGACGTGTCGCCCTGCTGGGCCCGTACGGTCCGCGCGATGACGACGCCGTCGGCTGGGCGCCGGAAGCTCCCGGACTTCTCTTCGACGATGAACGGCGTGAGCGCGTCCCACGCCGGGGCGTCGCCGCCGTCGACGAGCTCGCGGGCCAGCTCGCCGCCGAGGGCGCCGAACTCGGTGCGGTATTCGGAGAGCTCGCCGTCCAGCTCGCCGTCGATCCGCGTGGGGTCGATCGGCACCTTGAACGCTCGAATCCGGACCGGGTTGGTCGACCCGGCGTCCTCGATGGCCCGCTGGATGTCGCGTCGGACTCCCGCGTCCACGGGGCCGACGAACACGATCGCGATTCGCTTGCCGACAAGCCGATCGGCGATGAGCGCGGGATACGCGTTTCTCACGAACGCGCCGAACGCCTTCTGCTCGCGGGTCCTGTTCGCGCTTCGCTCGCCGGCCGCATCGAGCTCGGCCTCGAGCCGGTTGATGTCGCTCTGCAGGCTTCGCTTCTCGGCGTCGTCCACCTTGCCGCTCATGGCGACGCCGACCAGGATCCCGATCAGGAGCGCGACGAAGACGGCCGCGAGCGAGGCAACGTGATAGCGAAGGTCGAACATCTAGAGACTTGCCGCAGTCTGGCAAAGGGCGTGCAGCCGGGCGAGCGCGTGCCGTGGAGACGAGCGCAGTCCTTCGGCCACCACGCGCCAGGCGGAGGCTTCGACGACGAGCGTTGCGCGGGTGTGGCCGTCGGGTGCCGGCTCCAGCCGGATCTCGGCCTCGAAGTCCTGCTGAAGGTCATGCCAGCCGAGTCGGAGCTCCGGCTCGACCGTCGTGATCACGAGCATGCCCTCACCGCCCGGTCGCCGGAGCAAGCCGGGGGTCCTGCCGCGCACGACCTGCCATCGGGCTCCTTCGGCGAGGCCCCGCCGGTCGGGACGGATCGTCGAGTAGTCGGGCCACCAGTCGGCGAGGTGTCGCGGCTCGGCGAGGAGCGCCCAGACATCGCCGCGGGTGGCGAGCAGCTCCCTGTTGGCCTCGACGCGCACGGTCCGATTGTCACGGTTCTGGCACTAAGGCGTCTCCCAGCGTGCGACTTCCGTTGGGCTCGAAGGGGCGCCGGGGGAACCTCCCGGTTCCCCCAGACCCCCTCCACTGGTCCGCTGCGCGGACAGGCGCTTCGCGCCGGAGGAGGTCGGCGGTACCGGACCTAGAGAGGGCGGCTACCGAAGGCCGAGCAAGTCGAGGAGCCGCGTTCCCAGGATGTCGATCAGCTCGCGGAGATCCGGCGAGACGAGAACCGCCGCCGTGATCGCGCCCAGGCCGGCGGCCGTGAACGCGATCAGCGGCCACACGCCCACCCGGCGGCTCACGAGCCGCGAGACGCCCCTCGCGTCGATGAGCAGCTCCCCCACTCGGAGCCGCGTCAGGAACGTCGACGACATGCCGGCCCGGTTCCGCTCGAGGAACTCGATCATGTTGAAGTGCGTCCCCACGGCGACGATCAGCTCGGCCCCCTTCTCGTATGCGAGCAGGAGCGCCATGTCCTCGCTGATCCCGGCAGCCTGCACGACCTCGTACTCGAGGCCGAGCCGCTCTGCGCGCGCCGCGCCTGGCGCGTCGCCGCCCTCGTATGCGTGGATCAGGAGCTCCGCACCGCACCGCAACGCGACGTCGGTGACCGAGTCCATGTCGCCCACGATCACATCGGGCGTGTAGCCGGCATCGCGCAGGGCATCCGCGCCGCCGTCGACCGCGATCAGCACCGGCTTGAAGTCCCGGATGTAGGGCCGGACGATCTGGAGATCCCGCTTGTGCCCGGGGCCACGGGCCACCACGAGCGCGTGCCGGTCACGAAAGCGTGTCTTGAGCGGCGGGAAGTCGACCCCTTCCGAAAGGAAGCGCCCCTCTTCGCGCAGGTAGCGCATCGTGTTGTCCGCGAACGACTCGAGCGCGTCGGTCACGCGGCTGCGCTGGTCGGCCAGAGCCGCTTCGAGCTCGTCGGCCTCGAGCGCACGGCCGACGGCGAGACATGTGCCGTTGCGAAAGAGGCTCGCACCTCGAACGGTCACGAGCTCGCCCTCGTCGACGTCGTCGAACAGCGGCGCCTCGGGAGCATCGATCAGCCGCACGCCCCCGCGCACGAGCAGGAGAGGGCCGGGGTTCGGAAACCGCCCCGTCTGTGACGAAGACACGTTCACGACGACCTTGACGCCAGACTCGATCAGCTCCTCCGCCGAGACTCGATCGAGGTCGGCGTGGTCGATGATCGCCACGTCTTCCGGGCTAAGTCGCCGGACGAGGTTCTTCGTGCGGCGGTCGAGGCGAGCCGGGCCCGTGTGCTCGACGAAGGTTCGCAGCGTGGTCATCGCACTTTCTGCAGGAATTCCTGGCCGCCGAGCATACGTCGGATCTCCTCTTGCCTGCGATCGTCGTCCAGCCGCTCGATCCTCGTGTGGGTCGGGTCGCCCGGGACCTTCTCGACGCTGAAGTGCCGGTCGGCGACACTCGCGATCTGGGGCAGGTGCGTGATCGTCAGCACCTGGGCACGCTCAGCCAGCCGGCGCAGCGTCTCGGCGACAGCGTGCGCGGTCTGGCCGCCGATCCCCGCGTCGATCTCGTCGAACACCATCGTCGCGCCGCCGCCCACCGCGGCGATCGCGAGCGCGATGCGCGAGAGCTCTCCGCCGGAGGCTGTCTCCGCAACGGGGGCGAACGGCAGGCCCTGGTTCGGCCGGATCAGGAACGAGACCTCGTCCGTTCCGGTCGGGCCGGGCTCCCGCTCGGCGAGCTCGACCCGGAACTCGCCCTCCCCCAGGCCGATCCCGTGGAGCTCGGCCTCGACCGCCTCCGCGAACGACTCGACGGCTTTCGCGCGACTCCCTGCAAGACTCTTGGTCAGGTCCGTCGCGCGCTTCTCGGCCTGGGCGAGTGCCGTCGCAGCAGCCTCCAGCGGATCGGCGCCATCCTCGCGGGCCGCGAGCTCGTCACGCGCCTCGGCCGCCCGCGCCAGGAGCTCGGCGTAGCTCTCGCACTTGAAGCGCCGCTTCGTGTCCGCGATCCGCTCGAGCTCGGCCTCGACCTGCTCGAGCCGGTCGGGCTCCGCCTCGAGAGCGTCGAGGAACCCGCGGAGCTCGAGCGCCGTCTCACCAAGGCGCAGCTCGGCGTCGCGCAGCTCCGACGCCGCTCGGGCGAGCTCGGGCGCAATCTGGGTCACCCCTTCCAGCGCCCGCTCTGCACGACCGACGAGAGCCGCGGCGCCCTCGCCGTCCTCGGGCGCGAGAGCCTGCGCGGCCTGAACGGCCGCTTCCGCAAGCTCGGTCACGTGCCGGAGCCGCTCGCGCTCAATGCGCAGTGTGTCCTCGCCGTCGGGCTGGAGCCCCCCGGTGTCCTCGACGAGGGCCCGGAGCTCCGAGAGCCGCGACGCCTCCTCCGCGGCGCCGTGGCTCAGCTCCTCGTGACGACGCCGGACTGCGCCGAGGGCTCGCCAGGCAGCCCGCAGCTCGGACCGCAGTCGGAGCTGATCGTCACCGATGAACGAGTCGAGGACGTCGAGCTGGTACGCGGGCCGGGCGAGGCGACGCTGCTCGAACTGGCCCGACATCGCGAGTAGACGCTCCCCAGCCGCGGCGAGATCCTCCCGCGCGGCGCTCCGTCCCCATGCGTAGGCCCGCGTCCTGCCGTCGGCGAAGACCCGGCGGGCAGCTACGAGGCCCTCTTCGTCCTCGGGCCGGAGCTCGGCGAGCGTCTCGAGCCCCTCCTCCTCGAACAGTCCCGGAGGCAGGTCGAACTCGGCTTCGACGTACGCCTCATCCGCGCCGGGCCCGACGAAGCCGGCGTCCCCCTTCGCCCCGAGCAAGAGGCCGATCGCCTGCGCGAGGATCGTCTTGCCCGCTCCGGTCTCGCCGGTGATCGCGTTCAGGCCGGGCCCGAGCTCGAGGTCGGCCTCGCGGATGAGGACGAGGTTCTCGATGCGGAGCCTACGAAGCAAAGGTCTCCCGATAGCGGCGGAAGAACGTGGCCTCGGGCAGGTGCGCGAGCATGCTCCACTGCTCGCCCAGGCGAGCAACGACTCGCTCGCCGCCGGCGAGCTCGGCGATGTGGCGGCCGTCGACGAGCACCTGGGCGTTCACGTCGACGGTCCGGTTCTCGATCTCGACATCCCGTCCCCGGGGAACGACGAGCGGGCGTGCGTGCAGCGAGTGAGGAGCGATGAACGTCACGGCCTGCGCGTCGAGCCCCCAGACGAGCACCGGGCCTCCGTTCGAGAGGTTGTAGCCCGTCGAGCCGGACGGCGTCGAGCAGATGACCCCGTCGCACGGCAGCTCGCCGAGATCCTCCCCGCCCACCGCCCAGCCGAGCTCCACCATCCGGCCGACGATCGAGCTGGCGACGACGACGTCGTTGACTGCGACGTGACGCTCGCCGCCGACCTCCGCGTCGATCGTTGGCAACTCCACCACGACGTAGTCGCCCGCGAACACGCGCTTCAGCCCCGCTTCGAGATCCTCGGCCGAGATCGACGTAAGGAAGCCCACCGCGCCGAAGTTGACGCCGATCACCGGCGTCCCGCTTCCGAGCGCGCGCTGGAGCGCACGGAGCATGGTGCCGTCGCCGCCGAGGACGACGACGAGGTCGGCCGTCGCAGGATCGCCGTCGGCCTCTCGCTCGTGCTTCTCGGCTTCATCCGCCGGATAGATCAGCTCGACGCCGACGCCGCGGGCGACCTGCTCGAGCCGTTCGAGAGCTTCGCCGATCGCCCCCGGCCTCCCGTGGGTGACGACGAGCGCAGTGCGGATGGGCTCAGCGGACGGCGTCGTCGATCCAGTCGTCGAGGTCATCGGGAAGCGTTGGGTCTTCGCGGTGGACGAGGTGGAGGAAGAACTCTCGGTTCCCCTTCGGACCGGGCAGCCCCGAGTCTACGACCCCGACCGTCTGGGCAGGCCACGCGAGCGCCGCCTCCGCCACGTCCCGCAGCACCTTGCGCTGGACCGCAGGATCGCGGACGACGCCGCCCCTGCCGACGAGCTCCCGTCCGGCCTCGAACTGGGGCTTGACCAGCACGAGCGCCTGCCAGCCGGGCCTGGTGAGGGCCAGGACCGACGGCAGCGCAGTTCGAACGCTGATGAACGAGACGTCGCAGGTGACGAGCTCCGGCGCGAAGGGCAGCTCGGTCACGTGGCGCGCGTTCGTCTGGTCGAACACCGTCACGCGCGGGTCGGCACGCAGTCGCTCGTGCAGCTGGCCGTGGCCCACGTCGAGCGCGATCACCCGCGCCGCGCCGCGCTGGAGAAGGACGTCGGTGAAGCCGCCCGTGGACGCGCCGACGTCGAGCGCGTCTCGTCCCGCAACGTCGACGCGCAGCTCGTCGAGCGCGTGCGCGAGCTTCTCGCCGCCGCGCGAGACATACGGAGGAGGGCTTTCGACGACGAGCTCGGCGTCCTCATCCACCTGCTCGCCGGCTTTCGAGTGACCGTGAACCCGCCCGGCCATGACGAGCGCCTGGGCCTGAGCGCGGCTCTCGGCGAGCCCTCGCTCGACGAGCAGCACGTCGAGTCGCTTTCGCACGGCGCGAGCCTAGCTGGCCGAGGCACGCTCGCTTTGGGCCGGAAGGGCGACGAGGGTTGAACCGATTCGCAACCCGCTTTCGACTGTTGCACCGGTGAGGTCGACGATGTGAAGAGGCCCCGCGCGAGCGGGGCCTCTTCGTGTACGCGATTCTCGTTAGGCCGGTGGCCCGCGCCGCTTCCCAAGCTGTCCGCGGACAGCGCCATTGGGGAAGTCAGACGTGTGGACGTTGACGTAGTAACCGGCCGGGTTCTTGAGGATTGCCTTGACGAGCGCCCGCGTGGTCGACACGCAGCCCTGGGACGAACCGCTGGCGTCCGGTGGGACCAGCGTTACGACGACTGGGCCCGGGTCGGTCGGCGGCGCGATGTGGATATGCGCCGCTGCGGCGGGCAGCGTGATGTTGGCGACGTTGAGGGTGAAGCAGACGCGCCCGAGTCCCGGCGTGACCCGGATCAGGGCGGTGCCGGTGCCGTCGGGATCGCCCGGCCCAGGCCTCTCCGCTGCCCCTGTCAGCGTCGTCGAAAGTGGTCGGCCCCCGCGGTTCGGCGTCATGACGCTCGTGGGGCACCCTCCTCCTGGCGCCGGGACGATGTCAGCCCCGTGTCGCTGATGAGCGGCAAGGGAAGCGCCCGAGACTGTGATCTTCCGGTACGGGCGCTGCGCCGACTTGGTTCGGTGGCAGATGGTCGTCTTCGCCGAGGCGCCGGCCTTCGCCGACGTGCTGCTCGGCCCTGTCGGCCCCGCCTGGGCGAACGTCGCGGACAACGCGAGTGAGCCCGCAGCCGCGGCGAGAATGGCGATCGTCTTCTTCACAAGCCCTAACCCCCTTGTCGGGTTCTCGTTGTCAGACTTCGCTTCAAGCACAGAATTCCCGCTCAAGCACCAATTTGGCGTGAGGCGCGCGAGGGTTTAACAGATCCCTTACGTTCCGCCGCTCTAGTTGGGCCTTGCCGATGGGGCTAGCCGCCCCTTCAGGCCCGAAAGAAGCCTGTCCAGAAGAGACGTGTCGGGTGGAATCTCGGCCAGCCGCGCCCGTGCGCGGCTCTCGATCTCTTCCGCGAGCTCGGACGCGCCCTCACGCCCGAGCTCGGCTGCGAGGCCGTCGCCGTCGAGCACGTCGTCGACGACCTGGTAGAGGAGCCCGAAGTCGGCCGCGAACGCTCGCCACGGCACCTGCTCGGGGCTCGGCACCTCCGCGACGGCAATGGCACAACCGACGGCAGCCTCGAACAGCCGCCCGGTCTTGAGCGAATGTCGCCTGGCGAGGTCGTCGTCGCTTCCCCGCACGTCGTCGTACTGGCCCCCGATCATCCCGATTGCCGCCCGCGACAGCTCGCGCGCGACGTCCGGCCGCGGATACGAGAGCACGAGCTCGAAGGCCTGGGCGAGCAAGGCGTCGCCGTTCAGGATCGCCGTCGCCTCGTCGAACTGGACGTGCGAGGTGGCCCGTCCCCGCCTCACGTCGTCGTCGTCCAGCGCCGGCAGATCGTCGTGGACCATCCCAAACGTGTGCACGAGCTCGACCGCCGTCGCCGCCGGCAGCAGCTCCTCGGGCCCGGCGCCCATCGCCTCGCCGCTCGCCAGGCAGAGCAGGGGACGAATCCGCTTGCCTCCGCCCTCGAGGCTGTAGCGCATCGCCTCGGTGAGCGCCCCGAGCTCCTCGGCGTAGGGCAGCGTCGCGAGGTAGTCCTCGATCAGCTGGCGATGTCGTTCGAGATCACTCACCGGCGTCGCGCCGCGCCTGCTCGAGCTCGGCCTCGACCTGCTTCGCGATGTCGGCGAGCTCGCCGAGGATGTCGATCGCGGCGTCCGGATCCTTCGTCGACTCGAGCCGCTCGCGGGTCTTCTCCAGCCGCTCCAGCAGCTCTTCCGCCCGCTTGAGCGATTCCTCGGCGGCGCTCATGCAGCCCGCTCCCGCGCGATGTGGCCGAGGATGCCGTTCACGAGCCGCCCGGCCTCGTCGGACGCGTACCGCTTGGCGAGCGAGACCGCCTGGTCGATCGCGACTTCGACGGGGACGTCGCCCTGCTCGAGCTCATGTACCCCGATGCGGAGGACGTTGCGCTCGAGGGCTCCCAACCGGTCGGCCGGCCAGCCCTCCGACGCGTCGCTGATCTTCTGATCGAGCTCCTCCGCCCGGGCCACAACCGCTTCCGCGAGGTCGCGGGCGAACGAGTCGATCTCCCCCTCGTACAGCGAAGCCAGCGGTTGGCCGGTCACGTCCCACTGGTAGAGCAGGAAGAGCGCCGTGCGGCGGGCTGCGTGGCGGCTCGACATCAGCCGGCGAGCGCGGGCAGGCGGCGCCCCGCCTCTTCGAGGAAACCCGTCGAGTAGCGACCGGTCGCGAACTCCTCGGTGCGGAGGATGTCGCGCGCAGCACCGGCCGTCGTGGGCACGCCGACGACCTCGAGCTCGCCGAGGGCACGCAGGGCGCGGTCGATCGCGGCGGGCCGGTCGGTATCCCAGACGACGACCTTCGCGAGGAGCGAGTCGTAGTTCGGCGGGACGACCGCACCGTCCTCGAGGTGCGTGTCGACGCGCACCCCGGGACCAAGTGGCGCGCGGAACCGTTCGATGCGCCCCGGTACAGGCAGGAAGTCGCGGGCCGGATCCTCGGCATTGATGCGGATCTCAATCGCGTGCCCCCTCCGCTCGGCCCGGCCCGTCGCCGAGAGTCTCTCGCCGGCGGCAACCCGCAGCTGCTCTTTGACGAGGTCGATACCGGTGACGAGCTCGCTCACCGGGTGTTCGACCTGGAGCCTCGCGTTCAGCTCGATGAAGTAGAACGCGCCGTCCGGGCCGAGGATGAACTCGAACGTGCCGGCGTTCCGGTAGTCGACCGCTCTGGCAGCCCGTTCGGCAGCGTCCTCCATCGCGGCCCGCGTGGGGTCGTCGAGCGCCGGCGAGGGCGATTCCTCGATCAACTTCTGGTGCCGCCGCTGGATCGAGCACTCACGCTCGCCGAGCGTCAGCACGCCGCCCTGGCCGTCGGCGAGCACCTGGATCTCGACGTGTCGCGCGGGGCTGATCGCCTTCTCGACGTAGAGGCCGGGATCGCCGAACGCCGCCTGGGCCTCAGCGGCCGCGGTCTGGAACGAGCCCTCGAGCTCGTCGGGCTCGCGGACGAGGCGCATGCCCTTCCCGCCGCCCCCGGCGACCGCCTTGAGCAGCACCGGGTAGCCCGCCTCGTCCGCTGCGACGCGGGCCTCCTCGGGCGTCGTCGAGCTCAGGGTGCCCGGCACGACCGGGACCCCCGCGTCGTCCATCTCCTTCTTCGCGACCGCCTTGTCGCCCATTCGGGTCATCGTCTTCGCCGTCGGGCCGATGAACACGAGGTCGTTGTCGAGACAGGCCTCGGCGAAGGCCGGGTTCTCGGCGAGAAACCCCCAGCCCGGATGGACGGCTTCGGAGCGGGTCGTCGTTGCCGCGGCGATCACGGAGGGGATCTTGAGATAGCTCTCCCCGGGAGGCGCGGGGCCGATGCAGACGGCGCGGTCCGCGAGGCGGGTGTGCAGCGCGCCCTCGTCGGCCGTCGAGTAGACGGCGACTGCCTCGATCCCGAGCTCGTGCAGGCCGCGGATCACGCGGACAGCGACCTCGCCGCGGTTCGCGATCAGGACGCGGTTAAAGCGCATCCAGCGGGCGGGCGAGAACGGGCTCGAGGTCGAAGAGCGCCTGGCCGTACTCGACGGGCTGACCGTTCTGGACGTGAATCGTGCGGACGACGCCCTCGACTTCCGCCTTCACCTCGTTCATGAGCTTCATCGCCTCGAGGATGCAGAGTGTCTGCCCCGGCGCCACTGCGTCCCCCTCTTCGACGAACGGAGGCGCACCGGGTTGAGGCGCCCGGTAGAACGTGCCGACCATCGGGGCCTCGACGCGGACCGCGCCGTCGGTCGCCGGCTCCGGCGGCGCCTCGGGTCCGACCGCGGGCTCTTCGTCGCCCGCCGTGGGCGTCGCGGCTTCGAGCGGCACCCGCTCCTCCGTCCGGCGCACGGAGACGCGAGTCCCCTCTTCCTCGACGGCGATCTCCGCGATCCCCGTTTCCTGGACGATGCGGACGATCTCGCGGATGCGCTCGGCCCGGGTCTGGTCGACGCCGCCGCCGAGCAACGACTCCTCGCCGCTGGAGCGGTCGCGAATCGCCCGCAGGAGCGGCTCCGCCTCCTCGCCGAAGAGTGCGAGCAGGAGGAGCTCCTCTTCGCTTGCGGCCAGGCCGACCGCGTCCTTGCGAATCGCCTCGAGATCAGGAGCAGGCTCCCCGTTGGTGACGCCCTCGGAGACGAGCGAGACCGCCCTCTGCACGCCTGGGTCGATCGCGCCCGGCGGCGTCCCGAAGCTTCCGTCAAGAAGCTCGCGCAACTCGTCGACGACGGTCTGATAACGGCTCGCGGACAGTACGTGGACGATCGCCTGTGACGCGAGGATCTGTCCGATCGGCGCCGCCACGGGCGGCGAGCCCGCCTCGTCACGGATCACGGCCAGCTCACCGAGGACGTCGTCGAGCCGATCGTTGGCGCCGTGCGCTCGCAATCGTGTGTCGATGGCAGCAACGAGACCGGCCGGCAGCTCGTGCTGCGCCGCCCGGACAGCGATGTGAGGAGCGAGCGGCGTGACCGGTTCGTCGCCGATGAACTCGTCGACGATCTCGGCCGCCTCCCAGAGCACCTTGACGTCGACGCCGGCGTCCATGCCTGCGCCGGCGAGCGCGCTGGCGAGCCCTTCGCCCGAGACGCGGTGCAGCGTGAGTGCGATCGGATAGACGGCGCACGCAATGAGATCCGCCCCTGCGCGAGCGGCTTCGAGCGCGGACGCCAGCCCGCTCCCGCCCGCCCCTTGGCAGTAGAGGCCCACGGGGAGACCGCTTCCCTGCGCGAGTGCGGCGACGAGCTCGTTGGCACGGTGCGGCTCGAGCGCGCCGGAGGGGTCGTGCAGCAGGACGCGCGCCGCTCCGAGATCAGGGAGCTTCTTCGCCTGCTCGACGAGCTGCTTCTCCGCCGCCGCGCCCGGGTTGTAGATGAGTCCGGCCTCGAACTCTCGCTCGGCCGAAACGATCGCCTCGCCCGCCTCGCGGAGGTTCGAGACATCGTTGAGTGGATCCTCGAGCCGGAAGACGTCGATCCCGCTCTCGGCCGCGCTGGCAACGAACCGCCGGGCGAAGTCGCCGCCGACCGGCCGCGAGCCGACGAGGAAACGGCCCCGCAGGGCCATCCCCAGCGGCGTCTTCGTGCGCGTCTTGAGTGCCCGGATGCGCTCCCACGGGCTCTCGATTCCGCGCCGGACGGCAGTGTCGAAGACACCTCCGCCGGACACCTCGAGGTACGCAAAGCCGGCGTCGTCGAGCAGCTCGGCGAGCCGCAGGAGGTCGGCGGTCGGCATCCGCCCGGCCAGAGGCTCCTGGCTGAGCAGCCGAATCGTGGTGTCTACGAGCGCGGGCACCGGGGAGAGGGTAACGCTGCGTCGCTTCGCTCGCTTTCACGGGGGAACCCCTGGTTCCCCCGTGAGCCCCCTCCTTGCGAACGTGGGCTGAGTGAGAACGTTTCAGGAGCCGGCCGGTGTTGTCCTGGCTCGGGCGTTCTCCTCTCGGTTGTGAGCCTCCCGTCGGGCAAAGCCCGACTCCGGCGGCGACTTGCGGTCTGCTCTCGTCAGGCTCTGGAGATGTAGCGGCCTTCTCTGGGATCGACTTTGATGCGGTCGCCGGTATTGACGAACAGCGGTACTTGGACCATCGCGCCCGTCTCGAGTTTCGCCGGCTTCGTCACGTTCGAGACCGTGTCGCCCTTGACGCCCGGCTCGGTCTCGGCGACGGAGAGCTCGATCGAGGAGGGCAGCTGGAGGCCGGACGGCTTCCCGTCGACGGTCAGGATCTGCACCGAGGTCGAGGGCGGGATGTACGCGAGCTCGTCCGCGACCGAGTTCCTCGGCAGTGAGAACTGTTCGTACGTCTCGTCCTCCATGAACACGACGTCGTCGCCCGAGTCGTAGAGGTATTGCGCGTTCTTCACCTCGGTGTGCATGCGCTGGAACTTCTCGCCGGCGCGGAAGGTGCGGTCGACGACCGCCCCGCTCGTGAGGTTCTTCAGCTTCGTGCGGACGAAGGCGCCTCCCTTGCCCGGCTTCACGTGCTGGAACTCGACGATGCGCCAGACGCCACCGTCGACCTCGATGTGCATGCCGTTCTTGAACTGGTTCGTGTTGACCGTCTCGGCCACGGCGGAAATCTAGCTACTCGAGGGTGAGCAGATCCTTGCGGAAGGTCGTGAGGATCTCGGGCCCGTCCTCCTGGACGACGACGAGGTCCTCGATCCGGATCCCGCCGAGGCCGGAGAGGTAGATCCCCGGCTCGACGGTGACGACGTTGCCGACGGCCAGCGTGCTCCGCGACTCCTGCGCAAGGCGAGGATCCTCGTGCACGAGCAGCCCGACGCCGTGGCCGAGCCCGTGCCCGAAGGCCTCACCGAAGCCGGCTGCGTCGATTCGGTCTCGCGCGGCCGAATCAGCGCCCGGCCCCGACGCACCGGGCTTGATGGCCTGGAGCCCCGCGAGCTGTGCGTCGAGACAGACTTCGTAGGCGCGCTGCAGCTCGTCGGGAAGCGGCCCCGTGGCGAAGGTCCGCGTGCAGTCCGAGCAATAGCCGTCGACCATGCAGCCCGCGTCGACGATCACGGTCTCGCCCCGTTCCACCTTCCGCTCCCCGGGGATCGTGTGCGGCTTGGCCGCGTTCGGCCCGGACGCGACGAGGACCGGAAACGAGACACCATCGGCGTTTGCCTCGTGCAGGAACGTCTCGAAGCGCCAGGCGAGCTCCTTCTCGGTCCGGCCGACGAGCCCGGCCTCGTCCGCGAAACGCTCGAACGCGATGTTCGCGATGTCGGCGGCGCGCCGGATCGACGCGAGCTCGTCCTCGTCCTTGACGACGCGGAGCTCCTCGACCAGACCGTACGTCGGGACCGGCTCGACGCCGCCCGCATGGAGGCGCGAGTAGCGCTCGAAGCTGAGCGAGGGGCCCTCGAAGCCGATCGTGCCCGAGAGCAGCTCCGACAACGTCTGGTACAGGTCGCGCTTGGCCTCGACGAACTCGGCTCCCTCGACGGCCCGCGCGCCCTCCGCGTATCGGTAATCCGTGAAGAGCCGGACGCGCTCCTGCTCGACGAGCAGCGCGGCGTTCGAGCTCGCGAAGCCGGACAGGTAGCGCACGTTTGCCGGATCCGAGACGAGGAGCGGCTGCTCGAGCTTCTCGCGCAGCTTGTCGACCCGCGCGTTCACGAGCGCTCCGCGAGCCACGCGAGCGCGTCGAGGTAGCCGTCCGGGCCGCGCCCGAGAATCCGGTGGGCGGCGAGGTCCGCGATCACGGACATGTGGCGCCACTCCTCTTCGCGCTCTTCGGGATTCGAGAGGTGAACCTCGACGATCGGGCCGGAGAAGAGCTCGAGCGCGTCGTGGATCGCATAGCTGTAGTGGCTCCAGGCGCCCGGGTTGACGATCACGCCGCCGGCCCAGTCGAGCGATGCGTGGCAGAAGCCGACGAACTCTCCCTCGTTGTTCGTCTGCCGGCAGCGCACGGTGTGGCCGATGTTGTCGGCCCAGGCCTCGATCTGCTGCTCGAGCTCGTGCAGCGACAGGCCACCGTAGATCGCGGGATCGCGCTTCTCGAGGACGTTGAGGTTCACGCCGTTGAGGACGTCTACGCGCACGGCGCCAGCCTAATCGGCGATCAGCTCGTCGAGGGCTCGTCGCACGTCGTCTTCGGGCAGCTCGGTCACGAAGCCGCCGTCGTCGCCGAGGAGAACGATGTTGAGCGCACCCTTCTTGTCGCGCAGCAGCGCGTCCCAGGCTCGGCCTCGGTCGACCCGCACGGGCTCGGGTGCGAGCACCTCCTCGACCACGTCCGTCGGCCGTCCCGAGAGCCGAAGCGCTGCAAGGAGACCAAGGGCGACCGCATCGCCGTGCCGCAACGCGTATCCGGAGCCGGCTTCGAGCGCGTGCGCGAACGTGTGGCCGAGGTTCAGGATCGCCCGCCGGCCCTGGCGCTCGTACGGGTCGGAGAGCACAACCGCACTCTTGAACGCGGCCGCGGCGCGGATCATCTCCTCCTCCGGAAGCTCCCACAGCGGCTTGCCCGCGAGAAGCCCGGTCTTCACGACCTCGGCCATCCCGGCGCGGCGTTCCTCGGGAGGCAGGGTGACGAGGAAGCGAGGGTCGATGCGGACCTCATACGGGAAGTGGAACGCGCCCACCAGGTTCTTTCCCTGCTCGGTGTTGATGCCCGTCTTGCCGCCGATCGCGGCGTCGACCATCCCGACCAGGGTCGTCGGCACGGCAACCCAATGGACGCCTCGGAGATAGGTCGCCGCGGTGAAGCCCGCTACGTCGGTCGTCGATCCTCCGCCGAAGCCCACGATCCAGCCGTCACGGCCGATCTCGACCTCGTTCCAGAGCCGCTCGACGACGGCGAGTGTCTTCGCCCCCTCGCCTGCGGGCAGCACATGCGTCGTCACCTTCGCCCCTCCGACGACCGGCAGTTCGTGCAGCTGGGCGACTCGCTCGTCTGCGATTACCGCCGCGTCGCAGGCGATCTCGCTCGAGAAGATGAAGTGGAGCGATTCGAGGAGCAGGCTCTCCGCGTCCTGGCCCGTGCCTTGCGCAAGCAGGTCGTAGAAATCCGCCCGCAGGTCGAAGAGGTGTCCGAACTCTTCGCGGTCTCGTGCCAGCGGACGGCCCGACTTGCGGACGCGGGACCACGCTGTGTCGACGTCGACCGTCACCCACGCGACGAATGCGGAGCGCCTCAGACGCTTTCGCGTCGCGTCAGAGAGGACCGCGCCGCCGCCGAGCGCGATGACAGCCGTGGGGCCGGCGAGCGCCTCGGCGACGACCTGCTCCTCGATCAGGCGGAACTCCGGCTCGCCCCGCTCGAAGAGCTCGCCGATCGGCCCGTGGCGTTTTTCGATCTCCCGGTCGGTGTCGACGAACGGGCGGTGGGTCAGCCGCGCGAGCTCGCGGCCGACCCTCGACTTCCCCGCCCCCATGAACCCGATGAGGGCGAGATGCTTGCCTACCGCGCCGACCACGGGATGCGCTCGAGATAGGCGCGGTGCGCGGCGACGAAGTCGTCGAGCGAGTCGCCACCGAATTTCTCGCGGGCGGCACGGGCCAGCTCGAAGGCGATCGAGGCTTCCGCGACAACGGAAAGCGCCTCGACCGCGGCCACGTCGCTTCGCTCGACGAGCGCTTCGGCGGGCGCGCCGGTCCCGAGGTCGGCGGACCGGAGCGGGCGCATAAGGGTCGGCAGCGGCTTCATAGCGGCGCGGACGACGATCTCCTCGCCGTTCGAGACGCCCGCTTCGATGCCCCCTGCGCGGTTCGTCTCCCGGTAGTAGCCGCGGTCGTCTCGGAAGATCTCGTCGTGGGCGGCCGAGCCACGCTCCGCGGCCAGGGCGAAGCCGTCGCCGACCTCGACGCCCTTCACCGCCTGGATTCCCATCAGCGCCGCCGCGAGCCGCCCGTCGAGCCGGTCCTCCTTCGTCGCGTACGAGCCGAGGCCAGGTGGTACATCGCGCGCTCGAACCTCGACGACTCCGCCGACCGTGTCTCGGTCCGCCTTGGCCTCGTCCACGTTGCCCATTTCGACAACCGACCCTTCGACCTTCACGCCCATCTGTGCGAGCAGCGCTTTCGCGACGGCGCCTGCTGCCACCGTAACCGCGGTCTGGCGCGCGCTCGCACGTTCGAGGGCATTGCGTGCGTCGTCGTGACCGTACTTCAGCGTCCCCGCCAGGTCAGCGTGCCCTGGGCGAGGGAGCGTGACGGGCTTCGTGCCCTTTCCGGACGGCTCACCCTCGGGCGGCCACGGGCTCATCCCCCACTCCCAGTTCGCGTGGTCGCGGTTCCGGACGAGGAGCGCAAGGGGCGTCCCGAGCGTCCGGCCGTGGCGAAGGCCGGCTAGCACGTCGACGCGGTCCTGCTCCAGTTGCTGCCTCGGGCTTCGCCCGTAGCCCTGCTGGCGGCGTGCGAGGTCTGCATCGATCGCATCGCGGTCGAGCTCAAGGCCCGCCGGCAGGCCGGTGATGATTCCGACGAGCGCGGGGCCGTGCGACTCGCCCGCGGTTGCCAGCCGAAGGGTCACGAGGACAACCCTACGGCCCGGCGCATCGCCTCGACCGGCGCCGGGATGCCCGTCCAGAGCTCGAAGCCGGCTGCTCCTTGTGCCACGAGCACTTCCAGGCCGCTGATCACCGCGGCACCGCCCTCTCTTGCCGCGACTGCGGTTGCCGTTTCCGGATACGGGAGGTCGATCAGCGTCTGGCCCGCGACGAGCTCGACGAGTACGTCGTCGCGCTCCGACGTCGCGTTGACGACAAGGTCCGCGTCCGCGACGTCGGGTGGCCACTCGCCGCGCCGCTCGAACGACCGGGCTCCAGGCAGCGCCGTCCGAAACGCCAGCGCGACACCCCCGCCGCCGAGGACGACCGGACGCTGGGCTGGCAGACCTTCGAGCACCGCGGCGTCGGTCGAACGGCCGCCAATTCGACCGTCCTCGAAAAGGAGCGTGTTCACCGAACCGAGGTCGGTCTCCGCAATGGCCGCCGCGGCTTCCTTGTGGGGCGTTGTCACGTTGGCGCCCGCGAATCCCGCAGCGGCAAGTCCTCGAACCGCCTCCTCGAACCGATCCGGCGGGACATCACAGGCGACATACGCCCAGTCGAGCCCTCGGGCCGCGAAGGCAGCGTTCTGCATGCGAGGCGAGAGCGAGTCGGCAACGGGATGACCGAGGATGGCGACGAGCCGCGTGCGGCCCGAGATCATCCGACGCCGTTAGCGGCAAGGTAGTTGTTGAACTCCTGTTCGCTCGCGGTGAAGAAGTGGTGGATCTTGTCCGCCTTCCGAACGAAGAACAAATAGTCCACGTTCGCGGGGTGAGCCGCCGCCTGCATCGAGGCGAGGCCGGGGTTCGCGATCGGCGTCGGCGTCAGCCCAGTGATGTTCGGATTGCGCGTGTTGTACGGGTTGTCGCTCTCGAGCTGTGACTGGCGAAGCGGCTCGGTCCCGGGCACGTGCAAGCCGTAGCGCGTGGTCGCGTCGATGCCGAGGTTCATGCCCGCCTTGAGCCGGTTGTAGATGACCGCCGCGACGAGTGCGCGCTCCTCGGGCGCGCTCACTTCCTTCTCGACGATGGACGCGATGATCAGGACGTCGTACGGCGTCAGCTTCTTCGACCTGGCGTACTCCAGATCGACCTTTCGCCAGTTCTCCTCGAACGCCTGCAGCTGGCGCTTGACGAGCTGCCGCGACGTGGTCTGCGGCTCGAACTGGTAGGTCGACGGGAAGAGGAACCCCTCGAGGTTCCGGCGCGCCGCCCCGAACGTCGCCGGGGTCCTCGCGCGCGCCGTCGCGGCGAGGTATGCCTTCGCAGAGAGTCGCGGGTTGATCTTGCGCCTGTTGCGGGCGATCTGGTTGACCGCCTTGATCCGCGCGGCCATCTGCTCCCGGGTGAACCCCTCCGGAAAGATGATCTTGAGCACAGGCGGAGCAACTGGGGCCGCGGGCTTTGCCTGCTTCTCGCCGCCGCCGCCGACGCTGCCGAGTGCGGACACGACGAGCCAGACGGCTACGGCGAGGCCGGCCGCGAGCACGACCAGCGCCAGTGCCCGCCGTGCGGCGATGCGGCCTCGCGAGGGCCGTTGGCGGTGTCTCAGCGGGACGCCCTGCTCGACCATGTCAGGTAGCTCGACAGTAGGTGTGCGGCGGCGACAGCGTCGGTGGCGTGCGCGGACGCGCCCCCCTGCTCGGCGAGGTCGGTGGTGAAGCGTTCGTCGAAGCTCTCCACGGGCACGCCGAGAGTCTCGCGAAGCCGGCTGACGAACCGCTCGGTCTCCACTGCCTGCTCTCCGTGATGCCCGAGCATCGTCAGCGGTAACCCCACGACGACGCGTTCGGCCTCGTGTTCAGCGACGAGCTCGGCGATCCGTGCGAGGCCGGCCTCGCTCCCTGCCTGCTCGACGACGCCGAGCGGACGCGCGACCATCCCGGTCGGATCGGAGACCGCGACGCCCGTGCGCGCCGAGCCGTAGTCGAGGGCGAGGACCTTCAACCGATCGCCGAGGCTATCTCGCTCTTTGCGATCTCGTACGCCTCCGGGAGCCCCTCGGGGTTCTTGCCGCCTGCTTCTGCGAGGTTCGGCCGGCCGCCGCCGCCCCCGCCGATCTTCTTCGCGGGCTCCCTGACGATCGCCGTCGCATCCGCGCCCTGGTCGACGAGCGACTTGTCGAGGTTCACGACGAGGTAGGCACGGCCGTCGTCGACCGAGCCGAGGACGACGGCGCTCGCCTGTTTCGACTGGCGAAGCTGGTCGGAGAGGTCGCGGAGCTCAGGCCCCTTCATCGACCTCACCTCGGCGACGACGATCCCGTTCGCCTCGTCGCGCACCGTGACCTCCGCGTCGGCGGCCTTCGCCGGCTTCTTCGACTCCTTGCGGACGCGTGTCAGCTCGTCGCGCAGCTCGTCCGCTTCATGCGTCTTCCCGTGCAGGTACGCGTAGGCGTCAGCCGAGGTCAGCGCCTCGATCCGCCGCGCGCCCGAGCCGACCGAGGATTCGGAGACGAGCACGAACGGCCCGATCTCTGCCGTCCAGCGAACATGGGTGCCGCCGCAGAGCTCACGCGAGAAGCCGGGGATCTCGACGACACGGACCTCCTCGCCGTACTTCTCGCCGAAGAGCATCATCGCGCCGAGATTCCTCGCCTCCTCGATCGGTGTGACGAACGCGTGGACCGGGAGGTTCTCGAAGACTTTCTCGTTCACGATGCGCACGACCGCTTCGCGCTCCTCGGTCGTCAGCGCCTGCCCATGGGCGAAGTCGAAGCGCAGCTTGTCGGGCCGCACGGCTGATCCGGCCTGGCGTACGTGGTCTCCGAGGACGTCCCGGAGCGCCTGGTGGAGGAGATGAGTGGCCGTGTGGTTCGCCATCGTCGGGAAGCGGACCCTCCATGGCACAACGGCCTTGACGCGGTCACCCGCCGCGAAGCCCGAGCCCTCGAAGAGCAGCGCCTGGTCGTCGTCGAAGCGAAACGCGGCGTGCAGGACGGCGCGGCGTGAGGGGTCGCCGTCCAGCTCGATGAACCCCGCGTCGGTGACCTGCCCGCCGCCCTCGGGGTAGAAGGGCGACTCGCGCAGCTTCGCGAAGAAGACGCCGCCTTCGAGCTCCTCGAGCGCGCCGAGCTGGGTCAGCACCTCCGTCTTCTCGTAACCGACGAACTCGGTCGTGAAGCCGGCTGCCTGGGCGAACTCGGCCGCGCGCTGGGTCTCCCCCTTCTCGCCGCCGGCGCGCGAGATCTCGCGGTGCTCGGCCATCAGCTCGCGGTAGCCGTCGACATCGACCGCCTGGCCGCGCTCCTCCGCGAGCTCCACCGTCAGCTCGATCGGGAAGCCGTAGGTCGCGGCAAGCCTGAAGGCGTCATCCGCTGAGATAGCGTCGCTGTCGGCCAGCGACTCGAAGACAGCGGTCCCGCGCTCGAGCGTCTCACGGAACCGCTCCTCCTCCGTTCGCACGACGCGCTCGATCTCCGCGGCGTGCTCAGGGACCTCCGGATACCACGGCCCCACCTGCTCGACGACGATCGCCGGCACGCGGTACAGCCCCTCGAGGCCGATGCGGCGCGCCTGGACGACGGCGCGGCGGATCAGCCGGCGGAGGACGTACCCGCGCGCCTCGTTGGAGGGGACGACGCCCTCGGCGATCAGGAAGGTGGCGCCGCGCATGTGGTCGGTGATGACTCGATGCGCCTTGTTCGCCTCCGGCGACGTCTCGTACGCGACCCCGGACTCGCGTCCGATCCAGTCCATGATCAGCCGGAACCCGTCGGTGTCGAAGATCGAGTCGACGCCCTGCAGCACCATCGCCGTTCGCTCAAGGCCCATCCCGGTGTCGATGTTCTGCTGCGGGAGTGGCGTCAGGCTGCCGTCCGCGCCGAGATCGAACTCCATGAACACGAGGTTCCAGAACTCGATGAAGCGGTCGCAGTTCTCGCAGTTCGGCCCGCAGGTGGCGAGGCCGCAGCCGTGCTCCTCGCCGCGGTCGTAGTGCAGCTCGGAGCAGGGGCCGCACGGGCCTGTGTCGCCGGCTGGACCCCAGAAGTTCTCGGGCAGGGCGAACGAGACGATCCGCTCGCGAGGCACTCCCTTCCGCAGCCAGGCGGCGATCGCGACCTCGTCCTCGGGGATCTCGCGAACCGGGTCGCCTGCGAACACGGTCGCCCAGATGCGGTCCGGGTCGAGCTTCAGGTGCTCGGTGACGAACTCCCACGCGAAGTCGACCGCGCCGTCCTTGAAGTAATCGCCGAACGAGAAGTTCCCGAGCATCTCGAACATCGAAGCGCTGCGGGCGTTCAGCCCCACCTTCTCGAGGTCGGAGTCCTTGCCGCCCGCCCGCAGGCACTTCTGGACGGTCGTGAACCGCGGCGCAGGCGGAGTCTTCTGGCCCGAGAAGTACGGCTTCAGCGGCTGCATCCCGGCCGAGATGAACAGGGTCGACGGGTCCTCCGGTGGCGGGATCAGCGAGAACGACGGGAAACGCTTGTGCTCGCGCTCCTCGAAGAACGAGAGGAAGCCCTCCCGCAGCTCGGCAGTGGTGCGCATGCGGTTGATTGTACGAGTCGCACTTTCGGTGCATTTGCGTTTCACACGCGTGCGGATTTCGCGAGTACGATCGCAGCGGGGAGGAGGTGGACTGTGCCGTAGAAAAAGCCGGCGATTTAGCCGTCGGCGGCGGCGCGCTTCTCCGGAGCGGGCGCCTGCGCCTCTTCCTCCGTCGCGATCTCCTCGCGAATCTTCTCGAGCGCTCGCCGGATCAGCCGTGACACGTGCATCTGCGAGATCCCGACCTGCTGCGCGATCTGCGACTGGGTCAGCCCCTTGAAGAATCGGAGGTGGAGGATCGTTCGCTCCCGCTCGTCGAGGACGCGGAACCCGGGCGCGAGCACGGCCCGGTCCTCCGACACCTCGTACTGCGGCTCCTCGGCTCCGAGCGACTCGAGCGGATCGAGATCTCCATCCTCGTCCTGCCCGCCTCCCGTCGAGAGCGAAACCGAGCTGTAGGCCCGTCCGCTCTCGAGCGCCTCGACGACGAGCTCCTCCTCCGCGCCTGCCGATTTGGCCAGCTCCGGAATCGTCGGCGAGCGCCCGAGCTGGACCGTGAGGTCCTCGATCAGCTTCGAGAGCCGGACGTTGAGCTCCTGAAGGCCCCTTGGCACGCGTACGGACCAGCCCTTGTCGCGGAAGTGCCGCTTGATCTCGCCGATGATGTTCGGCGTCGCGTACGTCGTCAGCTCGACACCCCGGTCGACGTCGAACCGGTCGATCGCCTTGATCAGCCCGATCGCTCCGATCTGAACGAGATCGTCGAGCTGCTCGCCCCGGTACGAGTAACGGCGCGCGAGGGAACGCACGAGCGACATGTACTGCTCGATCAGCTGCTCCCGTGCGGCGAGGTCGCCTTCCTCGTGGTACCGGCGCAGGAGAGTGCGGTCGTCGACGCTCGTCACGAGTTCCGGTCCTCGACCTTCTTGGACAGCTTGAGCCACTCGGCGCCGTTCCTCTCCGTGAGCTCGACCTCGTCGACGAGCGCGTCGAGCATCCGCCTGAGGCCGACGTCGTCGCCGTCGGTCTCCGCAAGCTCCGCGCGCACCCCGTCCCGCATCGGCCCGATCAGGGTGTCGATCTGCCCGTCGCTTACGCTGACGGCGATCGTCACGTGCTCCTCCTCTTCGCGCGCCCGTTCGAGCACGGCGTCGACCGCGAGCTCGAGATCCTCGAGGTGCTCGATCGTCAGGTTGAGGCGGATGCCCAGCCCGCTCAGCACGAGATGTGCCACGCTGTACAGAGCGCGGTCGCGCGGGATCGTGAGCGTGATCTCGTCTGGCGTCACTGCGGACTCCTCCTCTCCTCGTTCATAACGTCGAGCGGGACGGTCTGGTTTCGCTTCAAGGCGCGCTCGAGGCGATCGTGCCCGACGCGACGACGGCGTCGCCTTCGTACACGACCGCGGTCTGTCCGGGGGCCACTCCGTAGGGCGGCTCGTCGAAGCGAAGGCGGAAGCCCTCCGGCGTCTCCTCGACCTCGGCCGGTAGCGCCGGCGAGCGGTAGCGAAGCTTCGCGTCTCCGCGGGTCACGGACGCGAACATCCGACCGGACGCGGCGACCGTGCGCCGAGCGAGTGCGTCGAGGGGCCCGACGACGACGGTGTTCGTCGCGGGATCGCTGCCGAGCGCATACGCAGGCTGTCCAGTGGAGATGCCGAGGCCACGGCGCTGGCCGGGCGTGAACCGCCAGAAACCTTCGTGGTGGCCGACCGTCTCGCCGGCCTCGTCGACGATCCGCCCCTGCCGAGCGGGCAGGCCGTGGCGCTCGAGGAACTCGCGATAGTCACCGCCGCCGAGGAAGCAGGCCTCCTGGCTCTCGGCGCGGCGCGCAACCGAGAGCCCGGCTCGCTCCGCCTCCGCCCTCGTTTCCTCCTTCGACTGCTCCCCGAGCGGGAACCACAGCTCGGCGAGGTGCCGCGGATCGAGACGGGCGAGCATGTACGACTGATCCTTCGCCTCGTCGACGGCCCGCGCGAGCAGGAGGCGGCCGCGGTGCTCGACGATCCGGACGTAGTGGCCCGTCGCGAGCGTCGAGGCGCCGGCGCGCCTCGCGAACGCGAGCAGCTGCCCGAAACGGAAGCTCCCGTTGCAGCGCGTACACGGATTGGGCGTCTCTCCGCGGGCGTAGCCGTCCACGAACGGGCGCACGATCGCAAGACGGAAAGCCTCTCGGGCGTCGAGCGTTACGTGCGGGATTCCGCGTGCATGGCAGGTTTCCCGGGCGGCAATCACCGCCTCGGGCGAGCAGCATGCGCGCTCCGATGCCGGGGCCTGCGGATCGATCCAGAGGCGAAGGGTGACGCCCACCGCCGCCGGCCCTGCCCGCAGAAGCGCAACCGCGCTGTCCACGCCTCCGCTCATCGCAACCGCGATCCGCGCCGCGTCAGGCTCGGCCCGGAAGACGGGACCGATTGCATTTGCCAGCGCGTCGACGGCCAGTCGCTCCCCGCCGACCGCGGCCGCTTCGAGCAGCGTCAGGCCGACGAGGGGCCGCTCGAGCCCCTCGGCGTCGGCTTCCACGATCCGGTCGCCGTCGACGACGAGCCGTACGCAGGCCCACTCGTCGCCGCGAGTGGAGTCTCCGGTGATCTCGATCATCGAGTCAGGCTAGCCGACGCTCCCGCGCGTCGAGCTCGCGCCGCCCGGCGCGGCGCTCGCATTTCCTCCTGCGCGGAAACGCGGAGAGAAAAAATGCCCCACCCCGCCGTTGAAGCTCCGCCGCATTGCGAACCTGGACGAGCCAGGTGGGTGCCCTGCCGGCTACACCCTTGGGCGCTCCGGACGCAGGCTCCCTATGCAGTGATGTTGGTTCAACATTGTGCGACGAAGCCACGCACGGGGTCGGGCGCCCACCACTCTAGCCCGACCCACCGATCTCGGCTCGCGCCGCTGGAGGCCGGGCATCGCTGTTCGCAGCTGACCGCGGCGAAAAATCACTCCGGCCCCTCGCGCGCATAGCTCCAGCGAACCGTTGTCGTCCGCTCGATTCCGAGCCTCTCCGCGAGGAACGGCGTGAGCGCGAATCGCACCCCCCCGGGCGCGAGGCCGGTCCCGATCACCTGGGTGAGCACGTCCTGGTCGCGAAAGCCGATGTAGATCTTCGACCCGCAAGGGAGCACCGGATCGGTGACGCCGAGCGCCTTCGGCCCGACGCGGACTCCGCACGCGGTGGTCGTTCCCTCGAGCTCCGAGTCCATCGGGGCGGCGCGCGCCTGGTACCAGTCGCCCACGCGCTCGGGCAGATCGCCCCCAGAAGACGAGCCGTCGCGTGAGGCGATCGCGAACCCGACGACGACCGCCAGCAAGCCGACCGCCGCCAGCGCGATCCCCCGTTGTGCGAGCGCGGGCGAGAGGGACCTACGCCGCACGGATCAGCTTCTGCGAACGATTTGCACGCGCGGACGGACTGTCCGCCCCGCGTCCTTCCCTACGGCTCCTCTTCACGGTCACCCTCGGCCGGCGGCTCGCTTCGCCGTTCGTGGGGGCCGAAGAGAATCCAGCGGCGGCGAGGACGAGGCTGCAGGGGCTCCAGGCGGTGAATGGTCCGCCGCTCAGGTGCGGCCTGGAAGGTCGCCGGCTCCGCCTCGGGACTCGGCTCTGCCTCAGAGCTCGGCTCCACCTCGGGACCCGGCTTTGCCTCAGAGCTCGGCTCCGCCTCGGGCTGCGGCTCGGTCTCCGCGGCTGGCTCGACGGCAGGCGGCCCGACGACGGTCTCTTCTTCTGCAGCCGGCCGTGGTGCCGGCGGGACGGGTGGCGGAGGCGGAGGCGGCGGGGGCGCAACCTCTTCCTCGACGACCGAGGGAGGAGGCCCTTCGACGCGAGCAAGGGCGACAGCTTGACTCTGCCGAAACGCGAAGTACTCGATTAGCGAGACGAGGAGCCAGCCGAGGGCCATCACGAGGACGATCAGCGCCGGGCTCAGCTCAGCGAAGCCGACGACGACCGCGAGCAGGACCAGGAAGCCCGCTTCGAGCACGAATCTCGGGCCGACAGCAGCTGGCATCGCCGGAAGGTTAGAGGCCGCCGGGCGTTCGTGTCGTCCGAGCCCGACCCCGCGCGGGTCGCCCTAGTGCTCCTTCTTCGGAGGGGCAAGCTGGAGCCCGAGCTCGTCCAGCTGGTCGGGTGCGACCTCGCTCGGCGCCCCACTCATCGGATCGACCCCTGCCTGGTTCTTCGGGAAGGCCTGTGTATCGCGGATGTACGGCTCGTCGAGCAGTGCCATCGTCAACCGGTCGATCCCCGAGGCGATTCCGCCGTGCGGCGGCGCGCCCATCGCGAGCGCGTCGAGGAGGAATCCGAACTTCGCCCGCTGCTCCTCCGGCGAGATACCCAGGAAGCTGAACATCCGCTCCTGCAGCTGGGGCTCGTGGATTCGAATCGAGCCGCCGGCGAGCTCGATCCCGTTTCCGACGAGGTCATAGGCGACCGCGCTTGCCCGTCCAGGGTCGACGTCGAGGAGCCGAAGGCTGTCCTCTGTCGGGCGTGTGAACGGATGGTGCTGGGCGGTCCAGCGTTCTTCCTCGTCGCTCCACTCGAGCAGGGGCATCGGCGTGATCCAGAGGAACTCCCACGCCTCCTGGTCGACCAACTCGAGCTCGCGGCCGAGGTGCAGGCGCAGCAGGCCGAGCACCTTGGCGGCGAGCTTTGGAGTGTCCGCCACGAAGAGCGCAGTCGTGCCCGGCTCCCGGAACGACTCGAGCTCCTGCTCGGAGAGAAACTTCGCGATCGGAGAAGCGACCTCGCCGTCCGCCCGGAAGACGATGTACGCGAGGCCCTTGGCGCCCCACGGCTTCGCCATGTCCTCGAGCTTCTGAACCTCGGCGCGGGTGAGCTCGCGCGGGACGCTCAGGTACCGGACAGCCTGTGCGTTCGCGAACACGCCGAACTCCGAGCCGCGCGTTATCTGGGTCGCATCCTGGATCTCGAGCCCGAAGCGAAGATCGGGCTTGTCCGAGCCGAACCGGAGCTCCGCATCCTGCCACGACATTCGGGCAAACGGCGTCTCGAGCTCGACCCCGATCGTGTCGCGCCAGATGCGGGTGACGATCCGCTCGGTCAGCGCGAGGATGTACTCCTGGTCGGGGAAGGCCATCTCGACGTCGAGCTGCGTGAGCTCCTGCAGGCGATCGGCGCG
>DASTYD010000116.1:0-4556 GCA_035765175.1 Gaiellaceae bacterium
GGTGAGTCGCGGTTCTACCTCTCGGGGCAGGACGACCTCGTCCGGCTCTTCGCGGGCGACCGGATCCACTCGATCATGGAGCGCTTCAAGGTGCCGGATGACCAGCCGATGGAGTCCGGCCTGCTCTCGAAGCAGATCGAAAACGCTCAGAAGAAGGTCGAGGAGCAGAACTTCGTCGCCCGCAAGAACGTCCTCAAGTACGACGACGTGATGAACACGCAGCGCGCGGTCATTTACGCGCAGCGGCGGCAGGTGCTCGAGGGCACCGACCTCTCGGCCGAGATCAAGGGTTGGATCGACGAGGTGATCGAGCGGCTCGTCGCGTTGCACGCGGAGGGCGAGGATTCTCAGGACTGGGACCTCGACGGGCTCGTGCAGGCGTTCAACGCGCTCACCGACGCCGACTTCACGGTCGAGGAGCTGCGCGAGGACCTGGGAGAGCTCAGCCGCGAGGCGTTGATCGAGGACTTCAAGGAGGAGGCCCTCGAGCTCTACGGCGAGAAGGAGACCGAGTGGGGCGAGGAGATCGCGCGGGAGGTGGAGCGCTACATCGTGCTCGAGGTCGTCGACACCCGCTGGCGCGAACACCTCGAGAACATGGACTATCTCCGCGAGGGCGTCCACCTCCGGTCCTTCGCGCAGAAGGACCCGCTCGTCGAGTACCGGTCCGAGGGGCACGCGATGTTCGAGGAGCTCGGCGGCATGATCCGCGAGGAGGTGCTGATGCTCCTCTTCCACGCGCAGATCGAGCCCCAGGAGGCGGAGGAGCTGAGCCGGTCCGACGACGTCGACGGCGGCGGCTTCGCGTACGAGCACGAGTCGCTCGCGGGCGCCGATGCGATCGCGGCCGCCGGCGGAGGAGTGGCCGGTGGAGCGGTGGCGACGATGCTCGGCGGGGGCGGCGCGGTGGCGACCCAGCGCGTCACGAGCGAACGCGACAAGATCGGCCGCAACGATCCCTGTTGGTGCGGGTCCGGCAAGAAGTACAAGAAGTGCCACGGCGCGTAGTCGTCCTGCACTTCAACCCGCCGAACCTCGACAAGCGCCTCGCCCGGCTGTCCGGCTTCGCGGTCGAATCCGTCGTGCCGAAGGGTCCGGCCGACCTCAAGCCGCTCCGTGAGCGGCCGCCCGACGCGTTCGTCGTCGACCTCGATCGTCGTCCTTCCGAGGGTCGCTCGGTCGCCGTGCAGCTCAGGCGCTACGCCTCGACGCGGCCCGTGCCGCTCGTCTTCGCAGGTGGGGAGGAGGACCAGGTCGCTCGCGTCCGCAACCTGCTTCCCGACGCGACGTACGTGTCCTGGCAGGGCGTGGCCGGAGGCGTCCAGCGGGCGAAGCCGATCGAGAAACCGGTCGTGCCGAGCACGATGGATGCCTACTCGCAGACCGAGCTGGAGCCGAAGCTCGGCGTTCGCGACGGGACGACGCTGCTCCTGCTCGGCGCCCCGGACGGCTTCGGCAAGGCCCTACGGCGAGCCGAGCTGGTCGAGGAAGGGCCGGCGCAGCTGGTGATGCTCTTCTCGCCCAACATTGCAGACCTGGAGCGCGACTTCGAAGGCGCCAAGGCCTCCATCGCCCCGAGCGGGACACTCTGGATCTGCTGGCCGAAGAAAGCCTCAGGCGTCAGGTCTGATCTGGATCAGGCGTTCGTCCGTCGCCACGCAATGGACCGGGGCCTCGTCGACTTCAAGGTCGCCGCGATCGACGCAACTTGGTCGGGCCTCCGCTTCTCCCGCAAGAAGCCGTAACGCGTCCACACGCTACATGGCCGGTGCCTGGCTCCGGCCACGCCCGAAGCGGGCGTGGCCGTTTCGCCGAAATTTGCCGCGTGAGCAGGGATTCCGACGAAGGAGCCATGGCTCGCGGCGACAATGTCCGGTGCCAGGCACCGGACACGTCCGAGGGTTACTGCGAAATTGGGCTGGCGGCGAACTCGACCTCACCGCGGGCGTGCGCTGCTGCGGCTTGGGCGGTCATCGGCCAGTCCTCCGTCGGGACGACGAGGCGCCTGCGCATCGAGCGGCGTAGTCGCTCGAAGATCCTGAGGTACTCCGGTTGTCGCCGCTCGTGTCCGGTTTCGTCGTGGCGGATTCGGTCGACCAGCCCCAGGGTTGCAGTCTCCCGTCGGCCGTGCCGATCCGCGCCCAGTCGAATCAAGATCAGGGCGTTGAAGCTCAGCTTGCCGAGGTCGCTCGGGACGGAGATGTCCTCCTGCTGCAAATGCGGCGTGAGGACAGCCGACTTGATCCAGTGGCGCGCGGCTCGGTCTTCCGCGAACGAGCGGGCGATGTCGTCGATCGGCCGTTCGTACACGACAAACCTCGGGTGCTCCCACAGCTCACGAAAGACGACGTACGGCGCGAAATCGGCCGGGAGCGTCTCGACGAGCCAGTCGGCGACCTCGCCGTCCATCGCGTAGAACCGAAAAGATCGACCGCCCACCCGATTCCAGCCGGTGAAGTCGTCATCCATGGCGAGATGATCTCAACCGCCGATCGCTAGCATCCTCGCCATGGCCGACGCCGCCTCACTCGACGAGCGCCTGGAGCAGATCGGGACCCAGCTGGGCTGGGTCCGTGATTACCTTTGACCCGGACGCCCTAGAGCAGCGCGCCGCCGAGCTCGAGGCGAAGATGGGTGAGCCCGGCTTCTGGAACGACCAGCAGGCGGCGGCCCAGATCTCGTCCGAGCATGCGCGAGTCCAAAGGCGTCTCGCGCGCTACGAGCGCCTCCGCCGCGAGTACGACGACGCGAGGGAGCTCCTGGCCATGGACGGCGACATGGCGTCTGAGATCGAGACCTCGCTCGAGCCTCTGGAACAGGAGCTGGAGCGCCTCCAGGAGGACGCGCTCTTCTCGGGCGAGTATGACGCGGGCGACGCAGTCGTCACGATCCAGTCCGACGCGGGCGGCACCGACGCGCAGGACTTCACCGAGATGCTGCTCCGCATGTACCTCCGCTGGGCCGCCGACCGCGGCTTCAAGACGGACGTGCTCGAGGCGAGCCCGGGCGAGGAGGCGGGCCTCAAGTCGGCGACGTTCACCATCGAGGGCGAGAACGCGTACGGGATCCTCAAGGCCGAACGGGGCAAGCACCGGCTCGTGCGGCTGTCCCCGTTCGACCAGGCCCACCGTCGCCACACCTCCTTCGCCCAGGTGATCCCGAGCCCGCTGCTCACGGACGACGCGGAGATCGAGGTCGACGAGAGCGACATCCGGGTGGACACGTACCGCGCGAGCGGCGCCGGCGGGCAGCACGTGAACAAGACCGACTCGGCCGTCCGGATCACGCATGTCCCCACGGGCATCGTCGTCAGCGTCCAGAACGAGCGCTCTCAGTCGTCGAACAAGGCGACGGCGCTGAAGATCCTGCGCTCGCGCCTGGCCGAGCAAGCCGAAGAGGAGCGGGACGCCGAACTCGCCAAGGAGCGTGGCGACGTGAGCATGGGCTTCGGCGGGAACGCGATCCGCAGCTACGTGCTCCACCCGTACCAGCTGGTCAAGGACCACCGCACCGAGCACGAGGTCGGGAACACCCAGGGAGTCTTCGACGGAGCCCTCGACGGCTTTGTTCACGCCTATCTGCTTGCCAAGGCCGCCGGCCGCGTTGTCTAGCCGCGGATCGCTTTGCTGGCAGCCGCCGTGTAGCACAAGTCGGGCCCGAGCTCGGTGTAGAGAACGCGCAGGCGGCGACCGGCCGTGGCGCGGGCTCTGAAGCTTCGTCCCGAGACAACCGCCGAGCCGTGCCTCCCCAGCCGCCGCAGCACCAGCCGCTTCGAGCTCACCCAACGGCGTCCGACGCGCCGTTGCAGCGCGGCGATCTCGCCGCTCGAAGGCGTACGGCAGATACGTCACCGGTCCCGTGCCCGCCGCCACGATCTTGCCGTCGGGCTGGATCGTCAGAGACTCGGCGGCTCCTTCCAGTCCGATGATGGTGCCGCCCGATCCGAAGTCCGTGTCGACGGAGCCAGAGGGTTGGAAGCGAGCGACGCTGAAGTAGCTGCGATAGCCACGTTCCAGGATGAACTGGTTCCCGCAAGGAGGATCTTGCCGTCGGGCTGAACCCCGATCGCCCGGCCGACCCCGTCCGGCCCCCAGGCGACTCCCTCCGCGCCGAAGCTCGCATCGACGGCTCCGTTCGAGCCGTAGCGGGCGAGCGTAAACGTGCTCCTCGGAACCGCGCTGGAGCCGCCGGCAACGAGTTTCCCGTCGGCCTGGATGAGGAGATCTGAGACGCCTGCGCTCGCGCCGATCGGCGTGTCGACTGTCCCACCGGAGCCGAAAGTCGGGTCGAGATCCCCAGGCGCAGCGCCGGCGGGTTGCAGCACGAGCAGTGTTGCGCTCACGGCCACCGTGACGAACAGAGCGAACGCGATGCGCCTCATCGGCCGGACCGACCTCCTGAGCGGGCGGGAGTCCACCAACGGCAAGGTTTAGGGAATAGCAGGCCCTTTCGCTAGACTCCTGGGCTGTTCAACAGCCGGGAGCGGCCCACGAGGGCCGCGCCGCGTCGACCCCCCGTGCCGGAAGAGATCGCCCAAATAGCAGAGCCGGAAACGG
>DASTYD010000117.1:0-2816 GCA_035765175.1 Gaiellaceae bacterium
GCGCCAGGGCGCCCGCCCCTGCTCGAGCTGGTGCCCGACGAGCCAGAGGTTGTAGCCCGTCTGGAGATGATCCCCGGGCGCCGCCTCGCCGTAGCCCGGCACTCCCTCGGCCATGAAGGACGTGTCCAGGTGTCTGACACCCGGCCAGGTCGCGAGGAGGCCCGCTCCGAGGTAGAGCGCGCAGGCGAGCGCTACAACGCCCGCGCGGCCGCGAGCAGCTCGTCGAAGTCGGGCACCTCGCCGTGATCGTGACGCCATGCGCCGCGGACCGTACCCCCGCGCTCGACGAGGAACGTCGTGCGTTCGGCGACGTCCTTCATCCCGCGGAACTCGTGCCCGACCCCGAACCCGCGCACGGCGTCGCCGTTCCAATCGGAGAGGAACTGGATCTCGTCGAGGTCGAGCGCCTGGCTCCAGGCCGTCTGCGTGTACGTCGCGTCGCGGGAGAGCGCGTACGGGGTCACGCCCGCCTCTTCGAACTCCCGTCTCCTGTCACGCAGGAGCTGCATCTCGTCAGTTCAGGTCGAGGACCAGGCGAAGAGCAGAAAGACGAAAAGTGCCGCGCGGTCCTGGACGAGGTCGGCGATCGTCACCCGCTCTCGCGGCGCGAGCCAGACCGTCGCGTGGGGAACCTGATCCCCCGGAGCCAGCAACTCAGAACCTGATCGCGGCCACGCGGTCGACGAGCTCGCGCAGCGGGTTGCGGGGCGGCGGTGCCGTGTCGAGGAGGAAGCGGCCGAGCCGCTCCGCTTCGTCGTCGGCGAGCGAGACGGCCCCTTCGACTCTCGCGTCGCTCCAGATGCTGAAGCGGACGTGTCTCTCGTCGAGGTCGTCGTGGAGATAGCGCGAGACCCGAAGCGCCCGGTCCTCGCTGGACCGACCTCGGAAGAACTCGACGAGCTTCAGCCGCTGCGGCTCCGCGCACCACGGACAGAAGCGAAACGCGTCGCCGACCGAGCCCCCGCAGCGCGTACATGCGTGCATTCCTGACTCCCTCCCGCGAAGCGTAATCGAGCAGGGACCTCCTCGGAGAGGGGCCGCGTATCTCCACCGTGAGAGCTTTCGCCCTGCTCGCGCTCGCGCTGGCGCTGGCGCTTGCCGCCTGTGGCGCGCAATACACGGCCGAGCGGGCTGCTGCCGAAGACAGGGTTGGCCTCGAGGGCCTCAGCCTGCGAGTCCCTGCGGGTTGGGACAGGTACACGGACGACATCGGCCCATGGATGCCGGAGCCGGAAATCTGGGCCGCGAACGTTCCGCTCCCGGAGCGTGCTTCCGGGATGTTGGCCGGGCCTTACGAGGTGCTGGACGAGCTTCCTCCGCAGGGCATCGTCCTCATGGTCGGGGCGGCGGCGGAGTCATGTCCTTCCCAGCCTGCGCTGCGGCTTGATGTCGTTATCACCGACGGGTACGAGGGACAGCCGGCGCCCAATGTCGCGACCGGATCGACAGGCGGCGGCCGTGAGGGTCGCTGCCTTTACGCCCAGGCCTGGTTCGGGGTCAACGAGCCGGACGAGTCGATGCGAAGCGAGGTGAATCGCGTGCTCGCATCGGTCGAGCTCGAGCCAGAGCACGTGCCTGGCTCCGACCCCCAGTGGGAGACCTACCGGGACGAGAAAGCTCGTGTGACCGTGCGCTACCCGCCGGATTGGAGCGTTCGGAGTATGCCCCTCATGCCGTTGCTGCTCGAGCCGCGCGAGCTCGTCACGCTGAGCACTTCCGCGGTCCGGCCGGCAGACGAGAGCTGCCCCCAAAAACCGGAGGCGGCCGTCGAGGAACTCGGTCCGAAGGATGCGTTGATCTCTCTGCTCGAATACGAGTCGGACGCCCACGCAAGACCACGGCCGCAACGCCTGCTTCCGTATGAAGGTGCCCGTCCGCCGACGTGTAGTCGACTACGCCTTCCGGGCGGCCGGCTGTTCCGCGCACAGAGCTTCGAGGACCGAGGCCGCATCTTCGAGCTCTATGTCATCGTCGGTGAGTCGGCGAGCGACAGGACCCGCCGACAGGTAACCGAAGTCCTCAACAGCTTGGCGTTCGACTAGCCACCGACGAGCGCGAGCGCGGCGTTGGCGTGGCGATTCGCGGCAGCTCGGGTAAGCGGGCCTGCAGGGAGCTCGACGACGAACGAGCTCGTCCCGGGGAAGCGATGGTTCTGCCAGTTCGGCGCCGTCCCGCGCGGCCAGCGGATGGCGCGGAACCTCATCCCGGCCAGGCGCGCGTACCGGCGCGCGGCGGGCCTGCTCTGCCCCCACGCGCGCACGAGGGCCTGCGGCTGGTGGAACCAGATCGTCACCGACGGCCTGAGCCGCCGGATGAGTCGAGCTGCGGCGCGCGTCTCCGGCTCCGAGAGCGGACTGGGGCCTGGGTACTCCGCATTCCACGGGCGGCCGCCGGCCCGCCACTCGGACGGGAAGTTGCGGTTGAGGTCGACGCCGCGTGCGTTCTGGCGCCGACCGAGCGCGAAGCCGTCCGGGTTGAGGTTCGGCACGACCCAGAGCTCGACCGACGGCGAAGAGCGGGCGAGGATCCGCGTGACCGCCGTCCCCGCGCACTCGTTCCCGTGGATGCAGCCGACGACGAGCGCTCTGCTCTCGCTGCCGAGGTCTCCGGCGCGAACGGCCATGATCGGCCGGCCCCGCGCCGAGCGACCGATGCGAACGCGGCGCTGCGGGTCGGGCCCGATGCGGACGTGCATGTGGTCGTCGTGGTAGATCAGCCGCTCGACCTTCCGCCTGGGCCCGCGAAGGCCGACGCGGGGCCCGACGAAGACCTTCACGGCGCCGGCCCGGACGAAGCGCGTCACGAGCTCTTGGGCG
>DASTYD010000118.1:0-2801 GCA_035765175.1 Gaiellaceae bacterium
GCGCTCGCGCATTCGCTCGGCGATTTCGCCCAGCGTGTCCTCGGGTGCGACGGCGAGCACCTCGCTCGACATGATCTCGCCGACCATCCGCTCTTCACGCTCGCCGTCGTCCTCTTCTTCGGCGAATGCGAGAGCGCCGCGTCTAGCCTCCGCGCGCGCCACCTCGTCCCGGCCCAGCTCGACCTCGATGGGGACCGCGCCCGGTGGGGGCGCCTCCGGCTCCGGCTCCCCGCCGCCGGCGAGCCTTGCGAGGAACGGCGCCAGGTGGCGTCCGACGATCTTTGCCGGCGGCCACCAGAGTGGTTCGAGGCTGACCGTCGACGTTCCACCGCGGCCGCCGCTGACCTCGTGCCTCAGGTAGCGGGGCATCCTGCCGGTGAGTAGCAGCCCGCGCAACACGGGCCGGAAAGGTCGGGCCTCGGGGATCGCACCCAGGTCGGCGGCGATCGCCTCCGCCGCGGCGTCGGCCTGTTGCGCCGCGATTCCGCCCTGCTTGACCGGGAAGTTCGCCACGTCCCCGGCCGCGAAGATGTCACGGAAGCCGGCGACACGGCTTTGCTCGTCGACGACGATGAACCCGTCGCGGGTGTGAGGGATCCCGTCGATCGGCTGCCCGTAGAGGCGGGGGAGCGCGACCACCCGGTCGGCGGCGACGATCGCTTCTGGGACGAGATGCAGCTGCCCGTCCCTTGCCTCCGTCGCAGAAGCGTGCGTGTGCAGCGCGATGCCGCGCTCGGCGAAGAGCGCCTTGGCGGCCGCACCCGCCACGGTCCCGAAAAGCTGGAGCGGCTCCTCTTCGGGCGTCACGAGCACGACCTCCACGTCCTTGAGGTCGTGCGTATCGGCATAGCCGGCGATCAGCAGCGCGAGCTCGTACGCCGGCAGCGCCCAGACGGCGCCCAGGGGAACGGCAACCGCGACGCTTCGCACGTCGCCGCCGTCGAGCTCGCGAAGGAGCCCTCGGATCAGGTCGGTATCCCCGGGCCCGCGGAAGGTCAGCGCGCCTGCCACCGCCGGCCTCGGCCTCGCCCCCGTCGCGATCAGGAGCACGTCGTAGGGGAGCTCCGCTCCGGAAGCGGTGCGCGCGACGTGGGCGGCAGCGTCGACGGCGGTGATCTCTCCCGGCGTGAACTGCGCTCCGGCTTCTGCGGCCAGGTGCGGCAGCTCGAACGACAGCACGTCGCCGAGGCCGAACGGCTCGGCGACCGCGAGCGGCCGGTACCAGAACCTCGTCTCGGGGGCGACCAGCTCGATGTCGACGAGGTCCGCCGCGGCGGCACGTAACGCGAGCGTGGCCTCGAACGCCGCGACGCCGGCGCCGGCGATCACAACACGCGTCGGGCTCGTCATTCGGACAACCTCTTCAGTATCGCGCAGATCTCGACTCAGGTGCGTCTGCGTGGCGGTCGTCGTTCGAGCCCACGCAGGACGAGTGCTCGGACCGACTCGTAGTCGGCGTCGATGCCTGGCTCGCCAGGCCGGAGCGTGCGCTGGATTGTGGAAAGCGGGACGTGGCGTCGAACACGGCCCGAGCCGCGCCAGCGGGGTCGACAGCCTTGTCGAACGCACCTTGCGACACTCCGCCGTCGATGATCCGTGCGAGCTAGCCGACCAGGGTGTCGACGTGCGCCTTGACGACGTCGCGTGAGTCCGCGGGCCAGCTCGACGTAGGTTGCGAAGAGCTCCGGATCGTCGGGCGCCTTGGTCCACTTCGACTTGACGAGGATCGAGCCGACGCCCCAGGCGCTCGCTCGCAGGCCCCTCCTCGCCTGCGACGGCCTCCAGCGGCACCGAAATGGCCGAGAGCTAGCGCCCAGTGACGACGTCGCGGAGCGCCGTTTTGCTCGGGAAGTGCCGGTAGACGCTGCCGTGGCTGACGCCGAGCGCGCGGGCGACGTCGGCGAGGTGGCCACTTCGGAGCGGACGACTCGCGGCGAACCCGTTCGGAGGATCGCTCCTCTCAGCTCGAGCTGAAGCCAACGCGGCTGATGCGGACCCATTGGAATCGCCGGGCAGCCTGAGCGTCGGTCGCGAGGAGCGCGATAATCCAGCAGTGTGTTAGCTACGCTGGAACCCGCATCACTACGCGGCGAGGTAGCTCAGTTGGTAGAGCACACGGCTGAAAACCGTGGTGTCGCCGGTTCGATTCCGGCCCTCGCCACTCTCCCTAGAGCGACTCCGGCTCGGGCACCCGCGCGCGGCGCCCCGGGAAGCGGCGCGGGTTCCGCGCCGGCCAGCGGCGGGGGTCGAGCGAGTCGCCGAGGCCGTCGGCGAAGAGGCTCGCCGCCACCGCGAGCACGCCGATCGCCAGGCTCGGCAGGAAGACGAGCCAGAGCCGGCCGAACGTGATCCCCTCGAGCGCCATGTTGCCCCAGGTCGGCGTGGGCGCCTCCGGGCCGAGGCCGAGGACGGCGAGGAATGCCTCGCCGAGGATCACGGCCGGCAGCTCGAGGAAGATCGCGACCACGACGATCCCGAGCGCGTTGGGCACGATGTGCCGCCGGGCGACCTGCGCGCGGCCGGCGCCGAGAGCCTGGGCGGCGCGCACGTACTCCTGCTGCTTACGGAGCACGACCTCCCCGCGGACGAGACGCGCGGTGATCATCCAGTTGACGATCGCGAGGGCGAACACGACCGTCTGGACGTTCTGCGCCTGCAGCCCGACGAACACGAGGATGACGATGCTCACGGGCAGGCGCGGAACGGCCAGCAGACCGTCGAGGAGGCGCATCATCGCCGCGTCCACGCGGCCGCCGGCGATCCCGGAGGTCGCGCCGTACCCCACGCCGAGGACGAGGATG
>DASTYD010000119.1:0-2393 GCA_035765175.1 Gaiellaceae bacterium
CGCCACCGAGGGCGGCTACAAGCTTCCGGGCGCCGCTCTGTGCGCGGTCGCGAGCTGAAGACCGCGTTCGACCGTCGCGGCGTCATGGCGCGGCTGTATGGGCCGATCCTCGGACGCTCGTCCACGGCAGAGCGAGCGTCCCGGCCGCCCGCGCGACAGGTTGCCTCAGTGCGCGAATTCCGCAAGCGGCGTCGCTAGTGGTAGCTCGCTTGGTGGTGGCCTCTCGCCGCGAGCCGCAGCCCGTTGGCTGCGACAGGACCCCTGCGCGCAATCTCGTCGTCGTCGCTGAGCCCGTACGAAGGGACGGAGACAGGTTCGTCATCGAGCGCGGCTCGGCGCCGGCTCAGGCGCACCGGCTCCAGCTCGCGGGCGACACGAGCGAGCCGCGCAGCCTGAGCGCGATCGCGAGCGTCACCACGCCGCATACCAGGCCGAGCGCGTGCACCGAGATAATCGGGAGGTTGCCGAGGCTGAAGCCGTACATCAGCCAGATCGCGTAGCCGCCCACATAGATGCCCAGGAAACGGGCCGAGACGTCGCAGGATGCACCACGAGCGAGCATCTGTCGCGCCTGCAGGAGAACCGAGAGGGCGCCGCCCACGCCGTACACCATCGCCGCCCCGCCCATTACTGCACTCATCGTCATCGCGCTATCTCCTTTGGTGCCTGTGCGAGGCGACTATGGACCCGGCGCCTTGCCGTCGGGTTGGTGCAGGATTGGCGCGAGCTTGGAGCTCTGGTCAGACCTCTTCGGCCATCGCGAGCAGGTCGTCCCGAGACACCTTGCCCGCCATGTCGGGATGAACCTCGTCGATGTGCTGGTTGGCCTCGTCGACGAGCTCGTCCTCGGTCTCACCGCGAGAGACGTAGCCGCAATCACAGTTGATCAAGTAGGCCATCGAGCTGAATTGTCCACCCTCCGGGTAGCTTGGCGCTGTGTCCGAGCGTGACGCGACGCGCATCCAGCTCTGCGGGCGCTTCGTCGCGCGCGTGGCCGGGCGGCGGATCGAGCAGGAGTTGCCGGGCCGCCAGGGTCGCCTCCTGTTCGCATATCTGACCGTCAACCGCGACCGGGTCGCCGGCCGTGACGAGCTCGCCGACGCGCTGTGGCAGCGAGCGCTTCCCTCGGCTCCCGACCAGGCGCTCTCGGCGCTGCTCTCGAAACTTCGGCGGCTGCTTCCCGACGGCGCGCTCGAGGGCCGACATCAGATCCGGCTCGGGCTGGGACGCCACGCGAGAGTCGATGTCGAGGCGGCCCGCGACGGCATTCATCGCGCCGAGGCGGCGATCGCGGCGGGGGACTGGTACGCGGCGATCGGCCCCACGCTCGTCGCCTACAACATCAGCCGGCGCAGATTCCTCGCCGGCGAGGCGGCGGACTGGATCGACGGCGTGCGACGAGAGCTCGATGACATCCAGGTGAGGGCTCTCGAATGCACGGCGCGCAGGAGCCTCGGCCTGCGGGAGCCCGAGCTCGCTGTCGCCGAGCAGACGGCGCGTCGTCTCATCGAGCTCGCCCCCTATCGCGAGAGCGGCTACGCGGTGCTGATGGAGGCGCTCGAGCGGCAGGGCAACCTGGCGGAGGCCCTTCGAGTCTACGAGAGCCTTCGGGGCTTGCTCCGCGACGAGCTCGGCGCGGCACCATCGCCCGCCGTCCAAGAGATGCACCAGCGCTTGCTCAAACAGGGCTCCGTTTCCTGACCGCCCCGAGGATCTAAACGCTCTTCCGAGACCCGGGGCCCAGTGTCTCGTGACAGCAAGGGTTCCATGTGCGTGCGAGAACACTCCGGCCGCGACTCGTCCTGTCCGCGACACGCGGCACCCGTCGATTGAAGGGCCTTCAGCTCGCCCGGCGATAGCGGATGTGCGTGGCCAGCGGCGAATGCAGCACCTCGACGGGCTCCAACCCCAAAGATCCGACGCCGTCGAACATCCGCTCGCCGGACCCGAGCAGGACCGGGGCGATGTCGAGCGTGAGCTCGTCGACGACCCCGGCGACCAGCGCCTGCCGAACGGTGGAGGCGCCGCCCGCGATGTCCACACCGTCGTCGCCGGCCGTCTCACGCGCCTGTGCGTAGGCGGCGTCGAAGCCGTCGGTGACGAAGTGGAAGGTCGTGCCGCCCTCCATCTCGATCGGCTCGCGGGCGTGATGGGTGAGCACGAACACCGGTGCGTGGTACGGCGGCTCGGGCCCCCACCAGCCGCGCCAGTCCTCCTCCCACTCACCGCGGATCGGCCCGAACATGTTGCGACCCATGACGTAGGCGCCGCGCGGGCGCATGAGCCAGCCGACAGCGGTCTCGTCGGCCTCGTTGGCGCGCTCGTCGCCGAGGTGCCAGCCGTGGAGCTCCCTTCCGCGCTTCCCAAGCGGGTGCTCGCGACTCTGGTCCGGC
>DASTYD010000120.1:0-4488 GCA_035765175.1 Gaiellaceae bacterium
CGCAGACGGGGGCCGCGATGCGCTGGGGCGACTACTCGATGATGGGCATCGACCCCGTGGACGACTGCACGTTCTGGTACACGACGGAGTACCTGCAGACGACGGGGACGAACCCGTGGCGGACGCGGATCGGGAGCTTCAAGTTCGCAGAGTGCGGCGGGCCGCCGCCGCCCCCAAGCTGTCCGTCCGGTGCGACCATCGTCAACATCCAGGACTTTTCGTTCAATCCGCCGAATGTGAACATCGCGCCGGGGACGACGGTGTGCTGGAGAAACCAGGGCGCCGTCGCGCACACGGTGACCTCGAACACCGGCCTCTTCAACTCCGAGCTGCTCGACCCGGGCGAGATCTTCACCTACACGTTCACCACGAACGGGGTCTACGCCTACCACTGCACGCCGCACCCGAACATGACGGGCACCGTGACCGTGGCCGGCGGCCCACCACCGCCACCCGAGCCCCCGAACAACGACTTCGTCAATGCGGTCACGCTGTCGGGTAGCGGAACGATCAACGGCACCACCATCGCCGCAGACGGTGAGCCCGGGGAGCCCCAGATGCCTGACCAGGGGCTCATCACCTCCGTCTGGTATCGCTTCACTCCGTCGGCCAACGGGACGGCGCACTTCGACGCCTGTACCGACGTCCAGTACGACGGGTACATGGCTGCCTACACCGGCGACGCGGTCAACAACCTCACCAACATCGTCTTCAACGACGATGGCTGCGGCGGTGGAAGCGGAAGCATCCTCGACTTCGCCGTCGCTGCCGGCACGACCTACTCGGTCGCTGTCGACGGCTGGGAGACCGAGGTCGGGGCCTTCACGCTCACGTACACCATCCCTGGCGGCCCGCCGCCTCCGCCGCCTCCGCCACCTCCACCGCCTCCTCCGCCACCTCCACCGCCACCGCCTCCACCACCACCGCCTCCACCACCACCACCACCACCACCGCCACCGCCTCCGCCCCCACCGCCTCCGGCTCGCTGCCGCGTGCCGCGCGTGATCGGCCTGAGGCTCGGCGCCGCGAGGCAGCGGATCCGCAGGGCCAGATGCTCGGTCGGCCGCGTCCGTCGCGTTCGCACGAGGCGGTCGCTGCGCGGCCGCGTCGTCGGTCAGAGCCCGAGGCCGGGCGCGGTCAGGCGCGTTGGGTTCCGGGTCAACCTGCTGGTCGGCCGCAGGTAACCAGCGCCGCTACTCGAGGCTTTCGACCACCTCGGGCGTGAGCTCGTCGAGCGAGCCGAGGACCGCCTCGGCAAGCGACTGAGCCTCCCTGCTCGGCGGGAAGACGTGGTTCGGGATCGTGACCACCGGCATGCCGGCGGACGAGGCCGAGCGGATCCCGTTCTCCGAATCCTCGATCGCGGCGCACCTCGCGGGGTCGACGCCGAGCCTCCGGGCCGCCTCGAGGTAGACGTCGGGCGCCGGCTTGCCCCGTTCGACCTCCTCGGAGGAGACCGTCGCACGGAAGTCCTCGCGCGTGCCGGTCAACCCGAGGAAGAGGTCGATCAGCGGCCGGTTCGACGAGGAAGCGATGCCGAGGGGCCAGCGGGCCCGGATTCGCCCGATCGCTTCCAGCGCACCCGGGAGGAGGGGCAGACGCTCGCGGTAGAGCGCCTCGAGCCGGCGCACGACCTGGGCCGAGATCTCCTCGGGCGGCTCCGCCAGGCCGATCACCTCGTGCATGTATCGCGACCACTCGGGCGAGCTCATGCCCATCATCACCCGCTGTGCGTCGTCGGGCCAGCGCGCGCCTCGCTCTTCGGCGAGCTGACGCCGGGCCTCGTCCCACAGCTCCTCGGTGTCGATGAGGACTCCGTCGAGGTCGAAGACGACCGCCTCGATCACCGGTAGCCGCCGCTCAGATGGACGAGCGCTTCTCGGCCCGGCCCGCGGCGGGCGGAGACGACGTCGCCGACGAAGAGCGTGTGGTCGCCGGCCGGATGCTCAGCCGCGAGCCGGCACTCGATCCAGCCGAGAGCACCTTCGATGAGCGGCGCGCCGAGCTCCCCCGCGCGGATGTCGATGCCCGTCCAGAGTCCGATCGGCGGGACGCCTCGGGCGAAGTGCTGAGCGAGGTGCTCTTGGCCCGCCGCGAGGACGCTGACCGCGAAGGAGCCCGCCTCGCGCAGCAGCTCGTGCAGCGCCGCGTGGCGCCCAAGCGCTATCCCAATGAGCGGTGGCTCGAGCGACAGCGACATGAGCGAGTCGACCGTGAGCCCCGCGGATAGCCCTCCGGCCGTCACCGTGACGACGCTCACGGGCACGGGAACCTCGCGCATCAACGCCCTCAGCTCGTCGCCCGCCACGCAGGCGATCTTATGTCCCTATCGCGTGCCTACCGGTGGCGGCACTTCGCGTTCGTGAACAGCTGCTTTTGCTCCTGGTACGCGATCTCGTCCAGCTCTGCGTTGAACGGCCCCGGCGCGACGCCCTGCCAGAACAGGATCGGCGTGACCCCGGGGCCTATGACGGTCGCTCGGTAGTGGCTGCCCCGGCCGGGCGGCCGGTTGCCGTGGGGGTAGAAGCCGTAACAGAAGGCGCCGGTCCGACGATGGGTCAGGAACGCGTTCTCGCGCTTCCAGCCGCGCCCGTAGCGGGAGTTGTACGTGTCGACGAAGACATTCCGGCCCCATCTGTCGAGCGGGGAGCCGTACTTCGTGGCCCTGAAGCCGTAGACGCCCTTGCCCTTGTAGCGGAGCCAACCATAGAGGTGGTCGAACCGTTTGTAGACCCAGTCGAGCTTGACGACGAACTCCGGCAGCTCGCCCGACCAGTGCGAGAGGTGCAGCTCCGTGGCGCGCTGCGCGAACGTCGGACGACGACCGAAGGGGGGCAGTAGCCGGCGCCATTTCTGGACGGCCCAGTGCGAGCCGTCGGGAGCCGTGCAGGCGGCGACGAGGTAGCGGAGGGCGGGGCCCTCGTACTGGCCGCAGGCGTTCTTGAAGCCGCGCCACACATCCCTGCGGCGCGAGCCCCAGCCGCCCGAGTAGTCGAGCCGGAACGAGAGTTGCGTGCTCCCGCGGCTCGGCGTGCGCGCGTTGATCGCGCCCCACGCGAGCGTGTGGTGCTGCCGGCCGCCGGCGCGGTAGTTCAGGAGGGCGACGTTGTTCCGGTTGACTGCGAGCCTGACGTGGGTCGCGTTCCGCGTGATCATCTCCGAGGCGGATGCGGTCACCGGAACGGCCGCGAACGCGGCGGCGGCGAGGCTGAAGGCGACACGAAAACGCACGTTGAACCCCTTGAGCAAGAAGCGATGGCCGGGTCGTACGCTTCTTACATCGGCTGACGGTAGCCGAACTGAACGCCGATTGGGTGACCTTCGGCTATTCCGTCACGAGCTCCTCACCGAGGAGCGTGCAGGCATACCAGCGCCAGGCGCGGTCGATGTCCGCCTGGAGCCGTTCCAGGCGCGCAGAGACCTCCGGAAGGCCGTCCACGACCTCTCGAAGAGAAGCAAGGCCCGCGGCGAGCGCCTCCTTGCGTGCCGGTGTCTCGAGATCCGTTGCGAGCGCGGAGACCGCGCGTCCTTCCGGGTCGAGCTCCCGGCGCGGATCACCGCCTGTGGCGAGCAGCTGTACCGCCCGGCGGCGGGCGGCTCGGAGCTCGTCCTCGCCGACCTCGACGCGCTGTCCCGCGAGCAGCGTGAGCGAAACCTCGACCTCGACCTGCTCGCCGTCCGCGAGCCGGTACTCGATCGTCTCCAGGAATGCACGGGCGGCTGGATCGACCATCGGTGGGCCAGGATACGACGATTGACGTAGAGTGAGCGTTACCGAGAAACGGGAACGGGGATATCGGCACCGATGAGCACTGACCAGATCGCTGCTCTCCTGGAGAAGGGCGCTGAGGCAGGCTGCCTCGAGATCTCGGAGCTGAACGAGGTCGTCGAGGCGCTCGAGCTCGGCGACGAGGAGATCGAGCACCTCTACGAACAGCTCGAGGAGCAGCACATCGACGTCCGCGACGACTGCGGTCGAGAGAAGAGCGAGAGCACGTACATCAACGGTGACCTCGCGCACGCGACGACGGACGCGCTCCAGCTCTTCCTCAACGAAATGGCCCGCTATCCGCTCCTGACCGCGGAGGAAGAGGTCGAGCTCGCCAAGCGCATCGAGCGAGGCGACAAGGAGGCGAAGGACCGGATGATCAACTCGAATCTCCGGCTCGTCGTCTCGATCGCGAAGAAATACCAGGGGCACGGGCTCTCGCTCCTCGACCTGATCCAGGAGGGAATCATCGGGCTCATCCGCGCAGTCGAGAAGTTCGACTGGCGGAAGGGGTTCAAGTTCTCGACCTACGCCACGTGGTGGATCAGGCAGGCGGTGCAGCGCGGCGTCGCGAACAAGGCACGCACCATCCGCATGCCCGTGCACATCGTCGACCGCGAACGCAAGATCGCGAAGGCCGAGCGCGAGCTCCACGCCAAGCTCGGCCGCGGGCCGACGCTCGAGGAGATCGCGAAGGCCTCGAAGCTGCCGCTGAAGCA
>DASTYD010000121.1:0-5228 GCA_035765175.1 Gaiellaceae bacterium
CAGTGCGAATCGTCAGGCAGAGCCCTTCGTGCGGCAGCCGGCCGGTGAAGGAGACGACGCCGGCTGCGGGAGCGCGAAGCTCGGCGCCCGCGCCGCCCGCGATGTCGATCCCGCGATGCTGGCCGCCCGCGTACGGGTCGCTGTCGGCTGCGAACGGCCGCAGTACCGGTCCGTCGACGGGCCAGGCCCATCCTGCCGCCGGCGAGCTGAGGACGAGGGAGAGCAGCATCCCGACTGCCAGCGCCGCGAATCTGTTGCCTAGTCTGACAACCATGCGGGCACTGTATCGGGCGGCGCGGCTGTTGTCAAATCTGGCTACAGAGATCCGCGATAGAGGCGATTCCGGGACGTGCCGGTGAGCCGAGCGACGACGTCGGCCGCCTGGCGCCGCCCGATTCCGGCCTCGACGAGCTCTGCGAGCGCGGCGAGCGCCTCCCCCTCGTCGCCTTCAGCCACCGGAGCCGCGCCGACGACGAGCGTGATCTCGCCCTTAGGCGGCTCTGTGAACCGCGCCGCGACATCCTCGGCCCGCCCACGGACGACCTCCTCGAAGCGCTTCGTCAACTCACGGCAGACGGCGACGGAGCGATCGGGCCACCGGGCCGCCAACGAGGCGAGGCTCGCGGGCAACCGCCGGGGCGACTCGAATGCAACCGCGGCGTGAGGCCAGCGGCCGAGCTCCTCCCAGAGCACGGCCCGCGCCTGCTCCGCACGCGGCAGGTAGCCGACGAACCGGTACTGCTCGCCCAGGAGCCCGCTCGCGACCAGCGCCGTCTCAACCGCGGACGGCCCGGGCAGGACGGTCACCGGCACCCCGGCCTCGAGCGCCCCCTCGATCAGCCGCGCGCCCGGATCGCTCAACCCGGGAAGGCCGGCGTCACTCGTCAAGGCGATCCGCTCACCCGATTCCAGCCGCGGCAGCACCTGCGCGGTTCGCTCGGCCTCGTTGTGCTCGTGGTAGCTGAGGAGCTTCGCCTCGATCCCGTGCCGCTCGAGGAGGATCTTCGTGCGCCGCGTGTCCTCGCAGAGGACGAGGTCCGCCTCAGCCAGCTCACGCAGGACGCGCAGCGTGACGTCCTCGAGGTTTCCGATCGGGGTCGCGCAGACCGCGAGCGGCACTACTCGCGGGCCTCGAAGCCGACAAAGGCCGCGCCGACAAGGCCTGCGTCGGGCCCAAGGAGCGCGGGAACGACGCGCACGAGGTCCCGCCCGGGCGGCAGCGCCTCCTCGCGCATCGACTCGAGCGCGGGCTCCAGGAAGAGGTCGCGCGCCTGACTGAAGCCGCCGCCGATGACGACGACCTGGGGGTCGAAGATGTTCACGAGCGATCCGATCGCCGCGCCGAGCTTGCGGCCGATCTCGGCGATCGCCTCCAGCGCCTCGTCGTGCCCCTCCCTCGCGGCCCCGACGAGCTCGCGGCCGGTCATGCCCGGGCCGAGGATCCTCTCGGCCGCCCGGTCGGCGGCGCTTCCCGACGCGACTTGCTCGAGGTGCCCGTGGCCGCTGCAGTTCCCGCTGCACGGCTCGCCTCCGTACGCGAGCACCATGTGGCCGATCTCGGCGCCGGCTCCGACGAAGCCGCGGTACGGCTTTCCGTCCAGGATCAGGCCGCCGCCGACTCCCGTGCCGAGCGTGAGCATGATCATGTGGCTCGACCCGTGGCCGGCGCCGACCTTCCACTCGGCGATCGCCGCCGCGTTCGCGTCGTTGTCCAGCGCCACCGGCAGCGAGAACCGCTCGGCCATGCGCTCTCGAAAGTCGAAGTCGCCAAGAGGGACGTGCACCGAGCTGACCACCCGGCCCGCACGCTGGTCGATCGTGGACGGCATCCCGAACCCGATCGCGGCGACCTCCTCGACGAGCAGCTCGTCGACGATCTCGTCCAGCGCGGCGAGGAGGCCGTCCTGTGACTCGGTCGGAGTCGGACGCTCGACGCGACGCTGGATCCGACCTTCACCGTCGACGACCCCGGCGGCGATCTTCGTCCCGCCCACGTCCAACCCGATAGCCAGTGCCGGCACGCGGCTACGATAGTCCGCCGAATGGCCCAGGGAGAAAAGCCCTATCGCGTCTACCGGGGAGGACGCGTCAAGGGGAGGGTTCCGACGCTACCCAAGCCCCAGCGGGAAGCCCCTCGCACGGACCGCGAGCCGAGCCGGTTCAAGGGGCCGGGGCCGAAGGCCCAGGCGCCGAAGGGGAAGCCGAACTGGCGGCGCCGCATCCTCATCGGCGTCCTCGTCCTCTTCGCTCTCGTCGTCGTGTGGGGCGTCGCCAGCTATCTCGCGTTGCGCAGCGGCGCGAAGGAGGCGAACGACCGGCTTCCCGCCTCTGCGAAGGCCGCGCTCGTGCCGCAGGACGGCCTCATGCTGTCCCGCCCGAGCGTGACCCTCCTCCTCGGGACCGATCACTCCTCGAGGATCAGGACGCGCGCGGACTTTCGCCGGGCAGATTCGATCATGCTCCTCCGAACCGATCCCGGAAAGGGACGGATCAGCTATCTCTCGATCCCCCGCGACCTGCGCGTCAATGTCCCCGGCCACGGGTTCGACAAGATCAACTCGGCCTACGCGATCGGCGGCCCTGCGCTCGCGCTGCGCACGGTTCGCAGCTTCACCGACGTCGAGGTGAACCACGTCGTGGTCGTCGACTTCGACGCCTTCACGAAGGTGATCGACAAGGTCGGCGGCGTGGACATCGACGTTCCCGCCCCGATCCTCTCGAACAAGTTCGACTGCCCCTATTCGACTCAGGCTCGCTGCGACCGCTGGCAGGGCTGGCGCTTCGCGAAGGGCAGGCAGCACATGGACGGGCACCGTGCGCGGGTCTACTCGCGGATCCGCGAGAACAAGCTGAACCCGGCGGAGACGGACATCACCCGCACCGAGCGGCAGCAGGCGGTGATCCAGGCGCTGCTCGGAAAGCTGACGAGCCCCGGCGTGATGCTGAAGATGCCGTTCATCGGCGACGACGTGATGAAGCCGCTGACGACCGACCTCTCGGCCGGCCAGCTGATCCAGCTCGGTCTCGTCAAGAAGCGAAGCGGCAACGAGCGCCGCTGCCGGCTGGGCGGGACGCCCAGCTTCGGGGGCTACCTCCAGCCGGACGAGGAGGCCCGCCGCACCCTCTCGGCGTTCATGGGCCGGTCGGCGCCGCAGCCGCCTCTCCCGGGATCGGCCTTCGGGTCAGGCTGCCCTGAGCCCTAGTCCCTAGTCCGCGACCTTCTTGACGTCCTTGTCTTTCTTCTCGCCCTTGTCGGAGGAGGCCGAGTCGCTCGGCTTGTCGCCGTCTCGCGACTGCTTCCGCGAACCGCGGCCGTAGTCCGTGCTGTAGAACCCAGAGCCCTTGAAATGCACGGCGACGGGATAGAGGACGCGCTGCACCGGGCCTTCGCCGCAGATCTCACAGACCTCCGGCGGGTCGTCCGTCATCTTCTGAAAAGTCTCGAAGACGTGCCCTTTTGGGCACTTGTACTCGTAGATGGGCACCCAGTCGAAGGCTAGCAACGGCCTAGGATTCCGCAGGGTTGACCACTGAGGCGACAACCAGCCCGCAAGCGCTCCGCGTCGGAGTCGCCGATCGCTGGTTCCCGCTCGGGGTTGCAGCGTGCACGATTGCGGTCGCCGGCTTCCTGGTCGCCCGCTTGACCGCGTGGCCCCCGCACGAGGACGAGACGCTCGCGCTCTTCGTCGGGCGCGAGTCCCTTCCCGACCTCTTCCAGACGGTGCAGGGCGAGCGCGGCGGGGCGCCTCTGCACTTCCTCGTCGCGTGGCTCGTCGTCCACATGGGCGGCGGCCTGGAGGCGCTGCGGATGTTCTCGGCGCTCTTCGCGGTGGCGAGCATCCCCGCGATCGCCGCCCTCGGCGCGCGGGTCGCCGGGCGCGTGGCTGCCCTCGTGGCGACCGCGATCGTCTCTGCGAGCTGGATGCTCCTCTTCCACGGCGTCTACGGGCGCATGTACTCGCTCTTCTTGTTCACGAGCACGCTCTCGTACCTGGCCCTACTTCATGCGATCGAGCGCGGCGGGCGCCGTGAGTGGGCTCTGTGGGGGGTCGCGATGCTGGCGACGATCGCTGCACATCCCTACGGGGCGCTCGTGCTCGCCTCTCAGGGTCTGTATGTACTCGCGCGCGCGCGTACGCGGGAGGCGATCGTGTCTCTGGGCGTGATCGCCGTCCTCGGCACTCCCTTCTGGTACAGCGATCTCGTCCTGGCCGGGCGCTTCGAGGTCGGCGTCGGCGGCGGAGGCAAGAAGCTCGTCGGGCCGTTCGCAGTGTTCGACTATCTCGGGCGCGTCGCCGGAGACTTCACTGCCGGCTTCACGATCGCGCTCGGGGCCGTGCTCATCCTGGCGGCAATCGGTGCGTGGCGGCTCTGGGTCGAGAGCCGCTCGGGTGCGATCCTCACGGCCTGCGTCATCGTCGTCCCCGCGCTCGCGCTGACGCTTGCCGACCTCGGCGACTCGACCTCGCCCGAGTCACGGCACCTCGTGTTCGCCCTCCCCTTCTTCGCCTGCGTCGTCGCGCTCGGGCTGATCGAAGCCGCGCGGGGCAGGCTGTCGGCCCTGGTCGTGATGACCTGCATGCTGCTCGCCGCCGAGGTCGCGTGGGGCTGGGACAAGACGCCGCCGCTCTACAAGGGAGAGTCGTCTGCGCGGATCGAAGCACGGCAGGCAGCGTCCGACTGGCTCGCCTCCGGCGCGCGCTCCGACGACGTGCTCTTCGGGTACGAGCCGGTCTATCTCGGCGCCTGGGAACGCGACCGCTCGGGGTTCTCGAAGACGGTCGTTCCGCGCGCCGACGCGAATCTCGCCCTCGACGTCCTGCGCGACGCGCCTGCGCTCGGCCGTGGCATCTGGGTCTTCGACGCCAGCGACACGAACAACTTCACCCAGAGCATGGAGATCCCGCTGCGCTTCCCGACGCGGAAGCATCGCTTCGAGGCGAAGGTCTTCGGCCCGTACCTCGTCATTCGCAGCCGGGAGCCCACGGGCACGCCGAAGAGGTTCCTCGAGCAGGCGCGAGCGGTGGAGCTCGTCGGCAAGTCGCTCTACATCGGCGACGCGGACATCAACCTCGTCACCGTCGATCGAGCGATTGCGCGCCTCGCCCCCGACTAGCGACTTCTCGCTCGAGCGTCTCCTGGTGGCACGGGGCGTCTTCGAAGGCGGCGAGGCCGGCCGCGTGCCGGGGCGCGCTCCTCGAGCGGCGACGTCTCGCCGTCGCGATCAC
>DASTYD010000122.1:0-11564 GCA_035765175.1 Gaiellaceae bacterium
GTCGTCCAGCCGTCCGCGACCTGGACTCCGTCCCGCTCGACCGTGTAGTCGAAGCGGAAGCGGGCGCCGCGAACGTCGCTGCAGCGCGCCCGGATCGTCAGCCGGTCGTCGAACCTGGCCGCGTCGACGTAGCGGGCGTACGCCTCGAGCGTCAGCGCGTCGACGCCTTCCTCTCGAAGCTCGAGGTAGCCGCCGCGGAAGCGGCGCAGGTACTCGATCCGCGTCGTCTCGAACCAAACGAGGTATGCGGCGTGGTGCGCGACGCCCTGCGCGTCGGTTTCGGCGAAGCGGACGGTGACCTCGTTGGCGAACTTGAACTCCACCGCGACGTAGCATCGCAGGCGATGTCCGCGCTCCGCCTCGCCGAGCTGATCACGAGCCGCCAGCCGACGGTCGTTCTCACCGGCGCGGGCATCTCGACCGAGAGCGGCATCCCCGACTTCCGCTCGCCGACCGGGATCTGGGCGGAGGTCGACCCGATGGAGTACGCGTCGCTCCGTGCCTTCCGTGCCGACCCGGAGAAGGTCTGGAGCTTCTACGCGAAGCGGGTCGACATGCTGATCGGGGCGGAGCCGAACGAGGGCCACCGGGCGATCGCCGAGCTCGAGCAGCGCGGGCTCGTGAAGGCGGTGATCACGCAGAACATCGATCTCCTGCACTCACGCGCCGGAAGCGAGGACGTCGTCGAGGTGCACGGCTCGATCCGAACCGCGTCCTGTCTGGACTGCGGCAGCGTCTATCCGCTAGCAGCGCCCGGTAAGAAAGTGGACACAGTGGGGGGCGCGCCCCGCTTCGCGGGCGTACCCTGCTGTGAGTGCGGTGCCGTCCTGAAGCCGGACGTCGTCTTCTTCGGCGAGCTTCTACCGCGGGCCGAGCTCGATCGCGCGTACGAGCTCGCCCGCTCGGCGGCGCTCATGCTCGTGGTCGGCTCGGCGCTCGAGGTCTTCCCGGTCGCGGAGCTACCGCTGGAGACGCTGAGGTCGGGCGGGTCGCTCGCGATCGTCAACCGCGGTGAGACGCCGCTGGACGCGAGGGCTGAGCTGAAGATCGATGGGTCGGCCGGCGAGACGCTGAGCGCGGTGCTCGCGGCGGTGACGGACGACTAGGCTGCGGCGCGCTTGAGCGGCTTCTCGTCGATGACCTGCCGGCAGGACGAGCAGAACTTGCGCTCGACCTCGTACGGGACACCGGAGCGCTGCCGGAGCACATGCGTCGTCACGGTCTTGTGACGGTGTGACTTCGTCTGGGTCATTGGGGCCAAGTCTGTGAGGCTAGTTCGCGAATCGGCTGGTCTATCCCTCTGGTGCGAATAGACGAAACCTGTATCGGCCAGTTAGTCCCAAGGGGTTAGAGGTTGGTAAAGGGCGGTAAGGTGTTACCGATGGCTGAGGCGCAAAAAGACATCTTCAGTCGGCTCGCCGAACGGGGCGAGCAGGTCGTCGGGCGCATCACGGACCTGCCCGCGGCGAAGACGCTCATGGACAAGACGACCGCGCTGGCCAAGAACGTCGACTCGATGCAGAAGCAGCTCCGCAGCCTCGCCCCGCTCGAGAAGCGGGTCGCGGCGATCGAACGTCGCCTCGACAAGCTCGAGGGCAAGGGCTCGACCACGCGGAAGCGCACGACCTCGCGCAAGACGACTGCCGCCAAGCCGAAGAGCACGACGCGCCGCCGCCCGCCGCCGAAGGCTTCCTAAGCCGGTACTCGCAGCTTTAGAGCGCTCGGGAGGATCTCGAAGCGCACCGGCGTTGTTCCCGGCTGCTCGCCGTCGAGCTGGATCGGCACGTGATCTGGCGCGTCGATCACGACCTCGCGTCCCTGCAGGAGCTCCATCTTCGGGTGCGGAAGGTGCGTGCCTCGATAGACCTTCGGCAATGTGAGGACGAGGTCGCGCGTCGTGCCCACTCCCAGCAGAAGGACGTCGAAGAGCCCGTCGTCCGGCTCGGCCGTCGGACAGATCTTCATCCCCCCACCGAAATAGCGACCGATCGCGACGATCGCGTCGTGCATGGGCGCGGATCGCCGCTCGGCATCCACGGTGACGTGCATCTCCCCCGGGTGCCACCTGGCGAAGACGGCCACCGTTGCCCAGGCGTACGACGCCTTTCCGCCCAGTGACTTCGTCGTCGAATTGGCGCGCCGCGCAATCGCCCCGCTCATGCCCGCGCTGCCGATGTTCGCGAAGTACGAGCTCTCCTCCTCGCCGGCCCACGAGCGGTAGGTCGCCCGGCCCAGGTCGAGCTCGCGTACGACGCCGGTCCGCGCGACGTCGATCGCGTCTTCGAGCTTGTGCGGGATCCCGTGCGTGCGGACGAAGTCGCCGCCTGTTCCCCGATGGATGACCGCCAGCTCGACCTCGTCGGCACCCGCGATCCCGTTCACGACCTCATGCACTGTGCCGTCGCCGCCCACGGCGATCAGAAGCCTCGCTCCCTTCAACGCAGCCTCGTGGGCGAGCTCGGAAAGGTGGCCCTGGTCCTCGGAGAGGTACGTGTCTCCCTCCAGTCCTCGCTCCTCCGCGAGGCGCGCTATCTGCGGCCAGCGCTTGGCGGTGGCGCCGTTGTCGGCCGCCGGGTTGACGAGGAAGACCGTCTCGCTAATGGCCCGAGGTGACCGTCGTCAGCGCGACCCGGGTCATCCGGTCGACGGCCGCCTGGAGGTCCTCGTCGGAGATCCGCGTGAACTCGCCGCCGATCACGATGTCACTGACCGTGAGCAGGCACCCGGCCTGCACTTTCCGGAGGGCGCCGAGCGTGAAGATGACCGCGGCCTCCATCTCGACGGCGAGCACGCCGCGTGACGACCAGCGCTCGTGTCGGCCGTCGTCGGGGTCGTAGAACGTGTCCGACGAGGCAATCGCGCCGACGCGCATCGGCTGGTCGAGCTCTTTCGCGGCGTGAACGGCGCCGTGCACGAGCTCCCAGTCCGCGGTGGGGCAGTGTGGCTCCTGGTCGACGTAGTGACGCGCAGTGCCGTCGGCTGGAACAGCGGTCAGCGCCACGATCAGGTCGCCGAGCTCGAGGTCGGGCTGGAGCCCGCCGCAGGTGCCGACGCGCAGGAAGCGCTTGACGCCGAGCTGGACGAGCTCCTCCATGACGATCGCAGCGGTCGGGCAGCCCATCCCGGTCGCCTGCACGGAGACCGGCTTGCCCTCGTACTCGCCCGTGTACCCGAGGAGGCCGCGCTCGGCGTTGCGCTGCACCGGGTTGTCGAAGTAGGTCTCGGCGATGTACGTCGCGCGTAGCGGGTCGCCGGGCAGCAGGCATGCTTCTGCGTAATCGCCTTCCTCGGCTCGGACGTGAATCGGCACGGCGGAACCCTATTGCGAATATTCCCTCCCGTGCTGATCGAGCCGACCGTCGAGCAGATCCTCGCGTACTGCGCCCAGGACCCGATCGAGCGTGTCTTCCTCGAGGACGTCGCCCGCCGGGGCTTCGCCCGCTTCCGGGCGGTCGAGGGTGAGAACGGGCTCGCAGCGCTCTGCTACTTCGGAGCCAACATCGTCCCGTCGGGACAGGGGTGCGAGGCGTTCGCCGCCGACGCGGCGGCGCGTGGGGGGCGGATGATCATCGGCAACGAGCGCGCGGTGACCGACCTCTGGGAGTCGGCCCGGTCCGTCATGGCCAGGCCGCGCGAGGACCGACGCGGACAACCCGTCTACGTCATCGAGGAGCCGCCGGCGCCCCGCTCGAGCGGCCTGCGAGAGGCAACGCAAGACGACTTCGATCTCCTGCTCCCCGCCTGCGCGGCGACGTATCTCGAGGAGCTCGGCGTCGACCCGCTCGAGCATGACGCGGCCGGCTTCCGGCGGCGCACTGCTGCGCAGATCGAGGAGGGGCGCTCGTGGCTCTGGGTCGAGGACGGCACGATCCTGTTCAAGGCGGAGGCTTCGGCGTGGACGCCGCGGGCCGTCCAGCTCCAGCAGGTCTGGGTCGATCCCGAGGTGCGGAGGCAGGGCTACGGCACGCGCGGGCTCGCCGACCTCTGCCGGCTCCTGCTCGTGCGGACGCCGAGCGTCACCCTCTTCGTCCGTCCCGAAAACGAGGCCGCGATCCGGCTCTACGAGCGAGTCGGCATGCAGCGCGTCGCCTCTTACCGCAGCGTCCTCTTTTGATCAAGCGACGCTGCGTTCCTTGGAAGGGCCTCGCCAAGGGTCCGGACGTTTCGCGGATCCCACCCTGACCAAGTAACAGTCTGTTACTACGTACGCCATGGTTCCGCGCGAATTCCGGCAGGCCGTCGAACGTGATATCCGCGAGCACGAGCTGATCGCGCCGGGCGGCGCCGTGACCTGCCTCGTGTCCGGCGGCGCGGACTCGACCTGCCTCTGGCACGTCCTCCGCGAGCTCGGTTACGCGGTCTCCGCGCTGCACGTGAACCAAGGCCTCCGCGGGCGGGAGTCCGACGACGACGCTGCGTTCTGCCGGGACGTGCTCGGGGCCGAGGTCGTCGACGGGCGAGGAGGGAGGACAGAGGACGACTGGCGGGAGGTCCGCTACTCGTTCGCGACCGACCGCCTGCGCGCGACCGGCCACACCGCTTCCGACCAGGTCGAAACCGTCCTCTACCGGATCGTGGCGAGCGGCGCTCCGGGGAAGATCGACTGGCGCCGCGACGACGGCGTCGTCCGCCCGCTGCTGAACCGCTGGCGCGACGAGACCGAGGCGTACTGCCTCGCCGAGGGCCTCGACTTCCGCCGAGACTCCTCGAACGCGGGCACGAAGCGCGGCCTGATCCGCGACGAGATCCTCCCGCTCCTCCGGCGGCTCCATCCGGCCGCGGAGGGGAACCTGCTGCGGCTCGCGGACCGCAAGACTGCGCCGCCGGAGCTCGTCCGTCTCCTCGAATCGATCGACGGCTCGACGAGGCTCGACATCGGTCGGGGCCGCCAGATCGTCCGCGAGTACGAGCGCGTTTGGCTCGAGCGGTCGCCGGTGGCCCTCGAACGCGAGGTGCGCTGGGGCGGCTGGCGCATCACGTCCGACGAAAAGGGGCTTAAGGTACGTGGATGGCGACCCGGAGACCGTTTGGCGGGGCGCAGCAAGAAGATCCAGGACGTCTTCGTGGACGCGAAGATCCCACGCTCGGAGCGAGAGGCCTGGCCGCTCGTCGTGCGTGGCGACGAGGTGGTCGCCGTGCCGGGCCTCGTCGAGGCGGAGGGGGTGACTGCTGAGCGTGTCGCAGACTGAGCTGGAGCAGGGGGTCGCCGAAGTCCTCGTCGAGGAGGAGTCCCTGCGCGCACGCGTCGCCGAGCTGGGCGAAGAGATCTCGACCGACTACGCGGGGCGCGACCTCCTGCTCGTCGGCGTCCTCAAGGGCGCGGTCTTCTTCATGGCCGACCTGATGCGCCAGCTGACGGTGCCTTGCGAGGTCGATTTCATGGCCATCTCCAGCTACGGAGCCGCGAGCGACTCGTCGGGTGTCGTCCGCATCCTCAAGGATCTCGACATCCCGCTCGAGAACCGACACGTCCTAGTCGTCGAGGACATCATCGACTCGGGGCTCACGCTCTCGTACCTGATGCGCAACCTCCGGGCGCGCCGACCCGCGTCGCTCGAGATCTGCGCGCTGCTGACGAAGCCGGCGCGGCGTGAGATCGACATCCCCGTCCGCTATGTCGGCTTCGAGATCCCGAATCGCTTCGTCGTCGGCTACGGGCTCGACTTCGCCGAGCGGTACCGGAACCTCCCCTACGTGGGCGTCCTGCAGGAAGACGTCGAGGCGGGTGTAACGAGCTAAAGGCATCGCACCGCGATGCCGACGGCCATAAGGCATCGCTTGCGGTGCCGCGCCAGGATGCACGGCAACGTGCATCCGTCTGAACCGCCCGATCGACCCGTTTCGAACAGTCATACAAACCGCAACCAAGTCCGTTAGGAACTCGTTTGGGCCGCAGGTACGACGCGTGCCCGATGCTACTGTGCTTCAGGAGGCGCTGCATTGAACCGATTTTTCCGCTCCGGGCTTCTCCCGCTCATCCTCATCGTTCTCGTCGTCTACGTCGCGAGCTCTCAGCTCATGGGCGGCAACAAGGACGGGGAGAAGGTCACGTACGCGCAGTTCCTGAACCAGGTCGAGACGGGCCAGATCGAGAGCGCGGTCTTCAACCCGAACAAGCGGAAGATCAGCTTCAAGAACACGGAAGGCAAGAAGGGCTCGGTCAACTACCCGAGCGACCAGTCGACGGTTCGGATCCAGGACCTGATGGAGAAGAACGACGTCAACTTCGACTCGAAGGGGACGGGCTCGTCGGCGTGGTGGTCGCTCCTGACGGGCCTTCTGCCGTTCGTCCTCCTCTTCGGCTTCTGGATCTTCCTGATGAACCAGGTCCAGGGCGGCGGCTCGAAGGTGATGAGCTTCGGGAAGTCCCGCGCGAAGCGGATGACACCGGACTCGCCCAAGATCGGCTTCAAGGACGTCGCCGGCGTCGAGGAGGCGGTCGAGGAGCTCCAGGAGATCAAGGAGTTCCTCGAGAACCCGAAGAAGTTCCAGGCGCTAGGGGCGCGGATCCCGAAAGGCGTCCTGCTCTACGGGCCGCCCGGCACGGGTAAGACGCTCCTCGCGCGCGCGGTCGCGGGTGAGGCGGGAGTGCCGTTCTTCTCGATCTCGGGCTCGGACTTCGTCGAGATGTTCGTCGGCGTCGGCGCCTCTCGTGTGCGCGACCTGTTCGAGCAGGCGAAGCAGGCGGCGCCGTGCATCGTCTTCATGGACGAGATCGACGCGGTCGGCCGCCATCGCGGCGCCGGCCTCGGCGGCGGGCACGACGAGCGCGAGCAGACGCTGAACCAGCTCCTCGTCGAGATGGACGGGTTCGAGCTGAAGGACAACATCATCTTGATCGCGGCCACGAACCGGCCCGACATCCTCGACCCTGCTCTGCTGCGCCCCGGGCGCTTCGACCGGCAGATCGTCGTCGACCGTCCCGATCGCGTCGGCCGCAAGAAGATCCTCGAGGTGCACGCGAAGGGCAAGCCGCTGGCCGAGGAGATCGAGCTCGACACGCTCGCTGCCGGAACGCCGGGCTTCACCGGCGCCGACCTCGCCAACCTCGTCAACGAGGCAGCTCTCCTCTCAGCGCGCCGCGGCAAGAAGACGATCGGCCAGGACGAGCTCGAGGAAGGGATCATGCGCGTGATTGCCGGGCCCGAGAAGAAGACGCGTCTGTTCTCGGAGCAGGAGCGGAAGGTCACGGCGTACCACGAGATGGGCCACGCGCTCGTCGGCCACTACACCGACCAGGACGCCGAGGTCCACAAGATCTCGATCATCAGCCGCGGCCAGGCGCTCGGCTACACGATCTCGCTGCCGCGCGAGGACCGGTACCTGACCACGAGGACCGCTCTGATGGACCAGCTGGCGGCGATCCTCGGCGGTCGCGCCGCGGAGGAGCTCGTCTTCAACGAGGTGACGACGGGCGCGGCGAACGACCTCGAGAAGGTCACGCACACGGCGAAGCAGATGATCATGCGCTACGGGATGAGCGAGAAGCTCGGCCCGCGCGTCCTTGGCCGGAACCAGGACATGCCGTTCCTGGGCCGCGAGATGGCCTCCGAGCCGGACTACTCCGAGGAGATCGCCCGCGAGATCGACAGCGAGATCAACCGCGTGATCGAGCTCGCGCACACCCGGGCCCGCAAGGTCCTCGAGGAGCACATCGAGGAGCTGCACCGCCTCTCGTTGATCCTCGTCGAGCGCGAGACGATCGACAAGGATCAGTTCCTGAGGCTGCTCGAGGGCGCTACCGAGGAGGAGGTCTTCCCCGAGGAGGCAACCGAGCCGGAGCCGGAGAAGCCGAAGGCGGACGAGCGCAGGAAGCGCCTGCCGAAGCCGAAGCCGTTCCCGCTGCCCGGACAGGCCATGCAGCCGCCCGATCCTGAAGGCGCCAAGGGCTAGCAGCGCCCGCGCCGAGCTTCCGCCGCAGGGACGAGCCCGGTCAGCAGTTTGTGTTGCATCACCTTCCTTCGTAGGGCACTAGCCTCTTCCCCGTGAAGGCGATCGAAGAGCGTTTCGCGCGCCCGTCCGTGATGGGTGTCGTCAACGTGACGCCGGACTCGTTCTCCGACGGGGGCGTCAACCTGGATCCCGGCGACGCTGCGCGTGCGGCGAGACGCATGCTCGACGAGGGCGCGGCGATCGTCGACGTGGGCGGGGAGTCGACAAGGCCCGGTTCGGAGGGGGTTTCGGCTGATGTCGAGCTCGGCAGGATCGTGCCCGTGCTGGAGGCGCTGCAGGGGTCGGTACCGGTCTCGATCGACACGGCCAAGGCGGAGGTGGCCCGGCGGGCCGTGGCCCTTGGAGCGGAGCTCGTGAACGACGTCACAGCCCTGCGCGAAGACCCAGAGCTCGCGGAGGTCGTCGCCTCGTCAGGGGCGTACTTGTGCCTCATGCACATGCAGGGCGAGCCGCGGACGATGCAACACGATCCGTCCTATGGGGACGTGGCCGGGGAAGTGGCGGCGTTCCTCGAGGAGCGTCTTCGCTTCGCCGTCGACGCCGGAATCCCCGAGGAGCGGATCTGCCTCGACCCGGGCTTCGGCTTCGGCAAGACGGTGGCGCAGAACTTCGAGCTGCTGGCACGGCTCGGCGAGATCGTGTCCCTCGGCCGGCCCGTTCTGGTCGGGCTCTCCCGCAAGCGCTCCCTGGGGCGCATCCTCGGCGACCCGGAGGCGACGACGGGCCCGCTCTCGGCGAGCCTCGCGGCCGCGGTCGAGGCATACGAGCGCGGCGCGACGATCTTCCGCGTCCACGACGTCCGCGAGCACGTGGAGGCGCTGACGGTCGCCAAGGCGGTCGGATGATCGTCGTCGAGCTCGTGGGCCTGGAGGTCTTCGGCCGGCACGGCGTGCTCGACGAGGAGCACCGGGACGGCCAGCTCTTCCTCTACGACGTGCGGCTCGAGCTCGGCGGCGCTCCACCCTCCGACCGGGTCGAGGACACGGTCGACTATCGCGACATCGCGGACTGCGTCAAGGAGATCTCCGACGGCAGACAGTTCAACCTGATCGAGGCGCTCGCCTCGGCAGTGGCCGATGCGTTGGTTGAGCGCTTCGCGGTCGAACGGGTGCGCGTGCGGGTCCGCAAGCCGAGCCCGGCCGGGGTGCCGGCGGCCTACGCCGCGGCTACCGCCGAGCGGCCTTCGGGCTGACGGTCGAGACGGCGAGGCGGTACTTGAGCCCCGCCACCTTGCGGGCGGCCGAGCCGCCGCCGGCGCCGACCGACGCCTCGACGTAGAAGTACGCCCCCTTCCAGGCCGGGTTTTTGACGCGGAGCCGCTCTCGCTTCGTGCCGACCCGCTCAGACAGGCCGCGGAAGTCGCGCTTGCGAGCCGAGCCGGTCTCGAGGACGCTGCTCGTCCGCGGCCCCCATGCGGCCAGGTCGACGTCGCCGCCGGAAGGCTGGAGCGCGATCGACGCCGCCCGCCGTCCGGGAATCCAGATGCGGTAGACGTCGCGCGGGTCGTCACCGACATCGAGGCGCGCGTTCACGGATCCGCTCCGCTTGCCGGCAGTCGTGAGCGCTGCCGAGGCCCGACGTAGCAGCCCTTGAGGCTTGACGTACGTGACGTCCTCGTTCGGCTCCTGCGGGTCGCGCGCCGGAGGCGGCACGGTGAGCGCGGCCGGGACATCGAGCCGGCCGAAGCCCGAGAACGAGTCGTAGCCCGGCGAGGAAACGTCCTGCGCCGAGGCTCGCATCACCTCGAACAGCTGGCCGGCGTCGAGAGTCGGCCGGACGGTCCAGACCCAGGCTGCAGCTCCGGAGACGAGCGGTGCGGAGAAGCTCGTCCCGCTGAAGCCGGTCGGCTCGTAGAACATCGGCGGATGCAGCGTCGTCGGCACCGCCACGGGAATGTCGACTCCAGGTGCTGCGAGATCCACATGCCGCGACCCGCTCGAGAAGAGCGCCGGGGCGCCGGTCTGATCGATTGCGCCGACGGTGAGCACGTGCGGAAGGCTCGCCGGATATTCGAGCGGGCTCCCGCGGTCGCGGCTGTTGCCGGCGGCGGCGACGACGAGCGTCCCCGAGCTGACGGTGACTGCGATCATCGCCTCGAGCACGGAGTTTCGAAACGGCGAGCCGAGGCTGAGGTTGACGACGCCCTGCCCGCGGCGAATCGTCGCGTCGAGCCCCTGGACGACGTCGCCGACGGTAAGCCCGTCCCCGAACGGGCTGGCGTCCCAGATCTGGAGCGCGGCCTGCGGGTAGATCCCCACGACGCCGAGGTTGTTGACGGGCGCCGCGGCCACGGACGCGACTGCGGTCCCGTGCTCTTCGAACCGGCCCGACGTGCTCTGCGGGTTCATCGCGATCGTCGAGGGGCGGGTCGCGAACTCCTCGTGTGTGGTCTCGACCCCCGTGTCGATCACCGTGAGCGGCTTGCCCGGGCCGGGCGGAACGGCAAGGTTGGCCCTCACGAGCGGGATCCACCACTCCTGGGGCTCGTACGGCTCGACAAAGGTCGAGAGCGGCTGGTCGGCCGAGAGATCGCCGACGAGGCCGTCACGGGCGAGCTGCGGCAGAACGCGGAGCGCGGAACGACTGGGCACCCGCCAGACCGGCAGGGTCGTCGCGATCTTCACGCCTCCTGCTCGGCGAAGAGCGAGGCCTGCGCCGGGTCGCGCGACGACGAGAGCCGCGTCGTACAAGCGGAGCTCCTGCGCCTGGTCGCGCGTCAGCGTTCCCGCCCAGGCGGACGATGACCCCGCGCTCAATGCGAGAGTCAGAAGCGCGAGGACGACCCCGAATCGCCTCAAGGAAGCGAACATATCCACATTGACCACAACAGCTTTCGTCGGTATCGGCTCCAACCTCGGCGATCGTGAGCGCCATCTGTCACGGGCGGTCGAGCTCCTTTCCGCCGCAGGCGACATCGAGGTTAGCGCCGTTTCGCAAATCCGGGAAACCGAGCCGGTCGGGCCCGTCGAGCAAGGCCCGTTCCTCAACGCTGCGGTGCGGGTCGAGACGGAGCTCGCTCCCCGGGAGCTTCTCGACCTCCTCCTCGACATCGAGGAGCGCATGGGCCGGGTGCGCCGCGAGCGCTTCGGGCCGCGGACGATCGACCTCGACCTGCTCCTCTACGGAGACGACGTCGTGGACGAGCCCGGGCTCACGGTCCCGCACCCACGGCTGAAAGAGCGCCGTTTCGCGCTCGAGCCGCTCTCCGACCTGGATCCGGGCCTCACAATCCCAGGCTCCGGGCCGATTTCGGCCCTGCTCGCCGAGCTAGAATGAAGGCCTATGTCTCACATCGACGAGCTCGACGAGTTCGAGGCTGCGCTCGAGCTCCGGCTGAAGCGCGAATACTCCGACGTCTTCGAGCTATTCCGCTTCTGCGTGCTCACCCAGGACGCGACGTACCTCTGCAACAAGCTCGACCTGAGCTACTCGCCCCAACCCAGCTACCCGTTCTACCACCTGAAGATGGAGGACGTCTGGGTCTGGGACAAGAACCGCCCGACACGGCTGATCCCGCGCGCCGAGATCTACACGTCGAGCGACGTGACGGTCGAGGAGCTCCGCGGCGAGGGCGGCGGCCCGAAGCTGACGGCCGAAGCACTCGCCGAGCG
>DASTYD010000123.1:0-6214 GCA_035765175.1 Gaiellaceae bacterium
CCCGCGTACGAACTCGTAGCCGATCGACCCAAGCACGAAGGCCGAGAACGTGTAGGCGACGAGCCCGACCCACGAGGAGCCCGCGCCGAGCAGGAGGAGCACGAGACCGGTCGCGCCCGCGATCCCCGCCGGCCAGGCGAAGCTCCTGCCGAGCGAGCGCAGCGAGGCCCGTCGCCATGCGACGAGCGGCCCGATCCCCATCAGCAGGAGCAGCGGCAGCCCGAAGATGCGGAGGACGAAGTTGTAGTACGGGGCGCCGACCGTGATCTGCTCTCCGCGCACGGCCTCGGACAGGATCGGGAACAGCACTCCCCAGAGGATCGTCAGGCACAGCGCGACGAGCAGCAGGTTGTTGTAGAGGAACGTGGCCTCGCGCGAGACGAGCGACTCCATCCGCGTCTTCGAGCGCAGGAGCGGCAGCCGTGAGCCGATGAGCAGCGCGGAGCCGAGGACGATCAGGAAGATGAACCCGAGGAACCAGGCGCCGAGCGGGCTCTCGGTGAACGAGTGGATGGAGCTGAGCACGCCCGAGCGGGTCAGGAACGTCCCGAAGAGCGCCAGGACGAACGCGAGCACGACGAGCAGCACGTTCCACATCTTCAGCATCCCGCGCTTCTCCTGGATCATCACGGAGTGCAGGAACGCGGTTGCGGCGAGCCACGGCATGAGCGCGGCGTTCTCGACGGGGTCCCAGGCGAAGTAGCCACCCCAGCCGACCTCGACGTAGGCCCAGTGCGCGCCGAGCAGCTGGCCGATCCCGAGCGCGGTCCAGGCGACGAGCGTCCAGCGCCGCGTGGCCACGATCCACATCTCGTCCGTCCTCCTGGCGAGGAGCGCGCCCATGGCGAAGGCGAACGGAATCGTCAGCCCGACGTAGCCGAGGTAGAGGAACGGGGGGTGGATCATCATGTACGGGTTCTGGAGGCTCGGGTTGAGGCCCGCGCCGTCGGCGGGCGCGACCTGCGTCGCGAACGGGCTCGAGACGGCTACGAGCATGAAGGCGAAGAACGTCGTCACGAGGCCGAGGACCGGCACGACCCAAGCGAGGACGTCGGCGCCGATGCGGCGCCCGAAAGCGACCGCGGCGGCGGAGAAGCCGGTCAGGACGAGGAGCCAGAGGAGGAGCGAGCCCTCCTGGCCGCCCCAGAACGCTGAGATCGTGTACGCCGTCGGTAGCTCCCGGCTCGTGTGGTCGGCGACGTAGGTGAACGAGAAGTCGTTCCGGAGCAGGGCCGCGAACAGGACGACCGAGGCGACACCTGCGGCGACGAAGGCGGCAAGCAGGGCGTTCTGCGCGGAGCCCGACAGGCGCCGGCGCCTGGTGGCGGCCGCATAGGCGCCCGCAACGAGCGCGTAGACGGCGAGGCCCAGGCAGATGATGAGCGCGGCACGGCCGAGCTCGGGCATTACGCGTCTTTCTTAGCCGTGTACTTCGATGGGCACTTCGTCCGCATCGAGTCCCGTTTTGCGACGAACACACCGCGCTCGAGCTGTCCCTCGAGCCGGAGCTCGCGGCCGGTCTTGAACTGGTCGGGCACAGAGCCGCGATAGACGACAGGCACGGTGGCGCTGCCCTTCACGTCCTGGAGGTTGAACCTGAGGCCCTGGGCCGCATGACCGTCTCCCTGAGGCGTACCTACGACCTTCCCCACGAGCGCCACGTTCCCGCTGTGGCCTTTCAGCTGGCTCGGCTGGACCGACGGCGTGCCGCCGGCGACCGAGACGTAGAGCAGGAAGATCGCGAGCACCGCGGCGACCGAGAGCGCGATGACGAGCCGGACCGGGCTGGGACGGGCCACACCTCAAGTCTAGCCCCGGCCTCGCGGAAGCTAGATCGTTAGGCGGCGCGCTCTGCGGGCTCCTGCTGGCGCCGAGGCGGAATCCGGTAGCCGTGGTCCTCGCACAGGCTCCCGGGCGACTCCTCGGTGAGGGCGTCGCAGTACCCCTTGCCGTAGGCCGCCCGCATGAACGCGGCGACGACGTCGAGATTCCACTCCTGGACGTCGGCCGCCTCCCGCCAGAGATCGGCGAGGCGGAGGTCGATGTCGAGCTCCAGGAGGTCGATTCGGGTTGGGCGCTTTGGCATGACCAAAAGCCTAGGACCGGGATCGGACGACAGGGCCCGGGCCGGAGCGGCACAACGAGAAACACCCTGTGTGCAGCGCATTCCGCGCACCGCGGCGTAACGCCCCCAACCCGGAGTCAGACTCCGTGGTCTGTCAAGGGATGGGGTGTGCCGAAAGAGTGACTTCGTCGGTGCTTTAGCGTTGGCCCGATGGGACAGCTCCGCTTCGGGCCTGCACGAGTGATGTCGCGGGAATCTCCCCAGGAGGCGATCGAGCTTCTCCGTGAGCGCGGCTACACGGCGAACGAGATCGACTTCGAGTCCGGATTCTGGATGGACTATCCGTGGGCCGAGGAGTTCGGGAAACTGGCGCGCCGCCGGAAGATCGCGCTCTCCGTCCACGCGCCGATCGCCGGGTTCATGGGCCACGTCGAGCGCGACCGCAAGCACGGGATGGCGACCGGCATGCTCGACCACTCGGCGGGGATCGCCAAAGCGGCCGGCGCCGAGCCGGTCGTGTTCCATCCCGGCTTCCTGCTCGGGCGGACGCGCAAGCAGACGGTCGCCTCGGTTGTCGCCCAGCTCGCCGATTTCCGCAAGCGGATCGAGGCGAAGGACCGCGGCGTCGCCTTCGGCGTCGAGATCATGGGCCGGGTCAACGACTTCGGGAGCCTCGACGACGTGATCGCGATCTCGTCGCGCCTCGACTGGGTGCGCCCCGTGATCGACTTCGCGCACCTGCACGCGACCAGTGACGGCGCGTTCACGACGGTGAAGGCGTTCCACGACGTGCTCGCCGCCGCGAACCGGGTCCTCCCGCGCGGCGCGCCGTTCCACATCCATTTCTCCGACATCGCCTACGCGAACCGCAACGAGACGAAGCACCTCCCCTACGGAGAGGGCACGCTCCGGGCCGAGCCGCTCGGCCGCGCGCTCGCCCGCTTCCAGCGACCGGCGACCGTGATCACCGAGTCGCCGACCGAGGAATCACATCAGGCGATTCGCGCGGAGCTCTTCGCCGCGGCGGGGAAGAGCTCGCCCCGGCGCTCGTCGAAACGGTCGGCCTCGTCGTCGCGGCCCCGGTCGCGCAGGAACTGAGCGTAGGGCTCGAGCACCTCGTACTCGATCGCTCGGAAGTCCGTGTCGACGACGGTGGCCAGGGCCTCGCGGAACAGCTCCTCGGCCTCCTCGTCGCGACCCTGCGCCGCGCGCACCTGCGCGAGCGAGCCGGCCGTGGTCGCGCGCGAGGTCACGTCGAGCGGCCCGACCGTCTCGCGTGCGTCGAGCGCGAACCGCTCGGCTTCCTCGACCCGCCCGCGCGCGATGAGCAGCTCGGCGAGGCCGCGCTGGCTCTCGCAGAGATGCGCCCGGTCGCCGATCGGCTTCAGGAGCCTGATCGACTCACGGAAGCGCTTCTCCGCCTTCTGGAGATCGCCGGCCGCCCAGGCGACCCAGGCCCCCAGGTTCAGGGCCCGCGCGACCGCCCAGACGGCGCCGGCCTCGGAGAAGAGCCGCTCCGCCTCGGCGAACGCCTCCTCGGCCTGCTCGAGGTCGCCCTCCAGAAGGTAGAGCTTCCCCCAGGACTGGAAGACCCGGCCCCGTGAGTTGATCGCACCGCTCGCCTCGGCCAGGTCGCGGGCACGGGCGAGCTTCTCCCGCGTGGTGTCGAGGTCGAGCCGCGCGTGGTACGTGTCGGCCCACGTGAGGATGGCGACGCTCTCGAGATCCTTGCGACCGGCGGCGCGCGCGAGCTCGAGCTGCTCGACGACGTAGTGCTCCGCGTCCCGGAGGTGGCCGACCCAGTAGGACGCATTCCACGCGACGCGCAGCGCGTCGAAGCGGCCCGGCGGGTCGTCCTCGATGATCGCGAGCGCCTGCTCGGCGAGCTCCCGGGCGCGAACCGGATCCGCCTCGCGCATCAGAACCATGTCCGCGAGCCCGGTCAGCGCCTTTCCCTCGAGATTCTTGTCGCCGACGCGAACGGCCTCCTCGCGGACGGCTTCCATCTCTCGCGCGACCGCCGGCAGGTCGTCGAGGCGCCACGCCGCCTTCGCGGCGAAGTAGCGGCGCTGGAGCGTCGGCTCGAGCTCGACCGAGCGCAGGAACGCGTGGCGCGCAGCCTGGTTCGCCTCGCGGGCGAGCGAGCGGCGTCCGGACTCCTCGAGTGCCTCTGCGGCCTCGCGGGCGAGGTCGGCAGGTGGCGCGCCGTCCAGCTCCGCGAGGAGCGACGCGGCATGGTCGAGGTGATGCGCGCGAATCTCGACCAGCTCGTCCGCGCCGCGCATCCGCAGCCACTCGGCGAAGCGAGAGTGGTTCTTCGCCCTGGCCGACTTGGTCAGGCTCGCGTACGCAACGTCGCGGATGAGCACATGCTTGAACCGGTAGGCCTTTTCGTTCGAGAGTGACGAGCGGGACTCGCCGACGACGAGGTCGCGCAGGAGCAGGTCCTCGATCACGTCGTCCAAGCTCTCGGCCGAAGCGAGGTACTCGACCGCGCCGGCCCAGAACGTGCGGCCGATCACCGACGCGTGCTGGAGCAGCGCCTTCGAGTCGGCGTCGAGGCGATCGATGCGCGACGCGATCAGCGCCTGGATCGTGTCCGGGATGCGCGCGGTCGCCAGCTCCTCGCCGCACTCGGCGACGTCGAGCATGACCTCCTCGAGGAACAGCGGGTTGCCACCGGTCTTCTCGAGGAGCTTGCGCCGCGTCTCCGGCGAGACGGCGCCGTCCTCGGCCAGCGCCTCGATCAGCGTCTCGCTGTCCGTCGCGGTGAGGGGCTCGAGCTCGATCGCCGTCGCTCGTACGCGGCCCCCACCCCAGTCCGAGCGGACGTCCAGGAGCTCCGGCCGCGCCAGGCAGACGATCATCAGCGACCCGTCACGCACCCAGGCGGTCATGTGCTCGATCAGCTCGAGGAGCGGCTCCTCGGCCCAGTGGATGTCCTCGAAGACGAGGATCATCGGCTGCGTCTGCGCCATCAGCTGCGCCCACTCGCGGGCGGCCCACGAGATCTCCTGCTGGCTGCGCTCTCCGTGGACCGCCTCCAGGACGCCGGTGGCCAGGCCGATCAGCTCGGCCACGGCGTCTGCGGGGCAGCACTCGCGGAGCTTCTCGATCGCGACGTCGATCGGGTCGTCGTCGGCGATGTCGGCGGCCCCCTTGACCATCTCGGCCAGCGGCCAGTACGTGATGCTCTCGCCGTAGGGGAGACAGCGCCCGTGGAGGATGGTCGTTCCTTCGAGCGAGGCGAGGAACTCGTTCGCGAGCCGGCTCTTGCCGACACCGGGCTCGCCGTAGATCGTGACCAGGTGCGCGCGCCTGTCCCGGGTGGCGCGGGCGAAGGTGTTCTCGAGGAGCTCTAGCTCGTGGTCACGCCCGACGAGTGGAGTCACGGGGACGCGTGCGGGCGCGCGGCCGTCCGCGCCGATCGCCCTCCACACCCAGATCGGCTCCTCTCGGCCGCGCACGTCGATTGGCCCGAGGTCGTCGACCTCGATGCGGCCGAGCGTCAAGCGGTGGGCCGCGGGCCCGAGGAGAATCTGGCCCGGCTCGGCGACCTGCTGGAGCCGCGCGGCGAGATTGACGGCCTCGCCCGTGGCGAACGTGGAGTCGCCGGTCCCTGTCACGACCTCGCCGGCCTCGATGCCGATGCGAGCCTGGAGGTTGAGGTCGTCGACCGTGCTGAGGATCTCGAGCGCTGCGCGTACGGCGCGCTCCGAGTCGTCCTCGTGGGCCTGGGGCACGCCGAACGCGGCCATGACCGCGTCGCCGGCGAACTTCTCGACGGTGCCGCCGTGGCGCTCGATCGAGCCCGAGACCCGGTCGAAGAACTGCGTGACACGCCGGCGCACGACCTCGGGGTCACTGGCTGATACCAGCGACGTGGAGTCGACCAGGTCGACGAAGAGAACGGTGGCGAGTTTGCGCTCCATGCCTCAATAGTAGAAACGAAGGAGGCGGCTCGTTCCTTCCGCCTCTGGTTCGGTCTACCAGTCGCCTAGCTGAGCGCTCCGGGCCGGCGGCAGAAGCAGCACGAGGCGGTCCTGCGAGGCGGGAATGCGCTTGACCGTGCGCTTGCGCTGCAGGTCGAGGACGGCGACGCCGGTGCTCCCCTCGAGAACGCCGCTCTCGAACCAGGCATAGGCGTAG
>DASTYD010000124.1:0-9809 GCA_035765175.1 Gaiellaceae bacterium
GCGTTGCAGACCGTGACGACTGTGGGCTACGGCGACGTCACTCCCAAGGAGGTCAGCGGGAGGATCGTGGCGGGTGCTGTGATGCTCTACGGGATCGCCTTCATCGCCATCGTCACTGCGCTGATCACCTCGACCTTTGTGGCGCGAGCAGCACAGGAGCACGAGGCTGCTCAAGCGAGGGAGGACCTCAGCGACCGGGAGCTCATAGAGAGGCGCTTCGACGAGCTCGAGCAGAAGCTGGACGCGATCGCCGCCGCGGGCGGATCCCGAGGCACCGAGCGCTAGCATGCGCTGACCCGAGCGAGATCTGGAGGCTCGAGATGAGCGACGTGGAGCAACTGCACGGACGCCGCCAAGCCTCTCGCTCCGAGGGCTTTCGCACACAGGCGCGCGGCTGGTTCGCGTCGACCGGCGCTCGCCGCCGTCGGCGCTCATGTACCTCTTCCAGCTCGACGGCGGTCGCGACGCGTTCTGGACCTTCTTCGCCGCCTACCTCGTCCTCCTCACCCCCGGCAAGAACCCGAAGGACCTGGCTGCCGTGCGCGTCGGGACCACGCTGCTCGGCGTGGTCGTCCTCGCCTTCGCGTCACTCGTCGTGCCCGACCGCGTGCTCTTCTCGTTCGGGGTCGTCATCCTCTTCACGGGCATCGGTCTCGCGCCGCCGTATCCGATCGTCGCCGGTGCGCTCACGACGATCGGGTCGGTCCTGCTCGCCGGCGCACCGACCGGCGACGCCACGAGCTGGGCAGGAAAGCGGCTCCTGGACACGATCGTCGGCTGCGCGGTCGCTCTGGTCGCCACCTACCTGCTCTGGCCGAGAGACCGCGAGACCGAGGCGGCCCCGGTTCCGGCGCCGACCACCTGACCTCCGCGGAGAGGAATAGGGTCCGCGCAATGGAGGATCGCGGCACCAAGCGGGTCGAGCTTCTGCTCCCTGTGCGGACGGTCCTCATCGTCGCCGCCGCGATCGGGCTCATGTTCGCCTTCGCCACCATCGGCAGCATCTTCCTCATCGTCTTCATCGGCATCTTCCTCGGCCTCGTCTTCGAGTTCCCGGTCCGGCTCGTCATGAAGAAGACCCACTGGGGACGGGGGCTGGCGGCGACGGTCACGGTACTCGGAACCGCGCTCGGCGTTGTCCTCCTGGCGCTGCTGTTTCTGGTTCCGATGGTCGGCTCCGTCAGGGACTTCCTCCAGGAGCTGCCCCAGACGGTCGACCAGCTCCGTTCCTCGGATGAGCTCTCCTGGCTGGGCGACACCGGAATCGGCGGGAACGTCCAAGAAGGGGCGGAGAGCACCTCGGTCTCGGTTCCGGACACGATCTCGGCCGTGCTCGGCATCGCCGGAGACTTCTTCGAGGTCTTCCTGGCGGGGTTCACGATCCTCTTCATCTGCCTCTTCTTCCTGTGCGACGTCGAGAACCTGAAGCGCGCCATGGCGAGCCTGCTCATGCCGGGCGAGGACGAGCGGTGGCTCGGAGTCTGGGAGCGCGTGACGGAGTCGGTCTCGCGCTGGGCGATCGCTGTCGTCGTGATCGCGACCATCGCCGGGACGACTCAGGGGTTGACCGCGTGGCTGCTCGGCTCGAGCTTCGCCCTCGCCCTCGGCGTGATCGCGGGACTGCTGGACATGATCCCGAACATCGGCGCGACGATCGCCGGCTTCGTCCTCGTGCCCGCCCTCTGGGCCGAGGAGGGGATCGGGGCGGCAGTGATCATGCTGATCGTCCTGCTCGTCTACCAGCAGATCGAGAACAACATCCTCACCCCGAAGATCCAGGGCAAGGCAGTCAACCTCTCCGGCTTCTTCATCATCGTCGCGGTCACGCTCTTCGGTGCGCTACTCGGTGTGCTCGGCGCCCTAACTGCGGTCCCGCTTGCTGCGACGATCCAGATCTTCATCCAGGAGCTGACGAAAGCCCGGCGCGAGAAGGTGGCTGCGGCGGCGGCCTCGCGGTGAGATAGTCCGCTCAACCGAAATCGAGGGAGGTATGCGTGCTGCTCGGAGCTGACTACCCGTTCCTGGACGTCCTCTGGACGATGATCATCTTCTTCGCGTGGGTGATCTGGATCTGGATTCTGATCTCGATGCTCTCCGACCTGTTCCGCCGTCACGACGTCTCCGGTTGGTCGAAGGCGCTCTGGGTGATCTTCTTGATCGTCGTGCCGTTCCTGGGCGTCCTGATCTACCTGATCGTCAACGGCCAGGGCATGGCCGAGCGAAACGTCAAGCGGTTCGAGGAGGCCGCTGCGATGGCCGGTCCGTCGGCGCAGATCGCGAACGCGAAGGAGCTGCTCGACAAGGGCGCCATCAACCAGGAGGAGTTCGAGGCGATCAAGCGCAAGGCGCTGGCGGACTAGCCGCCGCGACCCGGCCACGGGACGGTGACGCGCCGGGAGAACGAGTTCGAACCGATGCCGCTCGACCCTCGGGTCGAGCGGGCGGTTCGCTGGGCGCGCGAGAACGTCCCGGGCGCGGAGCCGGGCCTGATCGCGCTGGAGCGAGAGACGACTGCCGGGGGCACTCTGATCGCAGGCGGCCTTGCCTACCGCCTGTTCCTGTGGCTCCTCCCTTTCAGTCTCGTCCTCGCTGCGATCGCGAGTTTCTGGGAGCAGGACGATCCGCAGGGTTTCGAGAACGCCTCGGAGGACTTCGGACTGAGCCACACCGCCGCCCGGAGCATGAGGCAGTCGATCGAGGAGAGCGCGCACGGGAGCTGGTACTTCCTGATCCTCGGCCTCGTGTTCCTCATGTGGTTCTCGATCGGGGTCGTCCGTGCCCTTCGTCTCGCACACACCGTTGCCTGGGGCGTGCGCCGCGAGCGGTTCCGTCGTCCGATCCACGGAGCCCTCCTCTTCACATTCGCCGCGGTCGCGGTCATCTTCGTGTCGGGCGCGGCGCAGTACCTCAGGGAGCAGACCGATGACGACCTGCTCGTGACGTTCTCCATCGTGGTCGTCTACGTTGGGTTCGCTCTCTTGTTGATGCTCCTCCTACCCCACCGTGACACGCAGTGGACTGCTCTCCTTCCGGGCGCCGTGCTCGTCGGTGTCGGGGCCTTGGGACTGCAAGCGTTCACGGCCCTCTACCTCGCTCCGAAGATCGGCCGGTCGTCGGAGCTGTACGGCGCGCTGGGAGCGGCGACCGTGATCCTGCTTTGGCTCTACATCGTCGCGCGCCTGATCACGCTCTCCGCCTTCCTGAACGCGACGCTCTGGGAGCGCCGCCACGGAGCCGGCTGATGTTCCTCCTCGCTGCGCTCGTCGTCCTGTTGATCCTCAACTCGCCGTGGAACCTGATCGTGGCGGCCGCGTGCATCGTCGGGTTCGCGTTCGAGGTCGGGTTCTGGAACGCGAAAGTCCGCGGCCGTCGGAAACAGGTCGGCGCGGAGGCACTCATCGACGTGGAGGGCACCGTCCTCACGCCCTGCCGCCCGGTCGGCCAGGTCCTCGTCGTCGGCGAGCGCTGGGAGGCTAGGTGCGCCGAGGGCGCCGACCCCGGCGAGAAGGTGCGCGTCGTCGGGATCGAGGGCCTGACGCTCACAGTGAAGAAGCAGGACTAGAGCGGGAGCCGCTCGCCCGGTTGCAGCACCCGGACGTCCACCTCGGGCGCTAGCGCCGCGGCCTCGCGCTCGAACGCTTCAGCGGGTGCGCGGAGGAACCAGGCCCCGGCCCCGTGGTGCAGCGGCCGGTACGTGCCCCAGTGGATCGGGATCGCCATCCGCGGCCGAAGAAGCTGCAGCGCCTCCGCCGCGCTCTTCGGATCGAGATGCAACCCACTGCCGAGGCTCGGGCCCCAGCCCCAGACCGGCAGCAGCGCGACGTCGAGGTTCGCGGCGAGGCCGTCCATTCCGTCAAACAGGGCGGTGTCGCCGGCGAAGTAGATCGTGCGCGATCCCTCGACGACGTATCCGAGGGCGGGCCCGCGTGCCCGGCCGGGCCGGCGCTTGCCTTCGTGCTCGGCGTGCGTCGCGCGCACGGTGAGGGACCCGAACGTCGTCTCGTCCCCCTCGTCGACCTCCGTCACGGATCCGAACCCCTTGCGTCGCACGAGATGCCCGAGGCCCACGGGCACGACGACCTGCACGGAGCGGTCGAGGCGCATGAGCGAACGCAAGTCGAGGTGGTCGTAGTGGGCATGTGAGATCAGAACGGCGTCCACGTCCCGGAGGGCGTCCGCCTCGACGGAACTGGCGCGCCGCAGGTGCGTCACGCGGCGACGAAGGAGTGGGTCGGTCAGCAGCTTCGTCCCGTCCAGCTCGATGAGGACGGTCGCGTGGCCGAGGTATGCCACTGCGTTCACCGAGGGGAGTATGCTCGCGCTGTGGAGGGGAAGGCCGTGCGGGCATCACGGGGGCGGATGGTGACCGCCTGGATCCTTGTGGTCCTCGCGCTCGTCGTAACGGTGCTCGCCCTCATCGCGGGCTACGTCCGCTACCAGGCGCTCGACACGCCGACGGTGCGCGACACGGCCGAGGAGATGATCGCCGATCCCGAGATCCGGGATCAGATCGCGGCCACGCTCGTCGACGAGCTGTACTCGAACGTCGACGTCGAGGCTCGGCTCGAGGAACGCCTTCCCGAACAGCAGAAGGCGCTCTCCGGAGTGATCGCGGGAGCCCTGCGCGGCCTCGCCGACAACCTGGCGGTCAGGCTGCTCGAACGGCCTCGCGTGCAGGCGGTCTGGGTGGAGTCCGTGGAGCGTGCGCACAGTCGCCTCGTCCAGGTGCTCGACGACGACGTCACTGCGGTCAGCACCGAGGGCGGCTACGTCGTGCTCGACCTCCAGCCGCTCGTCGTCCAGATCGGCGAGCAGGTTGCGATTCTCGGCCGCGTCGGCACGCGCCTGCCGGAGGACACGGGCCGGATCAGGATCATGAAGGCCGACGACCTGGAGACGGCTCAGGACCTCACGCAGCTGTTCAAGCAGGTCGCCGCCGTAATCGTGTTCGTGCCGTTCATCCTCCTGGCGATCGCGCTCTGGCTCGCCCGGGGCCGCAGGCGGGCCGTGCTCAGGACCGCCGCGCTCGGGCTCATCGGCGTTGGGCTGCTCGTCCTCGTCGCCCGCAAGGTGGGCGGCAGCTACGTGGTCGGCAACCTCGTCGAGACGGACTCGGTCCGGCCGGCCGCCCAGGCGAGCTGGGACATCTTCACGAGCCTCCTTTCGGACGGCGCGTGGACGGTGATCGGCCTCGGTCTAGTCGCCCTGCTCGGCGTCTGGCTCGCAGGACCTTCGAGGAGCGGGACCGCGGTTCGGCGCGATCTCGCCCCATTCGCGGTTCGGCCGGACATCGCCTTCGGCACGGTCGCGGTCCTCTACCTCCTGCTGCTGCTCTGGGGGCCGACGGCTCAGACCCACCGCTGGCCGTTCGTGCTCACGGCGGCGCTCTTGCTCGCGCTCGGCGTCGAGACCCTTCGGCGCCAGATCCTGCGCGAGCATCCTGCCGCACGAGGGGCCGATCTCAGCGAGTCGGCCCGCGCGTTGTTCGTACGGACGGGCCGCCCGTCGAGCGGCGAGCCTCCTCGATCGGGCCCGCCGCCGAGCGCGACCTAACTAGCATCCAGCCCGTGAGCAAGGCCTCGGACTGGCTCCGCGAGGAGCGGCGCAAGACCCTTGGCGATTGGGTTGCGTTCTGCCTGGCGTGCGGCTTCGCGCAGCGTTACTTCGACGAGTCCGAGGGCGAGCTTCCGAGTCGCTGCCCGCAATGTGCCGGCGAGCTGCGGTCACGCTGCCCCGCCTGCGACGCGCGCTTCAGCTCGGTGTTCGCCGTCGAGTGCGAGGCCTGCGGTGCCGAGCTCCGTCCCGCAGAGGCGTTCGGCACCCCAATCCGGAAGCCACGTCGGTAGTTCAACGAATCTTCGCTCGTCAATCTGCACCGATCTCGCTTCGAAACTCTCGACTGCAAGAGCAACCCAGCTTGGCAGATGCAGACCGTTCGCATTGGCTCATCTGCTGAGGCTTCGCACACAAGAGGCGCATCAGGTGAATGAGCCTTGCCGCAGAACAAGCAAGTCAGTGCTTCGGTCGGGTCATGAATCAACCCTAGGCCGCGGATGCGGGCTTTGCCCGCTTCCGCACACAAACGCTCTTCCTTGAGGCCATTCCTGAAAAGTCGTCATGGCGCGCGCAGCGCGCCGGACTTTTCAGGACCTAATCTCGGAGAAGCGGATCAGTGTGACGATCTCGTCCGCCGTGACCTCACGGTTGTAGAGCTGGCCCAGGAAGATCGCCAGCTCCTCAGGCCTCCGCACCTCGGGGTTGTCGTGCTCGATATCGCGCGGCGAGAGCTCGCCGAGGCGCTTCACCTCGACCTTGTCGATCACGGCGTCGAAGACCTTCTCCCGCGGCCCGTAGCGCGCACCGACGAGCACCTGCACGACCATCCCCTTCTTGTACTTCTTCGACTTGTCGCCGAGTCGGATCGTCGCCGTCTTGCGACGCGAGCGGAGCTGGTCGGCCACGATCGGCGAATAGAAGTTCAGCGCATACATGACGGCGGCTCGCGGACTATAAGCCGTGCTCGCGTATGAACGCGAGCGCTCTTTCCGCCATCTCGCGCTCGCCCTTGTACGCGAGCAGCTCCGGCGCCTCTTCGAGCGGCAGCCAGCGGGCTTCGTCGACCTCGATCCGCATCTCGGGCTCGATCTCGCCGAGCCGACCCTTCGAGTAGCGGAGCAGGTAGAAGCTGACGACCTTGAAGACGCGCTCTCCCGCCCAGGTGTAGACGTAGCGGATGTCGCCGAGCTTGGTCACGAGTCGGGCCTCGATGCCCGTCTCCTCCGCGGTCTCGCGCAGGGCAGTCGCGTCCGGCTTCTCGCCCTCGCCGATCAGCCCCTTCGGCAGCGCCCAGACGCCAGGCTTCTTGCCTCCGGGGCGAATCGCGGCGAACATCCACTCGCCGCGCAGGCGCCTGATCGCGACCCCGCCCGCGGAGAACTCTCGGCGCATCGCGAGTTTGTAACACGACGTTCCCCATCAAGGTCGAGGAAGGTCGTCACCTAGTGACAATTCCGCTTGCACAGCGGAGAAGGGCGCGGTTACAATGTCCTGGCACTCGCGCCGCAGGAGTGCCAGAGACTGTCACAAAGTACTTAGAACAGGAGGTCCTGAATGGATCTGCAGCCGCTGGGCGATCGCCTGATCGTCGAGGCGCTCGAGGAGGAGGAGACCACCTCGAGCGGAATCGTCCTGCCCGATACCGCGAAGGAGAAGCCGCAGCGCGGCCGCGTCCTCGCAATCGGCCCGGGCGCCCGCAACGACTCGGGCGAGATCGTCCCGATGGAAGTCGCCGTGGGCGACGAGATCATCTACTCGAAGTACGGCGGCACCGAGATCAAGGTCGGTGCCGACGACGTTCTGATCCTGCGCGAGTCGGACGTGCTCGCGAAGGTCGCAACCAAAGGCGCCAAGTCGAGCAAGAAGAAGGAGCTCGCGGGCGCGTCCGCCTAACGCTGAACGGAGGTAGGGAATGGCTCACAAGGAGCTGAAGTTCGACGAGGATGCACGGCGCTCACTCGAGCGCGGAGTGAACATCCTCGCCGACGCGGTCAAGGTCACCCTTGGCCCGAAGGGTCGGTACGTCGTGCTGGACAAGAAGTTCGGCGCGCCGACGATCACGAACGACGGCGTCACGATCGCGCGTGAGATCGAGGTCGAGGACGTCTTCGAGAACCAGGGCGCACAGCTCGTCCGCGAGGTCGCGACGGCGACGAACGACGTTGCCGGCGACGGCACGACGACCGCGACCGTCCTCGCTCAGGCCATCGTGCGCGAAGGCCTGCGGAACGTGGCGGCAGGGGCCAACCCGATCGCGCTCAAGCGCGGGATCGAGGTTGCTGTCGACCAGGTCGTCGAGAATCTGAAGAAGCAGTCGAAGGAGATCTCGGGCAAGGAAGACATCGCCCGGGTCGCGACCATCTCGGCGCGCGAGCGCGAGATCGGCGACGTCATCTCCGACGCGATCGAGAAGGTCGGCAAGGACGGCGTCGTCAACGTCGAGGAGGGCCAGACCTTCGGTCTCGAGCTCGAGTTCACCGAGGGCATGCAGTTCGACAAGGGCTACCTGTCGCCGTACATGATCACGGACGCCGAGCGCATGGAGGCCGTCCTCGAGGACCCGTACATCCTGGTCGCGAACCAGAAGATCGGGGCCGTCAAGGACCTGCTCCCCGTGCTCGAGCAGGTGATCCAGTCCGGCAAGCCGCTGCTGATCGTTGCGGAGGACGTCGAGGGCGAGGCGCTCGCCACGATCGTCGTCAACAAGCTCCGCGGCACGTTCACCGCGGTCGCCGTCAAGGCGCCCGGCTTCGGTGACCGCCGCAAGCGGATGCTCGAGGACATCGGGATCCTGTCCGGCGCCGAGGTGATCACCGAGGAGATGGGCCTCAAGCTCGAGAACACGAAGCTCTCGCAGCTCGGCAAGGCCCGCCGCGTCGTGATCGACAAGGACTCGACCACGATCATCGACGGTGCAGGTGATTCCGACGGCATCAAGGCCCGGATCAAGCAGCTCAAGTCCGAGATCGAGAACACGGACTCCGACTTCGACCGCGAGAAGCTGCAGGAGCGGCTGGCGAAGCTCGCCGGCGGCGTTGCGGTGATCAAGGTCGGCGCTGCGACCGAGACCGAGATGAAGGAGAAGAAGCACCGCGTCGAGGACGCCCTGCAGGCCACGCGGGCGGCTCTCGAGGAGGGCATCGTCCCCGGCGGCGGCGTCGCGCTCCTGAACGCGGCTGCGGCGATCAAGGCCGAGGAGCTCGACGGCGACGACCGGACGGGCGCGCAGATCGTCACGCGTTCGCTCGAGGAGCCGATCCGTCAGCTGGCCAACAACGCGGGCCTCGAGGGCTCGCTCGTGATCGACAAGATCCGCAACGGGACGAAGGGCCACGGCCTGAACGTCGAGACCGGCGAGTACGAGGATCTCGTCAAGGCCGGGATCATCGACCCGACCATGGTCACGCGCTCGGCGCTGCAGAACGCTGCGTCGATCGCGAAGAACATCCTCACCACCGAGGCGATCGTCGCCGAGCCGCCGGAGAAGACCCCGGCAGGCGCGGGCGCCGGTATGCCGGACATGGGCGGGATGATGTAGCCAATGCGGGCCGCTTGAGCGGCCCACTCGGCATCACGGGGGAACCCCTGGTTCCCCCGTGAGCCCCCTCCTTGCGAGCGGATGCTCGCCTCGGAGGTTTCAGGAGCCGCCGGGGGTATTCGTGCTTCCGGCGGTTCTCGTGTTTGTCAGCCTCCCGCCGGGCAAAGCCCGGCTCCGGCGGCGGATGGTTGTGGTCTCCAAGAGATGTTTCACTCTCGGCACAGCCTTACCCTTGACAGGCAAGGGAGTCTGACTCCCACGCGCTCAAACCCCGCCACGCCGCCCGTCACGGCTCGTCATACGGAGCCTGCCAGCTCTCTCGCGGTTTGCCGGGCGCTTCCTGTGTGAGCTCCCCTGCGTTGAACCCCGGTGAGTCCCTGACGTCAACTTCAACGAGGTAGCACGGTTCGGGAGCGTCCCGAACGGGATAGACGCCGATGATTTCGACCATCGGCGACGAGTCTAGAGCGGCTCCACCGCCGAACGGAAAGCCGCGCTTGGCCAGTCGCCGGATCGACGGCCGGGGTCAGGTCTTGCGTTAGCGGACCGGCATTGCAAGGCAGAACCTGAATCAACCCTTCGGGGACGTTGACCGCTGGTGTGACAATACGAGCGTGGCGCAGATGATCGACCCGTCCGCCGTCGCCCGAGACGCTGCCTCCCGCCAGTCGTGGCGCGAGGCGTTCGAGGCATACGAGCAGCTCGATCAGTCGAG
>DASTYD010000125.1:0-16453 GCA_035765175.1 Gaiellaceae bacterium
ACCGGCACCTCTTCGGGCCAGTCCTCGCCCGGCTCCCAGTCGGGGTGCGGCGAGAACCACCACGAGAGCTCGCCCACGTCGCCGCTCAGCCGCCCTGGGGCAGCCGGATCTGGGTGATCACGTAGAGAGCCCCATCCAACGACTCTAGCGGCGACAGGCAGAGAGGACCGACGACGAGCCGCGGGCTTCGAAAGGCTTGTCTCGACCGGCGCGAGTGGGATTCAATCTGGATATGGGCCGGCCCAGCCAACTGGTTGCGGCTCTCGCCGTCTCCGTCCGGAACCCCGAGATCCGCCGCGCGGAGCTCGCGTGGGGCTCGGCGATCACGGCCGAGTGGGCGCACTTCGTCGCGTTCGGGGTCTACGCCTACGAGCAAGGTGGCGCGACGGCCGTCGGGATTGCGGGGCTCGTTCGGCTGCTGCCCGCGGCGATCGTCGCGCCGTTTGCAGCGTCGCTCGGCGATCGCTTTCGGCGCGAGCGCTTCCTGCTCGCGATGAGCGTCCTCGGCGGGCTTGCACTCGGCGCCTCTGCTGCTGCCGCCTTTGCGGATGCCGTTGTTTTGGTCTTTGCCTTCGCAGCCCTGTTCGGGCTCGCGTGCACGCTCATCAGGCCCACCCTGCAGGCTCTCCTACCGTCCCTTGCGCGAACGCCCGAGGAGCTGATCGCGTCGAATGCTGCGACGTCGACGATCGAGAGCCTGGGGACGCTCTTCGGGCCTCTGCTCGCCGGGGTGCTCGTGTCGGTCGCCGACGTCGGGCTCGTCTTCGCGGTCGGCGCCGGAGCACTCCTCTTGGGCGCGGTATCTCTCGCGCAAGTCCGGGTCGAAGGCGGCATCGACCTGGCAGCTGCGACTGCGGCCGAGGGCGGTGTCTGGCCGGTCATCGCCGCAGGATTTCGCACCATCGTGCGTGCCCCGAGGCCTCGCCTCGTCGTCTCGCTGATCGTGGCGCAGACCTTCGTGCGTGGGTGCCTCAACGTCCTGATCGTCGTCGCCGCATTCCAAGTTTTCGATGCAGGTGGAGAAGCCGTTGGCTACATGACAGCAGCGATCGGCGTCGGTGGCCTGGTCGGAGCGGTCGGGGCGATGACGCTCGGAGGAAGCCGGCTAGCCGTCACGTTCGGCCGCTCGCTCGTGTTCTGGGGAGCTCCGATCATGCTCATGGCGCTGTGGCCCAACCTTGCGCCCGCCATTCTCCTGCTCGCGCTCGTCGGCGCCGCCAACAGCGTCGAGGACGTCGCCGTCTTCACCCTGCTGCAGCGAATCGTTCCGAACGAGCTCCTGACCCGCGTTCTCGGGATCCTCTGGGCACTCGCGATGGGCGGGGTCGCCGTGGGCTCGATCGCAGCTCCGCTTCTGGTCGACCTCATCGGAGCACGCGCAGCCTTCGTCGCCGTAGGGGCGATCTTGCCCCTGCTCGCGCTCGTGACGTATTCGCGACTGAGCGCGATCGACCGAGCCGTCGCGCCGACTCCCGCCTTGAGCCTGATCGAGCAGGTGCCGATGTTCGAGCCGTTGTCCCTCGCCTCCAAGGAGCGGATCGCAGCCAACCTCATCCCGCTCTCGGCGAAAGTCGGGGAGCTCGTGATCCGAGCCGGCGACGTCGGAGACCGGTTCTATATCGTCGGCGACGGCGAGCTCGAGATCTTCGCCGAGGGACTGCACAAGACCGCGCATCGGGCCGACTTCTTCGGTGAGATCGCGCTGCTGCGAGACGTGCCGCGAACGGCGACGGTCACTGCGACGGTCGATTCAGAGCTGTACGCGTTGCAGCGAGACGACTTCCTCGAGGCCGTCACCGGAGTCGAGGCGGCCCACGCAGCCGGGCATGCGGTCGCCGAGCAACGGCTGGCGCAGCTCAGCAGCTGACTCGCGCTGCCCGGTCGCGGACACCGGGTCGCCAGGCAAACGCGCTGAGACCCCGTCGGCGTAGCGACCTTCGCGCCTGAGCAAGATTGGTCATGCGAGAGCCAGCCGCCGGAGGGACGCTTGCCTTCGCACATTGGCTGGCCGGGGCATGCCCCGGGCGCAGGAGGTGAGGGCGATGGCAACCAAGCAGGTGACGAGAGAAGAAAGGCCGGCAGGCTCGGCGCCAGAGCGTCCCATGCCCGAGGCCACCGTCGGCCCCTCTGCATGGACCGGGGGCCGCATCGCGGCAGTCGCGATCGGGGCGTTCCTGGTCCTGGTCTCGCTGGCGCTGATCGGCGCTGGAGGAACAGCCCTGTGGGCCGAGACGCAGCGCGAGGACGGCTATGTCACGACCGATGTCCACGACTTCTCCACTTCCGGATCGGCATTGGCGACCGTGTCGACGGAGCTCGGGTCGGCGGGAGTCGGCTGGCTGTACGCCCCGGACCTGATGGACAAGATTCGAATCCGGGTCACCCCGACGAGCCCCGATCGGGCGCTGTTCGTCGGGATTGGCCCGTCCGAGGACGTCGATCGCTACCTGGCCGGAGTCGGCCACACGGTCATCACCGAGTTCTGGGGGGACGAGGTCGATCCCGTCCAAGGAAGCAAGCCCGCATCCGCTCCCCGAACCCAGAGCTTCTGGGCCGCCTCTGCAGCCGGCGCTGGGACGCAGGACCTGGTGTGGGATCCGGAGGACGGCTCGTGGACCGTCGTGGTGATGAACGCCGACGGGCAACCCGGGGTCGCCGTGGGGGCGGATCTGGGGGCCAAGTTCCCGGCCCTGACGTGGGTGGCCGTCGGAGTGCTCATCGCAGGAGCGATCTTCCTGGCGGGCGGGGCGCTCTTGATCGCAGGCGCGTTCCGACGGGGCCACGCGCCGATGTCCGAATGACAAGGAGGGGTTGTGTCTACGTCAAGCATCACTCTGGCCCCGCCACACGCCATCGAAGCCCGGAAAGAAGAGGCTGATCGCTATCAAGCGGTAAAGCAGCACTCGGTCGCCCAGATCCTCGGCGTCTGGGCGGCTGCGGCTCTTCCGATGGGCGTGCTGGCGTGGATCGGCGCCCCTGCCCTCGAGGACAACTTCAGCGGTGCGGGGAACGTCCCCATGGTCAAGGCGCTACTGATCCTTCTGACAGCCGGGATGGTCTGGCAGTTCCTGCTCGTCGGTTTCCTGCTATGGCGGGAGCAGGGCACGCTGCGCTGGAGGAAGGTTCGCGACGCGCTCTGGCTCCGTTCGCCACGAAGCCCGACGACGGGGCGCATCGGCGGCAAGTTGTGGCTGGTCCTGATCCCGCTGATGGTGCTGTTCGCGGTCGAAGCAGTGCTCCCCGTCTTCGGTGTTCCGGAGAACCGCGACTTCGCGACGTTCATCGACTCGGACACGGGTCAGAGCTTCTTGAGCGGCGCCTGGGGCTGGTTCGGTCTCATCGTCCTCATGCAGATCTTCAACACCGTGCTCGGCGAGGAGCTCCTCTTTCGCGGGTGGCTCTTGCCCCGCATGAACCGAGCGTTCGGCCGCGGCGATTGGGCTGCGAACGGTGCTCTGTTCGCCGCCTACCACGTGCACGTCCCCTGGATGATCCCGGCCACGCTGCTCGTGGACACCTTCGCCGTCTCGTACCCGTCGAAGCGGTACCAGAGCGCCTGGATCGGAATCGCCGTGCACAGCGCTCAGAGCGTGTTCTTCGCGGTGATCGTCCTGACGTTCGTCCTGTGAGGAGAAAACCATGCAGACCATCAAGGAAGCGGCGTCCGAGTTCCTGGCCAAGAAGCGAGTGGCGGTCACCGGGGTCTCGAGGACGCCCAAGACGCACGGCAGCAACACCGTCTACCAGCGCCTGCGAGACCGCGGCTACGAGGTCTTCGCCGTCAACCCGAACGCGGACGAGGTCGAGGGCGACCCCAGCTACAAGGATCTGACCTCGATCCCTGGTGGGGTCGACGCAGTCGTGATCGCGACGAGGCCGGAGATCGCCGAGACGACGATGCACGAATGCGCCGAGCTCGGCATCGAGCACGTCTGGATGCACTGGGGCGCCGGCGGGAGCAGCGTTTCGAAGGCGGCCACCGACTACGGCCGGCAGCACGGCATCACCGTGATCGACGGAGGGTGTCCGCTGATGTTCGGGCCTACCTCCGATGTCGGACACAGAGTCATGCGCGTCGTGCTGTCGGGCCGCGTGCCGAGGGAAGTGTGAATGAGGCGCGCTCGCGCTCGCGTGCGCGAACTCGAACGAGAGGAGAAGAGATGAGCTTCAACAGGGAACTGCTCGACCGGTACGTCGAGCTGTACAACGCGGGTGATCTCGAGGGTGTCATCGATCTGTATGCCGACGACGCCGTTCAGAAGATGCCCGATGGCACCTTCGAAGGCCGGAGCGCGATTCGCGAGCGTCTCGCCCGGGAGCTCGACGCGTTCCCGGACGTCGTTCACGTCGTGAGAAGCTTCGTCGAGGACGGCGACGCATTCGCCGACGAGTGGACCTTCTCAGGAACCCACGCCGCCGCGCTTGCGCTGCCCGACGGCACGGAGCTCCCTCCGACCGGCAAACGGGTGGAGATCGACGGGATGGAGGTCGTGGAGGTGCGTGACGGCAAGATCGTTCTCAACGCCCTCTACTACGACAACATGGCCGTCCTCGCCCAGCTCGGCCTGATCCCGGAGGGCGCGATCGCGTGATCGAGGTCGATGAGCGGACCGGGTTGGATCGGTGCGACCTCTACCACGAGGAGGTGGGCGAGGGCGTACCGATCCTCCTGATTCACCCGGCCGGAGCGACGGCGTCGACCTGGGGCTCCGTGACCGGGGAGCTCGCGCGCATCGGGCGCGTGATCGCCTACGACCGCCGGGGTTACGCCCGGTCCGGCGGTGAGCCCGTTCGCTCGCTCTCCACGCATACATCCGACGCTGCAGCCCTCTTGGAGTCCCTGCAGACGGGGCCTGCCGTCGTGGTCGGTACAAGCGCCGGGGCGGCGATCGCTGTCGACCTGGCGGTACGTCGTCCCGATCTTGTGCAGGTGGTCGTCGCCCATGAGTTCCCCTGGCGGTTCACACGTCACCGGCCGTCTCTCTCGCAGATCCCTGCGCTGGCCAAGATCGGATCGCTTGCGTTCCGCGGCCGACACCGCGACGCCGCTGAGGTCTTACTGCGCTCGGCGTACACGTACCGCGACGGCGGGAGCGCTTGGAACGCCTTCCCCGAGGAGTGGCGGCGCGCCGGACGGGACAACGCCAAGGCAGCCTTGGCGGATTTCCGCAATTCCATCGGCACATATCCCTCCCCCAGGGAGCTCGCAACCGTGAAGGTCCCTGTCGCCTGCACCTACGGCGCCCGGAGCCCGAACAGCATGTTCCGCCTCGTCCGCTCGCTTGCCTCGGCGATCCCCACCGCTAGCACGCACTGCATCGAAGGGGGCGGCCACGCAGCCCCCTTCGATGCGACGAACGAGTTCGTTCAGGTGATCGCCGACACCCTCGGCTAGCTCCTCCTATGCAGGAACCTCGATGTCGGCCTCCAGTCCCTGGAGGAAGGAGAATCGGGTGACTTCGACGGCACCCGGTGGCATCGCTTCGAGCGCCTCGGCGAGCGCCGGGGAGGGCTCCGCGTAGAACGTCATGGTGTGACCGTCTGCGAAGTCGCGGAAGAGCTTGTTCCGGACCTCTCCGACGTGCTCGGAGTGCTCGAGCAGGGCATCGGCGTCCACGTAGACCTCTCGGACCTCGCACTCGGTTCCGTCGTCGCTGAGGAACCAGTCGTAGCGAAGCGTCTTCGTGTCCTTCTCCCTGGTTAGCCGCATCATCTCGGCGGCCTGGTGTTTAAAGCCTTCGAGCTCTCCATCACGGACCTTCAACCGGGCAGTTGTCTCGAACATGTCTTTCGTGCCTCCCTCCTGTCGCGCGCCCGATGCGCGCATGCGTTTCTGTGAGGGCAAGCTAGGACGACGGCAAGTGCCGCGCCTGACCAGAATTGATCAGGGACGGGTTGATCGTGAAGGCGCTGTCACCATACGTGACATTGCGCACGAGCGATCAGTGAAAACGCTGATTTCGCCGCCCAGGCCTCGTGCGAATCTCGAGGGGTGGCCGAGCAATCGGCAACGAGCTATCGATCGGGCGACGCCCTCTTCGCCTTCGAGCCCGACCTGACCATCGTCTCCTGGAACCCTGCGGCGGAAGAGCTCACGGGAGTCCCGGCCGAAGAAGCCGTCGGACGGCACTGCTGGGAAGTGCTGGGCGGCCACGGCGAGCGTGGCGCCCTGGTGTGCCACGAGGGCTGTTCGACGGCGCGGCTGGCCCGCGAGGGGTGGCCGGTCTCATGTCAGGGCCTGCTCATCAAGGTGCGCGGAGGCAAGCGCTCGATCGAAGTGTCCACGGTCACGGTCGAGGACGGTGACCGTCGATTCTTCCTCCATATCCTGCGCCCTCACCCTGTACCGTCTCCGCAGGTGCCCGAGCTCCTCACGGTGCGGCAGCAGGAGGTGCTCTGGCATTTGGCCGACGGCATTCCGGCGAAGGTGATCGCGACCCGCCTCGGAGTCGCTGAAGCCACAATTCGGAACCACATTCGCGCGATTCTCGTTGCGCTCGGAACGCACTCCCAGCTCGAGGCGATCGCGAAGGCACGTCGGCTGCAACTTCTGGAGTAGAAGGGCCCGAGGGCCGGCCGTATCCCGTTGCGAGGACTCTGGCCGGGCGCCTCGCGGATCACCAGCACCACGTTGGTCGCCCGCCGGAGGCGGTCCGGACTTCGCTCGGGGGTGGAGGCGGCGGGAATCGAACCCGCGAACGATTCCCCGCGTGTCGTTCGCCAGCCGCTGCGACTCGCCAGGGAGTGCGTTGCCACCGTTGCTCCACTAAGTCGAGTCCTGGGTAAGACTGCAGCATGCGCGGCCTCGCCCTCGCTTCCCTGACGTTTGCCGCCTTTCTAGTTGCTGGCGGTCGACCGACCTCAGCACCTGCCGCTGGGGCTACGATCGATCCGCCAATTCTCGTCCCCTGGGACCGAATCGGGAACATCGCGCTGGGTGAGCCGCGGGCCCGAGTGCGGCAGGACTACGACGCCCGGGGGTATCGCTACTACGTCCTCGGCCGACAGAGCGGCATCGTGCAGGGCTACTACCGGCTTCACCGAAGTCGAGTGTTCGTGACCTTCCAAGATGGGCCGGTCAACGAGATCGACTTCACCACGCGCTACTACCGGACCAAGAACGGATTCGGAGTCGGGAGCCGGATCCCGCTCGGCCCGTGTCACAGGACCAGGAGCAACCCCTGTGAGCACCGATGGCATGGGTTCGTCTGGAACGCCTGGTCGCGAGAGACCCCGTGTCGCTGCTGGGTCAAAGTCGGCCTGGGCCGGCGGTCACTTCCCGCGACAGCCGCGAATTTCGGAAAGCCATGGTTCTTCATCTATGCCCGCGGCGGCCGAGCTACGCGTTTCCACTTCGCGCTGAAGTTCGTCGACTGAGCAACCGGCCTCCATCATGCGACGAAGCCGCAGCGGCGTGACACAACCTGATTGCGAGCTCCGGCCGCCTTTTGAAAGAAACAAGCCGCCGCCGATGCCGGCTCTGCCGGCGTCGGCCGCTTCGGCATCGAATCGAAAGACGATCCGAGCGAAGTCGTCATGGCCCGCCGGAGGCGGGCCGGACTTCGCTCGGGAGTGGAGGCGGCGGGAATCGAACCCGCGTCCGCGAATCGCTCCGGAAGAGCCTCTACAAGCGTAGGCCGTCTTCGCTTTCGCCCGCCGGCCGGTGACAGCCGACCTACCGACGGGCTAGCCATCCTTCGGTGTCGCGCTTCGGGCGATTGGCTCTCCCTAGGCGCCTAGCCCGTTTCTGACACCGCTACCCGGGCCACGGGCCGAGCTCGGAGCGATGCGCCTCACTGTGGTTTAGGCAGCGAGAGCGAGTGCGTTTTCGTTCTTCGCACTTGCGTTTGATCCCGGTTGTTTTACGAGGCCGACCGGGGACCTCGGCTTGCAGCTCAACCGGAGAACCGACCACGTCGAAACCTGATCGCCCCCGTATGTTGCCCCTAAAAGCGGGACAGAAGAATTGTAGCCGGGTCGCATTGCCGCTCCGGCCGAACACTGCTGTCGAAACGGTTCGCACCGCCTTCGGCAGTGCTCACTTCTTGCCCGCGCAAGGCGCGGACAAAAATATTGTAGCCGCGTGCACGAGATCCGCCCCTGTGCCGACGACGACGACAAGGCCGCCTCGCTGGCCATCTACAACGCGATTTGGCCGCTCGACGCGATCACGATGGACGAGGTCCGATCGTTCGAATCGCGAGCCTCCGACTACGCCGACTTCCTTGCTCTGGGCGGCTCGGCGTGGGTCGGGCTCCTGCCCTGGCGGCCCGGCTTCGGCGAGGCGCTCGTGACCGTGCTCCCCGAGTATCGTCGACAGGGCCTCGGGACGGCGTTCTACGCGCGGATCTCGAGTTGGCTCACCGAGCGCAAAATCCGAGAGATCGACGCGACCGTCCCGGAGGACGACGAGGAGAGCATCGCGTTCGCGGTCAAGCGCGGCTTCCGCGAGGTCGAGCGGAACGGACGAATGATCCTCGACCTTGGCGCGATCGACCCTGAGCCGCCGGCGCCGCCCGAAGGAGTCGAGATCGTCACGTGGGCCGAGCGACCGGATCTGGTCCGGGGTATTTACGAGGTCGCCTGCGAGGCGTACCCGGATATCCCTGGCGATCGCGACGAGACCGTCGAGCCATTCGAGGACTGGCTCCAGCACGAGATGAAGGGCCCCGGAGACCGAGCGGATGCGACGTTCCTCGCGGTCGCGGGCGACGAGGTCGTGGGCTATGCGAAGTTCAGCCTGACCGCAGCTCAGCCCGAGACCGCCCACCACGACATGACCGGCGTGAAGCGCGCGTGGCGCGGGCGCGGGATTGCCGGGGCGCTGAAGCGCGAGCAGATCTCGTGGGCCAAGGAACGCGGGTACAAACAGCTCGCAACGCAGAACGAGGTCCGCAATGAGCCGATCAGGCGACTCAATCACCGACTCGGCTACCGCGAGGCGCCCGGCCGGATCCTCCTCCGCGGGCCAGTCACAGACGACGCATGATGCTGGTCCTCTTCGACGTCGACAAGACGCTCTTCCTGAACAGCGACCCACTGATGGGTCAGGCGACGACCGACGCGATCGAGTCCGTGTGGGGCCTGAAGCTGCCGGGCGACGGATTCGCGGCGTGAACCATCCCGGCCAGACCGCAACGCGAATCACCCGCGAGATCCTGCGGTTGGAAGGGGTCAGCGATGCGGAGATCGACGCCGGCCTCGCGCGCTGGTGCCACGAGGCGTCGGCACGCTATCTCGACCTTCTCGAGGAGGCGGACACCTCCGACTGGCACGCCCCCGAAGGCACGGCCGAGGCGCTCGCGCAGATCGAGCACCGAGCCCTCCTCACCGGCAATCCCGAGCCGGTGGCCCGCGCACGGATCGAGAGACTCGGGCTCGCCGAGCTCTTCCCGCCGGGCCAGGGCGCCTTCGGCTGCGACGCCGAGGACCGCGCCGACCTGATCGACATCGCCCGCAGCCGGGCCGGAGAGTGGCCTCGGGAGCAAACCGTCGCCGTCGGCGACACCGAAGCCGACGTCGCCGGCGCACGCGCAGCAGGGATCCGCGTGATCGGCTTCGGCGACGACCCGGCTCTCGCCGAAGCAGACGCCGTCATCCAGCGGATGGACGAGCTGCCCGCCGCACTCGAGCGCCTCAGCGCCGCGATTTCATAGCCCGCTCGATCTGGCGGTCCGCGTCCCGCTTCGCGATGTCCCGCCGCTTGTCGCGCAGCTCCTTCCCCCGGGCGAGGGCGATCTCGACCTTCGCGCGACCGTTCTTGAAGTAGAGGCGTACGGGAACCAGCGTCAGGCCCTTCTCGCGCACCTTCCCGTAGAGGGAGTCGAGCTCACGCCTGCGGAGGAGGAGCTTCCGGTCGCGCTCGGGCTCGTGGTTCTGGATCCCCGCCTGCTCGTAGGTGTCGATGTGCGCGCCGACGAGCCAGGCCTCGCCGTCTCGCACGTCCGCATAGGACTGCTGCAGGCTGACGCGCCCCGCCCGGAGGGACTTCACCTCGCTGCCGGTCAACACGATCCCGGCCTCGAGCCGCTCGAGGAGGTGGTAGTCGTGCCGAGCCTTGCGGTTCTCGGCGATCGGTTTCTCGCCGGCCATGCGTCGATTGTAGGTTCGCCGCGCCCGCCCGATTTGCTTCCATTCCCCGGAGCATGCGTCGCGCGTTGATCGCCTCGGCGGTCCTGTTGGTCGCCCTGGTGGAAACGCCAGGCGCCTCGGCGCACGCCGTCCTCCAGGAGTCCACGCCGGGCAGTAACGCAATCACGCGCGAGAGCCCGCCCACAGTCACGTTGCGCTTCAACGAGGCGGTCGAGACCGCTTTCGGGTCGATCCGCGTCTACGACTGCGGCGGCTCGCGCGTCGACTCGGGGAAGATCGCGCGCCCGAATGAAAAAGAGGTCGCGGTCACCATCGGCCGCCAACTCCCCGCCGGCTCGTACACGGTCACCTGGCGCGTGATCTCCGCGGACGCGCACCCGGTCGCCGGGGCGTTCCTCTTCCACGTCAAGTCGGCGAGCAAGGGCGGGAGCTGCGAGCAGGTCTTCGGAAAAGGAACTCCCGGCTCGGTCGACGCGCTGTTCAAGTTCATGCGAGGCCTCGACTTCGGGCTGCTCCTGCTCGTCGTCGGAGGCGCGGCGGCGCTTGCGCTCGTCCTGCGGACTGCGGCCGCCGAGCTGAGAAGCGTGCTCTACCGGATCCTTGCCGGGCTCGCGGTCGGCCTCGTCTTCGCCGCGATCCTGTGCATCGTCCTCCAGGGAGCGGTCGCGGGAGGCTTCGGCCTGAGTGAGGCGTTCCACTGGGACACCGTCGACTCCGTGCTCCAGACCCGGTTCGGGACGGCCTTCCTCTGGCAGCTCGGCCTCGCCGCCGTCATCGCTCCAGGCGCCTTCCTTGCGAGCCGTTCCGGGACCGAGACGCTCGGGCTGCTCATCCTCGCGCCGGCGCTCCTCCTTCTGCCCACGATCTCGGCGGCCGGGCACGCGCGCACGAGCGGGCCGCTCGCACTGGTCGTGGACGTCGTGCACATCGCGGCCGCATCCCTCTGGGTCGGAGGGCTCGCCTTCACGGTCCTCGCCTTGCTCCTGGCCGGTTCGGACCGCTGGCCACTGGCCTCGCGGGCCGTCCCCGTCTTCTCGATCCTGGCCGTCGGCTCCGTCGTCACGCTGATCATCGCGGGCACGATTCGCGGCTACCAGGAGGTGAAGGCCTTCCACGGGTTGTGGGACACGACGTACGGCAAGCTGCTGCTGCTCAAGATCGGGCTCGTGCTGCCGCTGCTCGCGCTCGGGGCGTACAACAACCGCTTCGCCGTCCCGCGGCTGAAGCGGCAGATCGCCTCCGCGTTCGAGCAGAGCCGGTTCCTCCGTGCGGCGGGCCTCGAGCTCGCGATCATGGCGGCGATCGTCGGCGTGACCGCCGTGCTCGTCACCGAACCACCCGCGAGAGCGTCGATCAGCGCGCAGAAGCTCGTGAACGAAACCGTTCCGATCGGAGACCTCGAGGTCAACTACACGATCGATCCTGGAAAGACTGGCCCGAACGAGATCCATCTCTACTTCTTCAGGCAGACGGGTGAGCCGGCCAACGTCGACGACGCGACAATGTCGGCGACACTTCCTAGCAAGAGCCTCGGCCCGATCGGCATTCCGCTCCAGAAGATCGTCCCGAGCCACTACACGACGCCCGCCGGCGAGTTCCCGCAGGCCGGCGATTGGCAGGTCCTGATCGAAGCGCGCCGAGGAGAGTTCGAGGCGCTCACGCAAACCGTCACCGTTCCAATCAGGGAGGGCTGAACATGCGAAAGGCAGCGCTGGTCGTCGTCGCGGCACTCGGGCTGGTGACCGTCGCCCAGGCGGGCGCCCACGCGGAGATCGCGCCGAAGAAGGTCCCCGCAGGCGGCGTGTCGACCTTCGTGCTCGCGGTCGAGGGCGAGGAGAGCGCACCGACGGTCAAGATCGCGATGCAGCTGCCGCCCGGCATGGCCAATGTGAAGCCGGCGAGCGTGGGCGGTTGGCAGGTGAACCTCGCCCCACGAGTCATCACCTGGACCGGTGGACGCATCCCCCAGGGCGAAACGACCGAGTTCGAGATCTCGGGCCAGTTCCCCAGATCGCCCGGAAAGACGCTGAAGTTCCCGGTCGTCCAGACCTACGGCAACGGGACCGTCGTCCGCTGGATCGGCGCGCCCGCCTCGCAGACGCCCGCGCCCACGATCCAGCTGACGGCAGCGGTCACACCTCCGCCTCCCGCGCCGGAGCCACCGGCGGCAACGACTCCCACGACTCCCACGACCTCGGCGAGCGAGAACGAGGACGACGACAACGGGTCGACCGGCTGGATCATCGGGGCTGCGATCGTCGTCGGACTGGTCGCGGCCGGCGCTGCCCTGCTCTGGAGGCGCGGTCGTTGAAACGATTCATAGGAGCCGCGGCGCTTTTTGCTTGCCTGGTCGCTCCCGGCGCCGAGGCGCACTTCGGCACCGCGAAGCTCGGCTACCGCTCGACGATCGAGGGCGTGCAGCCCCGTGTGCCAGGCATGAAGCTGAAGGTGCTCTACGGCGACGACCAGGTCTGGCTGGACAACCGCAGCGGGGAGACGGTCGTCATCGAAGGCTATGGCGGCGAGCCGTACCTCCGCTTCGCTCCGAGCGGCATCTTCGTGAACGTGAAGTCACCGGCCGGCTATCTCAACCAGGATCGCTACGGGAAGTCGAAGTACCCGAAGTCGGTGAGCGTGAAGGCGGTCCCGGAGTGGCAGAAGCTCGCCGGCGGCACGGTCTGGGCGTGGCACGACCACCGCATCCACTACATGAGCCCGACCTTTCCGCCGGTGATCAGCAACGCGCCGGACCAGCCGCATCACGTCTTCGACTGGAAGGTGCCTGCGACGGCGAACGGCAAACGGTTCTTCATCTCGGGCAGCCTCGACTACACGCCGCCGCCGCCGGAGAAGGACGACAGCTTCCCCTACGCGCTCGTCATCGCGCTCGCTGTCGTGATCGGCGGCGGGATGGTCGGCCTCTTCTTCCTTCGCCGCGTGCTCCAGCGCTCTCTCGAGTAGACAGCTCTACCTTCCCCTCGGCGCGGCGGATGTCCTCGACCTTCACCTCGAGCACGTCGCCGAGCCGGTGGCGGCGACCGCTCCGGCGGCCGACGAGGGCCGTGCCGAGCTCGTTCAGCTCGTAGTAGTCCCCGTGGAGCCGTCGCGCGGGCAGGAAGCCCTCGAAGACCTCGCCGAACCGGACGAAGAGGCCCGACGGGATGAGGCCCGTGACCTCGCCCTCGAACGGCTCCTCCCAGCCACGATCGAAGAGGACGCGTTCGAGGTACCACGCAGACGCGATCTCGTCCGCCCGATACTCGATCTGCGTCGCGGCGCGCTCGGTGTCGGAGATGTGCTGGGCGGTGGCCTCGATGTCCTCGGGGAGGGCGTCGTCGGTCTGGCCGAGCTCCCGCAGCAGCGCCCGGTGGACGACGAGGTCGGCGTAGCGCCGGATCGGCGACGTGAAGTGCGTGTACGCGGTGCTCGCAAGACCCGAGTGGCCGAGATTCCGCGGGTCGTAACGCGCCTGCTTCAGAGCCCGCAGAACGAGGGCGGGGAACGCCTCTCCTCCGCGCTTCGCCTGTCCCACGTAGTCGGCGACCCGCTCGCTCGCCTCCGCGGCGACCCGTGCGGCTTCGGCCGGGCCCATGCGCTCGAGCTCGGGCACCGGCGGCGTCGGCACCTCGAGATCGGTCAGCTTGGCCAGCAGCAGCTGAATCGACTGGGGCTCCGGCGGCTCGTGGACGCGGAAGATCGCGTCCCGCCTTCGGCCCGCGAGGAACTCGGCCACTGCCTCGTTGGTGAGGATCATCAGCTCCTCGATCAGCGCATGCGCGGTCGGCTCGGCCTCGAGCCAGGCGCGCACCACTCCGCCCGTGTCGTCGAAAGTGAAGTTGACCTCGGGGCTCTCGACGCGCAGAGCGCCGCGGGCGAAGCGCCGGCGCCGCAGGTCGGCCGAGACGCGGTCGGCAAGCGTGACGACGTCCGCCAGCTCGTGCTGCTCTTTGCCGTCGAGGAGCCCCTGTACCTGGCCGTAGGTGAAGCGCTCGTCGCTCCTGATCACCGACCGGTAGAAGCTCGCCTCGCCGCTCGGCGCGATTTCGACGGTCACGGTCAGCCGGTCGACGTGCGGGCGGAGCGAGGCCACGTCGTTGGAGATCGCCGGGGGGAGCATCGGGGCGACGAGGCCGGGCACGTAGACCGAGTTTCCGCGCTCCGCGGCGCCGTGGTCGAGCGCCGAGCCGGCCGGGACGAAGTACGAGACGTCGGCGATGTGCACCCAGATCCGGACGTCATCTCCCTCCTGCCGCACGGAGATCGCATCGTCGAAGTCCTTGGCCGTGTCAGGGTCGACGGTGAACGTCGTCAGGTCGCGGAGGTCGGTCCGTCCCTCGAGCGTCGGCTGCGGCACCTCGTGCGGCTCGAAGCCCTCGCGCAGCCCCTCCTCCACGAGCAGCGCCTCGAGCACGTTCTCGATCCGGTCCGCCGGTCCGATGACGCGCTCCACGCGCGGACGGCGCCCACGATCCGTGCTCACCTCGACGAGATCGCCGACCTCGGCGCCCTTCAGCCCCTTGCGGTCGATCGTGAGCGGCGTGCCGGGTGTGAAGTACGGCTCGCCTACGACGAGCTTGCCGCGCCGGCTGAGCTCGGTGATCAGACGCGCAGGAACCGGCGCAACGTGACCGCGGAACCGGCCGCGCCGAGGGACAAGCCGAGCAGGATCAGGATCGCCGCCAGGACCGGGAAGGGCCAAGCATGTGCGTCCCCCGCATCGAAGCGCGGGACGATCTGCGGCAGCGCGAGCTCCTTGCCGACCACGAGCAGGAACACCGCGAGGACCGACCCGATCAGCCCGCACGCGAGCCCCTCGATCACGAACGGCCCGCGGACGAACCAGTTCGAGGCGCCGACGAGCTTCATCACCTCGATCTCCCGCCGTCTCGCGAAGATCGACAGCCGGATCGTGTTCGCGATCAGCATCGCCGAGGCGATGATCAGGATCAGGCCCGCCAGGAGGAAGCTGCCCTTGATCACACGGGCCGCCTTGAGAACGCGGCTCGCCGTCTTCTCGCCGTAGGTCGCCTTCTCGACGCCTGCCGGCGGTGGGTTGAAGCTCTCCGCGATCGCTTTCGTGTACTCGCCCTTCACCGGCGTGACCGTGAACGAGTTCGGCAGCGGGTTGGAAATCAGGCCGTCGACCATCTCCGGCTGCTTCTTCCTCATGATGTCCAGGGCCTTGGCCTTCGAGACGAACTCCCAGTCTTTGACGCGGGGATCGCTGTCGAGTTTCACGCGGACCGCGTTCATCTGGGCCGGCGTCGCCTCAGCCTGGCACGAGTCCGCGGTGCAGAAGAAGACCTTCACGACGAGCTTCTCCTTCTGCTTGTCGCTCCACGAGTCGGCAAACGTCCAGAAGGCGATCAGCAGCCCGACGAGAAACATGCCGATGAGCACGGTCAGGGCGGCGGCGAGAGTCGTCGAGAGGCTCGCGGTCAGCGAGCGCCAGGCCTCGGCGACGACGGTGCGGAACCTCACTCGGCGTAGCCTCCGCGCCGCTCGTCGCGAGCGAGGCGGCCGTCCTCGAGCGCGATCACGCGCCGGCGCATCTTGTCGACCATCTCGCGGTCGTGCGTCACCATCAGCACCGTCGTCCCGGCGCGGTTGATCCGGTAGAGGAGCTGCATGATCCCGACCGACGTGTCGGGGTCGAGGTTCCCGGTCGGCTCGTCGCAGACGAGCAGCGGCGGATGGTTGACGAACGCGCGCGCGATCGAGACGCGCTGCTGCTCTCCGCCAGAGAGCTCGTCGGGATAGGAGCTCATCTTGTGCGCGAGGCCGACCATGTTCAGGACCTCGGGCACCTTGCGGCGGATCGAGTCGGAGCCTTCGCCCTGGACCTTGAGGGCGTACGCGACGTTCTCGGCCGCCGTTCGGTTCGGGAGCAGCTTGAAGTCCTGGAAGACGCAGGCGACGTTACGTCGCAGCTGGGAAACCTTGCGGCGCGGGAGCCTGCCGAGGTCGCGGCCCGCGACGATTATGCGGCCCGAGGTCGGCTCCAGCTCCTTGAGCAGGAGGCGGATCACGGTCGACTTGCCGGAGCCCGAGGCGCCGACGACGAAGACGAACTCGCCCTTGTCGATCACGAACGAGACATCCGAGAGCGCCGCGACGTTGGGCTCGTAGATCTTCGTGACGCCCTCGAAGGCGATCATCGAGCGCGCGCTCGCGACCGAGCCCGGCGCCTGGCCGTTCTGATCCGCAGGAACGGTTGATGCCGTTTCCGGCTCTGCTATTTGGGCGATCTCTTCCGGCACGGGGGGTCGACGCGGCGCGGCCCTCGTGGGCCGCTCCCGGCTGTTGAACAGCCCAGGAGTCTAGCGAAAGGGCCTGCTATTCCCTAAACCTTGCCGTTGGT
>DASTYD010000126.1:0-3496 GCA_035765175.1 Gaiellaceae bacterium
GCGGCTCGTGGGCGACCGGCTCGACCTTCTTCGGCTGGATCCGGCCCTCCTTGATGTCCTCCGCCCAGTGGCACGCAGCGAGATGTCCATCCGCGAGCTTGCGGAGCGCCGGCACGTCCGTCTTGCACCGCGTCGGCTGGATATAGGGGCAGCGCGTGTGGAACCGGCACGCGGGAGGCGGGTTCGCCGGGCTCGGCAGGTCACCGGCGAGCAGAATCCGCTCGCGCTTGCGCTCGATCTCGGGATCTGGGATCGGCACCGAGGTCAGCAGCGAGATCGTGTACGGGTGCAGCGGGTTGTCATAGAGCTCCTCCGCGGGCGAAAGCTCGACGATCGTCCCCAGGTACATGACCGCAATCCGGTCGGAGATGTGCCTGACGACGGCCAGGTCGTGCGCGATGAACAGGTACGTGAGGTCGAACTCGCTCTGGAGCCGCTCGAGGAGGTTGATGATCTGGGCCTGGATCGAGACGTCGAGCGCCGAGACGGGCTCGTCGGCCACGATCAGGTCTGGGTTGAGCGCGAGCGCCCGTGCGAGGCCGACCCGCTGGCGCTGCCCGCCGGAGAACTCGTGCGGATAGCGCGACCCTGCGTCGGCGGGGAGCCCGACGATCTGGAGCAGCTCCCGCACCTGCGCGTTCGCGGCGCGCCGGCTCGCGATGCCGTGCGTCCAGATCGGCTCGCCGATGATCCGCCCGACGGAGTGGCGCGGATTCAGCGACGAGTAGGGATCCTGGAAGATCATCTGCATCTGGCGTCGCAGCGGTCGCAGGTCGCGCTCTCCCAGGCGGGTGATGTCCCTCCCCTCGAAGAGGATCGTGCCGTCGGTCGGCTCGTACAGGCGGAGAATCGTCCGCCCGACGGTCGACTTGCCGCAGCCGGACTCGCCGACGAGACCGAGCGTCTCGCCGCGCTTGATCTCGAGCGAGATCCCGTCGACCGCCTTGATGTCGCCCACATGGCGGTCGAAAAGGACGCCGCTCTTGATCGGGAAGTACATCTTCAAGTCGGTGAGCTCGACGAGGTTCCCGTTGGCGCTCATGCCGACAGCGCCGCCTCCCGCATCTTCTGCCACTCGTCCTCGGGCACCGGGTTGAAGCAGGCGACCTTGTGGCCGGGCTCGACCTGCTCGAGCAGAGGCACCGAGCGCGTCGATTCCTCGACCTCGTAGCGGCAGCGCGGGGCGAACGGGCACGCCTGCGGGGGCGAGAGCATGTCGCGCGGATTGCCCTCGATCGGATGAAGCATCGTCTTACGGGCCGCGTCGAGCCTCGGGACGCTCTGTAGGAGGCCGAGCGTGTACGGATGCCGCGGCCGGGCGAACACCTGGGTGGCGGTTCCCGTCTCCATGAACATCCCGGCGTACATGACATTCACGCGCTCGCACATGCCTGCGACGACGCCGAGGTCGTGAGTGATCAGGATGAGCGCCGTGTCCTGCTCGGACACGAGCTCGCGCAGGAGGTCGAGGATCTGGGCCTGAATCGTCACGTCGAGCGCGGTGGTCGGCTCGTCGGCGATCAGGAGCTTCGGCTGGCACGCCAGCGCCATCGCGATCATCGCCCGCTGGCGCATGCCGCCCGAGAACTGGTGCGGGTAGTCGCGCAGCCTCGCCGGCGCGTTCGGGATGCCGACGCGGTCGAGGAGCTCGGCGGCGCGATCCGCCGAATCGCGCTTGTCCAGCCCGAAGTGGGTCCGGAGCACCTCCTGGATCTGGTAGCCGATCGTCAGCACCGGGTTCAGGCTCGTCATCGGGTCCTGGAAGATCATCGCGATCTCCCGGCCGCGCACCCCACGCAGCTCCTCGTCAGAGAGCTTGATTAGGTCGCGGCCCTCGAACATCGCCGTCCCCGACGTCACGCGTCCGGCTCGCGCGAGGATCCCCAGGATCGCGAGCGACGTCACGCTCTTGCCGCATCCGGACTCGCCGACGATGCCGAGCGTCTCGCCCGGCGCGATGTCGAACGAGATGCCGTTGACCGCGTAGATGTTTCCGCGCGAGGTCCAGAACTCGACTTTCAGGTCCTGCACGTCGAGGAGTGGCTCTCTAGGCACGGCCGCGGAACCTTGGGTCGAGGGCTTCTCGCAGGCCGTCGCCGATCAGGTTGAAGCCGAGCACCGAGATCACGATCGCGATCCCGGGGATCAGCGCGAGGTGCGGCGCGGTCTGGAGGTAGCGCGTCGTGTCGGTCAGCATCGTCCCCCACTCCGGCGTGGACGGGTCTTGCGGGCCGAGGCCGAGGAAGCCGAGGCCGGCGACGTCGATGATCGCCGTCGCGAGCGCGAGCGTTCCCTGCACGATCACCGGCGAGAGCGAGTTCGGGATGATGTGCGAGAGCAGGATCGACTTTCGGCGCACCCCAACAGAGCGCGCCGCCAGGATGTAGTCCGCCTCGCGCGTTCCGAGGATCGTCCCGCGTAACAGGCGAGCGAAGATCGGGATCTGGGTCACCCCGACCGCGATCATGATTTGCCAGACGCCCGGTCCGAGCGCCGCGACGATGCCGATCGCGAGCAGTAGGCCGGGGACCGCGAGCATGATGTCCATCAGGCGCATCAGGATCGAGTCGACCCAGCCGCCGAGGTAGCCCGCGGCGGCGCCGATCACGAGGCCGATCGAGAGGCCGACGGCCACGGAGACAACGCCGATCAGCAGCGAGTAACGAGCACCGTAGACCACTCGCGAGAACTCGTCGCGGCCCTGCTGGTCGAGGCCGAACAGGTGCTCCGACGACGGCCCGGGACAGCACACGCCCTCCAGCCGGTTCGGGTCCCCGTCCAGCGGGTCGTACGGAGCGATCACGGGCGCGAAGAGCGCGACGGTCACGAAGATCGCGACGAGGATGAAGCCGACGACCGCGCCGCGGTTGTGGCGCAGTCGGTGCCAGGCCTCGCTCCAGAGCCCACTCGGCGCCTCGAGCTGGATTTCTCGGGCTTCAGCTTCGGCGACGGACATCAGGACACTCTGATCCGCGGGTTGATGAACGCGTACGAGATGTCGACGGCGAGGTTGACGAGCACGAAGACGACCGACACGAAGAGGATCCCGCCCTGGAGCACGGGGTAATTGCGTGCCTTGATCGCGTCGACGAGCCAGGTCCCCATTCCGGGAAACGCGAACACCGTCTCGGTGAGGACGGCGCCCGAGAGGAGCAGGCCCGCCTGGAGACCGATGATCGTCACCACCGGCAGCATTGCGTTCTTCAAGATGTGGCGCCGGTCGACGACTCGCGGGGAGAGCCCCTTGGCGCGCGCTGTGCGCACATAGTCCTCGTTCTGCACGTCGAGGACGGCGGCGCGCGTGATGCGGGCGATGATCGCGAGCGGGATCGAGCCGAGCGCGATCGCAGGCAGAATCAGATGCTGCGAGACGTCCCAGAAGGCGTTCAGATCGCCCGCGAGAAGCGAGTCGATCAGATAGAAGTTCGTCGGGTGCTCGATGTCGATCGTGGCCGAGATCCGGCCCACCGTGGGTAACCATCCGAGCTGCACCGCA
>DASTYD010000127.1:0-12886 GCA_035765175.1 Gaiellaceae bacterium
TCACCCGGGCCGCCGATCAACGTCTCCTCGCCGATGCCGCCGAGCAGCGTGTCCTCGCCCTGCCCTCCGTCGATCGTTACGAGCTCGTCGGGGAAAGCCCCGTTCGACTGATCGATGCGAACCTCGTCGTTCCCGCCTCTGGCCTGGACGTCGATGGCCCTGAACCTGGAACGGTTGAAGCTGAAGTCCGCGGTGCCGTCGGCGCCCACATCGACTTCGAGGATCGTCGGGTCGCCGGCCCGAAGCCGCAGGACGAGCTGGTCGCTGTCGCCGTTGCCGACGAGCATCAGCTTGTTCGACTTGACCTTTCCCGAATAGGCGGCCCGGGCCTGGTCCGCGGCGAGTAACGCCGCGAAGAGGGCTCCGGCGAGGGCGCTCACGAGGAGCGCGCGGCGGCCGAGCCCCATTGCAGGGGTCATTGCATTCATTGGTGGTGCTCCCTTCTTGGGGTGGGGTCAGTGGTCGCGGGAACGAGCCCCGCGTGGAGTGGTGGAGCTCAGCGCCGGACGGCTACTGCCTCCGTGTAGGTCGCCGGAATCGCGATCGCACCGGCGACGGCGAGCCGGTCGAAGCGGTTCGCGAGGTCGATCAGATCGAGCTCGAGGGCGTCGCGCTTGGTGTCCTCGAGCGCGGCGAACGCCTTCAGGGTCGGCCCGTACCAGAGCCGGAAGAACGTCACGAGCTCCTCGGCCGAGGTGAACCGCCAGGTGAACGTTCGCTCCGTCACCTCGAGCGACTCGATCTGGTCGCCGAACAGCGCGCGGAGATGGTCTTCCGTCGCCCAGAGCATCGGCGACTGGAGCCCCGCGGGTGGGGGCATGTGCTTGCTGACCGTGCGGAAGAGCTCGCCGATGAACCCGTCTGGGGTCCAGCTCGCGAGTGCGATCGTTCCGCCCGGCCGGCACACCCTGAGCAGCTCCGCGGCGGCCCGGTCGTGGTCCGGGGCGAACATCGAGCCGAAGACAGAGAGGACGGCGTCGAAGGAGGCGTCCGGGAACGGAAGCGCTTCGGCGTCGCCTTCCAGCAGCTCGACCTCGAGCCCTTCGGCCGCGGCCCGCTTTCGGCCCCGCTCGAGCAGCGCCGGCACGTAGTCGACGCCGACCACCTGGCTACCGAGTCTTGCGGCAGCGATCGCCGCGTTCCCGCTGCCGGTGGCGACGTCGAGCACACGCCAGCCCGCGTGGAGATCCGCGGTGTCGACGAGGTGCTCCGCCACGAGCATGATCCGGGCGGCGACGACGGAGAAGTCTCCGCTCGCCCAGGTCTGCTGCTGGCGCTGCTTGATCGCCTCGAAGTCGGGGGCTTGGATCGTGTTTGTCATCTATTGCTCCTTTCCGGTCGGTGGCTAGGCCTGCTTGCGTGCTGCGATGGTCTTGCTGACGACGCCGTAGGTCTCGCAGGCGTCGCGCGCCCGGTCGCTCAGGAAGCGGTAGTCGTTGCCGCGCGTCGTCCCGATCACGAAGCCCGCGGCGGTGAGCGCGTCCATGTACGCCGCGGCGGGAATCGCGCCGGCGATGCAGGCGGCCCAGAGCTCGGTGTTTCGGCGCGTCCGCTCCTTGAGCGGCGTCGCGCTGACGATGTCCGAGATCGCCAGCCGGCCGCCCGGGCGCAGGACGCGCGCCGCTTCGGCGAAGACGCGGTCCTTGACGGGCGAGAGGTTGATGACGCCGTTCGAGAGCACGGCGTCGAAGGTCTCGTCGTCGAACGGCAGGTCGTCGATCTTGGCCTCGATGAACTCGACGTTGGTGAAGTCGTGGCTCTCGGCGAGGCTCGTGCTCCGAGCGAGTTGGGCGTCGGTGAAGTCGACGCCGACGACGCGGCCGGTCTCACCGACTGCGACTGCGGCACAGAAGACGTCCGTGCCGGAGCCCGAGCCGAGGTCTAGGACCCTGTCGCCGGGCTCGAGCGCGGCCAGGTCGTGGTGGTAGCCGACTCCCGCGAAGGAGTCGACGGCCGCCTCGGGGACGAAGTCGAGCACCGACTCGGGATACCCGAGCCGGAGCGCGAGCTCGCGGCCCATTTCGAAATGCTGCGGCGCCTGGGGGTCGCGCGCGACGCTGCGGTAGACGTCCTTGACCTGCTGCTCGAGCTCCGCTCGGTCGACGAGCGACGACGCGTCGGCCTGCGGCAGGGCGGAGGCCGGGGTGGTGTCTGTGGAAATCATGTGCCCTCTTTCTCTCACTGGTCTGAGAGATCGAGGCTACGCCTGCCGCATTGCAGCGTCATCGGTGCGGCTACCCATCTTCAGCCGCCGCGCTACCTATCTGTTGAGGACGAGTCAGCGGGTCTCGCGGCGGAGGGCCGCTCGGAGCACCGCGGTCAAGCGGAGCGCGTAGGCGGACGTGATGTGGTGCGGGTCCTTGTAGGCGATCGTGCGCCCGATCACCGGCGGGCACGTCCGCTCGAAGCAGAACCATCCTCGCGTCTCGAGGAAGCCGAGACCCGCGCGCCGGCTCCGTGCGGCGATTCGGTCATACGGGCCCAGCATGGCCGGTGCCCACGTCGCCGTGCACTTCGCCATCGACGCACGGCGCGACAGCAGGCAGTCGATGGGATTGCGCTTCAGCCCTTCGGGGTCGCCGACGACAACCGTCTTCCCTGACGACTGCTGGACGGCTCTGCCCATGGCGAGCATGCCGCGCTCAGCGGCCCAGGCCTCCGCTCCGCGGAAGCCACCCACCGCGCCGCCGACGATCGTCACGTCGGGGTGAAGTCGCCTCGCCTGCTCGATCGCCCAGCGGTACCAGGTCTTGCAGTAGGAAGCACCGAAGTTGGCGACCCAGCTCGAGGGCAGGCAGCCGGGGCGCAGGATGGGGAGGACGACCCAGCCGTCTCGCCGGGCCATGGTCACGATGGGGGACAGCCACATCTGCGCGTGCGAGTCGCCGATCACGACGATCGAGCGCGGGCTCTCAGTCCTGCCGAGTGGGCAGATGTTGCTCGAGGTTTGATCGCTCCTCGCCACCGGCACGCAGCCGGGCGGCAGCGAATAGGGAAGGCGCTCGTTCACAACCTCGCGAATCGGCGGCGTGAGAGGAGACGGGATGGGCCGGCCGCGCCGCGCGGCCTCGACGGCGGCGACGACGGCGGGCAGCACACGGGACGTCGCGGACGGCGCACGCCGCTCCTCGGCGCGATAGGAGGCGGCGATCGGTGTGCCGGCAGCGAACTCCGGTTCCGCCGCCGCGGCGCTGAACCGCGCTTCGCGCTCCTGCAAAGTGCCGATTGAGAGCGCGGCAGTGCAGATCACCGTCGCCGCGGCTGCGCCGAAGACGAGGCCGGAGGTCGCCCCATTCCATGTCTTGCGTCGCAGGGGGTTCTCGACGAGGGCATACGAGACGATCGAGAGCAGGAACGCTCCGCTGAGGAGGGCGAGGTTGACCACGAGCGGCGGCTCGTAGCCGAGGTACTGCTGGGCGATGATCAGCACCGGCCAATGCCAGAGGTAGAAGGCGTATGACCGGTCGCCGACGAATCGGAGTGGGGCGCGATCGAGTAGTCGGGTGGCGGCCGCCCTAGGGTGCGTGTCCGTCATCCCCGCGCAGATGACGAGGGCCGCTCCGATCGTCGGCAAGAGCGCGGCATAGCCCGGGAAGGGCGTTCCGCTCGAAAACATGAGCGCCGAGGCTGCGATGGCGAGCAGCCCGGACCAGCCCGCGACGAGCATCCACCCCCTCCGCAGGCGGACGAGCCTCGTCGCTCCGACGGCGAGCCCGGCGCCGAGCACTAGCTCCCACGCGCGCGTGAACGGCGAGAAGTACGCGGCCGGCGGAAGCGTTGCCGTGCGATGCATGGACCACACGAGTGACGCGCAGCCGGCGAGAGCCAGGACCAGGAGCAGGAACCGGAGGTCGCTGCGGTGGATCCTCCGTCGACGGCCCAGGGCCGCGGCGCCGAAGAGCACGACCGAGATCAACGCCGGCCAGACGAGGTAGAACTGCTCTTCGACGCCGAGCGACCACAGGTGCAAGAGCGGAGAGGGCGGCTGCGCTTGCGCGAAGTAGTCGGTTTCCTGCTCGGCGAAGCGGAAGTTCGCCAGGAAGATCGCGGCGAAGATGCTGTCCCACATCACTTCCTTGGCTCGAACGAAGTTGAGCAGGAAGAAGGCCGCTGCCTGCGTCACGAGCAGCGTGAGAACGGCGGCCGGCAGGATGCGGCGGGCCCGGCGCCGGTAGAAGGCGCCGAGCGAGATCGACCCATTTGCTCGGGCCTCCGAGATGAGGAGCCCCGTGATCAGGAAGCCTGACAGCACGAAGAAGACGTCGACCCCGACGAAGCCGCCTGGGAGGAAGCCGACGCCGGCGTGGCCGAAGGCGACCAGGAGCACGGCCAGGGCCCGGAGCCCTTGGATATCCCCTCGGTGAGAGCTCGACGGTTTCACTGCCGTCGAGCGTCGTCTGGGGCGCTAATACGCGGCTCACGTGCCGCTCACGCGCGAACGCGCCACCGTCTTTCGTCGTCCGCGTGCCTAGCTGTCGATCGGCGGCGCCGCTCCGTACTCGTCGTCGGTGACGTGGTCGCCCCAGTCGGCGACGTTGCCCTCGTCGTCGGCTTGGAGCAGCGCGAGGTGGGTCATGAAGCGGTTCGGCGCCGCTCCGTGCCAGTGCTCCTCACCAGGCTCGAAGAAGACGCGGTCGCCGGGGCGAATCACCTCGATCGGGCCTCCCCGTCGCTGCGCCAGCCCAACACCCTCTGTGACGTAGATCGTCTGGCCGTTCGGATGGATGTGCCAGGCCGTACGCGCGCCAGGCGTGAAGTGGACGCTGCTCGCGCTCAGCCGCGAGGCCTCGGATGGGGCCGCGACCTGGTCGAGGTAGACCGCGCCGGTGAACCACTCGGTCGGCCCCGCGGTCGTGTCGGCGCCGTTCCTGGTGATTTGCATGAGCTCTCCTTTCAGGGCTCGATCAGGACCTTGAGCGCCTTCCGCTCGTTCATTGCGCGGTAGCTGTCGGGCACGTCGTCGAGTGGAATGACCCGATGAACACTCGACCGGGCTCGATCCTGCCCTCGAGGACGTCCGGCAGGTCCTCGACCCGAACGTCCTCGGCCCCGTACATCACAGTCGCCCGCATGTACGGAACTGCGCAGGAGTCGAAGCTACGAGGCGTGGGCTACTAGTCGGCCATGCGAATCGCGACGTCGTACTTCGTGACGGACGTGCGCTGCCCAGGCGTGTCCGAGGCAGGCATTGCGTTGAGGGCCGCATCGCCTTTCGCGTAGTCGTCCTCGTTCTCGAAGAACACGATCGCGAGCGACTTCGACGTGTCGGGATCGTGGAGGACGATCACCTCGGTCGCCGGAATGTCGTCGGGTCGCTCGCCTCCCTCCATCTCCTGACGCATCTGTGCGATCCGCTCGCTGTCGACGCCGTCGAATCCGACTACTCGCGCAAGTGCCATGGTGAGCCTCCTTGGTCGTTGGGTGAACACTACGCGCCACGCGACCGGGCTCTCGACGGGTGCGACGGCGGTTCGACGGAGCGGCGCAGGAGTCGAACCTACCCAGCCTGGGGCTACCAGACCTCACCCGTTTTGAAGACGAGCTGGGCCACCGGGCCCATGCCGCTCCCTCGTTCGATCGTACCGACGAAGACGAGGCGGTCGACGCGGAGCCCCCGACGAGCTGGGCCACCGGGCCCATGCCGCTCCCTGCGCCGGCGTTGCTTCGCGACACCGAGCGTCCGGGGCTCGAATCGAGGGACGGTTGGCCCATTGACCTACATGCGACTTCCTGCCACCATCAATCGAGGATCGTCACTCGACTGCGGCAAGGCGACCTGCCCGAGTCGACGGTTTTCAGTTCGATTCTTCGACGCGGAAGGCGGTTTTTGGTGGTTGGAAGAAAAGTCATTCGCACTGGATTAGTGCTCGTCCTGGCGCTAGCGGCGGCCGGGATCTTTGCAGTGGTCGGTCGCGCAGACGACCCACAGTTCGGCGAGATCACCTCGTCGATGGGGCCGGGGATTGTCGACGCGAATGCCAACGTGCTCGTCAAGGCATCGTGGCACTACATCGACAATCGAACGCTCAATCATTCATCCGTCCGGTTCACCGTCCCCGACGGCTGGACGCTTCAGGACGCCGACCCGAACGTCTGCACGCAGCCGAGCGCCACGGTGGTGACCTGCCCCCGGGGCACGATCCGGCCGGATGACGTGATCGCGCAGGCGGTGGAGCTGAAGACCGACGGCGATCTCGGGAATGCAACCGTCGAGGTCGACCTGTTGTTCGCCGAGGGACCGGAGAACCCCGGCAGGACCCAAGTCCAGCCTGCGCCCGATGTGGGCACGACGGTGATCGCCCCGGGCGACCCGAACAAAGTAGGCAAGTGCGTCGGCAGCAATCAGAGCGTCTCGACCGACGCGGGTGCCGGCAATTCCGAGACGACCGCCACGGTGCCCGAGACGGATGAGCTCTGCACACCGATCTCGATCACCGAGAAGGTGCGGCTGAACGCGCAGGAGGCGTGTCTTCCCGACGTGGCGTGTGTACTCGACATCGTGACGACGGACTCGGCGCTCTTCCCGGCAACGGATCCGATCAAGCTGAAGATCGTGTTCCGCGGGCAGGGCATCAACAGTCTGCCCCTGATCTTCACCAGCAGCGCCCTCCAGACGATCGTGCCGGAGTGCCTCGATGACAACGTGGCAGCACCCGACCCGTGCTACAGCGACAAGCGGACCCGCCAGCAATCGGTGACGTGGTTCGTGAACTGGACCGGGCTCGACCCCGGCTGGACGGGCTGAGCGACTAGCCGGAAGCGCTCCTCGTGGGCTCGATTTCCGCGAGGAGCGCTTCCGCGCGTGCGCGCGCAACCGTGCTCTGCTTGCTCTCGTAGAGCTGCTTCGACTCCTCGATCACGGCCTGGGCGGCGCGCGTCTGGCCGCTCTTCACGAGTACCTCGGCGAGGTCGAGGAGCGCGTCGCCCTGCTTGACGGGGGCGTCGGTCATTCGCATGAGCTCGACCGCCTCGCGGGCGAGACGCTCGGCTTCGTCGAGGTTGCCCTCGGAGGCGAGAATCCTCGCCCGTACACCCCGCGAGAGAGCCTGCGGCTCGATGTCGTCCTCGGCTGCGAGCTCGATCGCGGTTCCTGCGATCTCGGCCGCCTCCTCCGCGCGTCCCTGAGCGAGCACGGAGCGGGCGAGGAGCGCCGTCAGGAGCGGTAGGAAGTACTTCTCGCCCATGACCGTCAGCGCCTCGTAGTCCGGACGGAGTCGCTCCTCCGCGCGAGCGGGCTCGCCGGCCAGCATTTCGACGGCGCTCGACTCGAGCGACGTCCACGCGGCGACGACCGCGACGCCCAGCTCCTCCAGCAGCGCACGGGCCCGTGTGTACAGCTCCCGCGCCTCGTCGAAGTCGCCCTGCATCGCGCGGAGATGCGCGAGCACGCAGAGGACGAGCCCCTCGGCCTGCCTCGTCGCCAGGCCTTGGGCGAGCAGCCGCTCCGAGCGCGCGATCGCCTCCGGGACCGGTGTCGGCCCATGGAGGGCGGCCAGCGTGTAGGCCGACGCGCTCCTCGCCTCCTGCCTTGTGTCGCCCGCGAGTCGCGCGTGCTCGGTCGCCTTCTGCACGGCCGCAGCCGCTTCTCCGTACCGCAGGACCGTCCCGTGGACGAAGCCGAGCAGGCGCCAGGCCTTCGCCAGCTCGGCGTGGGCCGATTCGTCGCCCTCGAGCCGCTCGATCGCCTTCTTCGCCTCGCGCTCCACTTCCTCGCGCCAGCCCTCGAGGTCCTCGGCGGTCGGGTGCCGCACGAGCAGCCGCGTCAGGACCGCGCCCGCCTCGAGCCGCGCGTCCCCGGTGGCGACGGCCGCGTCGACCGCCTCGTCGAGGAACGTCTCGGCCCACGCGAACTCGCCGATCTCCATCAGTGCCTCGCCGAGGTCGGGAAGCAGCTCGAGTCGGGCCCGATCGTCCGTCGGCAGCAGCTTGGCCGCTCGGCGAAGGAGGTTCGCGGCAGCGGGCATGTCCGCGCGGGCGAAGGCCCGCTCACCGGCCGAGCTCAGGTGCCGCGCACCGCGACCGGCCAGCTTCCGGCCGTGGTCGTCGACGGGCCCGAGGTCGGCGAGGTAGTCGTATGCCTGCTCGAGGTGATAGCCGAGAAGCTCTTCGAACTCGGTCTCACGCGCGCGCTCACGGTTGACCCGCTCGCCCCAGTCGGCGAACCGCTCGTGCAGGGTCGCCCGCACGCGCTTCAGCACACCGCCGTAGGCCGCGTCGCGGATCAGGATGTGGTGGAAACGGAACTTCGCCTCGTCGTCGAGCGCCGGCTCGGGCTGCAGCAGCTGCTTGGAGACGAGCGAGGCGAGGTGACGCTCCACGTCGGGCCGGAGCGGATCCTCGACGATTGCTGCCAATGCTTCCTGGTCGAAGACGTGACCGATGACGGCGGCCGGCTCGATCACCGCCCGCTCCTCCTCGCTGAGCTTGTCGAGACGAGCGGTCAGGAGCGCGTTGATCGTCGGCGGGATGGCGAGGTCGCTGAGATCGGTTTCGGCGCTCCATTCCCCGTTGGCCTGCTGGAGGACGCCGTCCTCGATCAGCATCGAGAGCAACTGCTCGACGTACAGCGGGTTGCCCTCGGACGACGCGACGATCCGCTCACTGATGGCGGGGGCGAGGTCGGCGCCGAGGACGTTCTGGATCACGCGCACGCTGTCGTCCGCCGAGAGCGGCTCGAGCGTGAGGATGGCCCCGTGCTCGGGCCACTGCGGACGGTGTTCGAGGAAGTCGTGACGCGCGGCGCAAAGCACGACGAGCGGGACGTCCTTGACCGCCCTGAGCAGGTGCTCGATCAGATCGATCAACGTCATTTCGGCCCAGTGGATGTCCTCGAAGACGACGACGAGCGGCGACTGCGCGGCGAGCTTCTCGAGCGCCTTCCGCGCTCCCCAGAAGAGCTCTTCGGGTGCGTACGGCGTCTGGGTCAGGCCGATCGCGGCCGCCACTCGGTCGGCCACGTCCTGGTCGCCGACCACGGCCGCGACCTTGGCGACAGCCTGGTCAGGCGAGTCGTCGTCGGCGATCGCGGCGACCTTCCGGAAGATCTCGACGAGCGGCCAGTACGTGTGGCCGCGGCCGTAGGGAAGGCAGCGCCCCGACACAAGCCGGCCTCGATCACCCACCGCCTGGCCGAACTCCTCGATCAGGCGCGACTTGCCGACGCCGGCATCCGCGATCAACGTCACGAGCCGGCACGACGTCGCCGCCGCGGCGAGCCCGAACTCGGCCTCGAGCTGCGCGAGTTCCTGCTCACGCCCGACGAGTGGCCGGTCGTGGCGCCGGGCGATCCCTTCGGCCTCGTGCACTGCCAGAAGCCGGTAGGCCGGCACGGGCTCGGACTTCCCTTTCAGCGCCAGCGGCTCGACGGCCTCCACGTCGACGGCATGGCGCACGAGCCGGTAGGTCGGCTCGCCGACGAGGATCTCGAGCGCGGGCGCGGCTTGCTCGAGCCGGGCCGCGGTGTTGACGGCGTCGCCGATGACCAGTCGCTGGCCGGAGCTGGGGTCGCCTGCCACGACCTCGCCGGTGTTGACGCCCGTCCGGTTCTCCAGCCGCACACCCCAGCGCTCGTGGAGCTCGTCGTTCAGGACGGCGAGCGCCTCCTGCATCGCCTTTGCGGCACGGACTGCCCGCAGGGCGTCCTCCTCGTGGATCCGCGGTAGCCCGAAGACGGCCATGATCGCGTCGCCGATGTACTTCTCGACTCGGCCGCCGTGCTCCTCGAGGATCGCCCGCATCTCGTCGAAATAGCGCGTCATGACCTCGCGGAGCGACTCGGAGTCGAGCGCCTCGCCGAGGTTCGTCGAGCCCTTCAGGTCGGAGAAGACGATCGTGACCGTCTTCCGCGTCTCGCGGGGCGCGAGCTCAGCAGCCAGCTGTGTGCCGCAGAACCCGCAGAGGCGGAATCGCGGAGGGTTCTCCTCGCCGCAATTTGGGCAAATCTGCACGAACCGAGTGTACGGAGGGGTTCGTCCGTGCACCAAGCGGGACACCGCGCTGGAGCCGCGCCCAATGGTCAGAAGGACCGGGGAGGAGCGGCGGCCCGCCCCTCCCCGATCCAACAGGATCAACGGAAGAGCCTGATGTCCTCGATGCCCGCGTAGTCGTCTCGGACGTGGCCACGGGGATGTTGGCCGTCTTGGTCGTCCCGACCTGCACGGTCGTGATCGCACCTGCGCCACCCGATCTCGTCGTGCTGGACGTTCAGCTGCCGGACGTCTCCGGATACGAGATCTGTCGCGAGCTGCGCGAGGAGTTCGGGGAGGGTCTCCCGATTCTCTTCGTCTCCGGCTTCCGGACCGAGTCGCTCGACCGTGTTGCCGGCCTGCTGGTCGGGGCGGACGACTACCTCGTCAAGCCGTTTGCGCCGGATGAACTGATCGGGCGTGCGGGCGCTCACCCGCAGAAGCCGCGGCGGCATCCCGAACGGGAGCACTTGGGGTCTCACGCGCCGGGAGGACGAGGTCCTGCGCCTGCTCGCCTCAGGTCTGAGGCAGGAGGAGATCGCATCCCGTCTCGTCGTGAGTCACAGGACGGTCGGCGCCCACATCCAGAACGTGCTTCGCAAAATGGGTGCGACGAGCCGGACCCAGGCGGTCGCGCTCGCGTACCGGCGCGATCTACGAGTCTCGTAGAGCAGCCCGTCGCAGCACGCGCTCGTCGCCGACGCGACGTGTGATGCCGTCGGCGTCGAAGCGCTCGAGGAGCAGCTGGGCCGGCCGCCGCGAGATGCCGATGAGGTCCCGAAAGCGGGCGAGCGTGATCTTCCCGGCGCGCTGGCACTCCCCGACCAAAGCCTGTCTTGCCTCTTCGTACGCGGCGATGCTCACAGCGAGGCCGTCCCCGACCCGCACGAGCCGGCCATCGTCCTCGAGGAAGCGCGCGAGCTCGGCGTCCTCGACTGTGATCGGCGTGAAGCCCGCGTCTGCGAGCGCGGCCTCGAGTGCCTCGGCCTCGGCGGTGCGCTCGCCGAGGCCGGCGGCGGTGCCCGGGAGGTAGGCCTTGCCCTCGCGGACGTCGAGCTCGAGCAGCGGGAGGATCGCCTCGCTCCACGGCGCCACCGGGAGGAGGTCGCCGGTCGGCAGCCCCGGATCGAGCGGCGCCGCCTCGGCACGAAGCGTGAGCCGGGTTCTCGCCTCGCGCCGCGCGTGCTCCAGCCACTCCTTCGAGAAGTGCCACCCGCCGGCCTGCTCGACCGCGGCGAGCCCCTCGTCGAGCTGGGCGGGCGACAGCAGACCGTGCGCCGCGAGCTCAGACCGCCGAACGGGCTCGTTCACCAGGGCCTGCACGATCGAGGCAGGATCGTCTGTCGCCAGCAGGTCGAGCCGGGCCGAGTCCGACCTCCGCGGAGGAGCCGGATCGAGCACACGCCCGCCGCCGAGTGTCGTCGAGTTCCTGAGCACGACGCGGTCGCCTCGCGCGGCGACGACGGGCTGAGCGAGGCGCAGCTGCGCGAACCGCTCGCCGATCCTGACGAGCCGGGCGGGGATCTCCGCAGTTCCATGGTGGACATGGAGCCGCGCGTGGTCGCCGATCGGCTCCAGCTCCTCGAGTTGCACGTCGACGCGGTAGCTGACCGGATACGTTCCGGGCTCGACGAGGGCGTCGCCACGCCGGAGGCTCGTGCGCTCGATTCCCGGCAGCGCGAGCGCGACCCGCTGGCCCGCGTCGGCGCGCGAAACCGGCTCGTCGTGCACCTGAACGCTGCGGACGCGAACCTCGGCGCCGGCGGGCTCGGCCCGCAGCTCGTCGCCCTCGCCGACCGACCCGGACCACAACGTCCCGGTCACGACGGTCCCGATCCCGCGCAGCGTGAAGACCCGGTCGACGTAGAGCCTCGTCGCTCCGAGCCCGGCGGAGTGCTCGCGTCCTTCAGCTGCCGTGGCGAGCGCGGTGCGGAGGTCATCGAGGCCTTCGCCGGTCTTGGCGCTCACCGCGACGACGGCTGCGCCGGGGACGAGCTCCCGAGCCTCGTCCAGAACAAGCTCCAGCGTGTCCGGATCGGCCGCGTCCGCCTTCGTCACGGCCACGACGCCGTTCTCGATTCCGAGCAGCCGGAGGATCGCTAGGTGCTCGTGCGTCTGCGGCTTGGCCCCCTCGGTCGCGTCGACCACGAGCAGGAAGAGGTCGATCCCGGTCGCGCCCGCGACCATGTTGCGAACGAAGCGCTCGTGGCCCGGAACGTCGATCACGGACAGCCGCTCACCGCCGGGCAGCTCGAGCGGCGCGTAGCCGAGGTCGATCGAGATCCCGCGTTCCTTCTCCTCGGGCAGCCGGTCCGTGTCCTTTCCGGTCAGGGCGCGGACGAGCCACGTCTTGCCGTGGTCGATGTGGCCGGCTGTCCCGACGGTCAGCGGCATCGCGCCTCGATCAAACCGTCCTCGATGCTCGCGGGCTCGAAGCCCCCGCGGAGAGCAGCTCTCGCCACTGGGCCTCGTTGCGCTCGCGACCGGCGAAGAGCGCGAGCATCAGCAGGTCGAGCCACTTGCCGCCGCCCGGGTCGTTGCCTTCGGGGACAACTGCCTCGAGGAGGACGAGGCGGCCGTCTGGTGGTGCTGCGGAGCGGATCGTGCCCAGAATCGTCTCTGCCTGCTCGTCGGGCCAGTCGTGGAGGATCGTCGACAGCAGGTAGGCGTCGGCCTTCGGGACGCTCTCGAAGAAGCTGCCCTCGACGAACTCGATCCCTTCGCGGCGCAGGAGCTCCTCGTCGCGAACCGTCTCCGGGAGGTCGAAGACGATGCCGCGCAGTCCGGACTGTCTGCGCAGGAGCTGGACGAGCAGGGAGCCGTTGCCGCCTCCGACGTAGACGACTGTCTAGCCCTCGCGCCATTCGACGTGCTCGAGGCGCTCGACCCTCTGGTCCTTGCCCTGCTCCATCGCCACGTCG
>DASTYD010000128.1:0-10943 GCA_035765175.1 Gaiellaceae bacterium
ATCCCGTCCGAGAGCTCGCCGCGGACCTTGCGCTGCTCGAGCTCGAGCCCGCCGGGAAGCTTTGCGCCGGGCAGGGCCACGGCGACCGTCGCGCCCGCGCCGAAGTTCCAGGCGCCGCAGACGATCTGGCGCGGCTCACCCTCCCCCACGTCGACCTTGCAGAGCTGGAGGCGGTCCGCGTTCGGGTGCTTCTCGGCCTCGAGCACCTTGCCGACCCGGAACAGCCCCAGGTTGCCGTTCTCGTCCGGCACGCCGCGCCGCTCGATGCCCTCGACCTCGGCGGCCGAGATCGACACCCGGGTCGCCAATTCCTCGAGCGGCATCTCGATCGGCACGTAGTCGCGCAGCCAGCTGATCGGAACCCGCATCAGAACTGCCTCAAGACTCGGAGGTCGCCGTCCCACAGCGGCCGGATGTCCGGGAAGTCGTACTTGAGCTGCGCAACGCGTTCGATGCCGCAGCCGAACGCGAAGCCCGACCACTCGTTCGGGTCGAGGCCGACGTTCTCGAAGACACGTGGGTCGACCATTCCCGAGCCGCCCATCTCCAGCCAGCCGGAGTACTTGCAGGTGCGGCAGCCCTCGCCGCCGCAGATACCGCAGGACACGTCGGGCTCCATCGACGGCTCGGTGAACGGGAAGTAGTGGGTGCGGAAGCGGACTCGCCGATCGGAGCCGTACAGCGCGCGCATCACGTGGAGCAGCGTCCCCTTGAGGTCGGCGAGCGTGATGTGGCGGTCGACCGCGAGGCCCTCGAACTGGTGGAAGATCGGATAGTGCGTCGCGTCGATCGCGTCGCGCCGGTAGCAGCGGCCGATCGAGACCATGTAGATCGGGGGCTCGCGCTCCTCCAGCGAGTGGATCTGGGACGGCGAGGTCTCCGTGCGGAGGAGCCGGTCGTCGTCGAAGAAGAACGTCGCCCGGTGCGAGCGCGCGGGGTGCCACGGGTCGAACGCGAGCTTGTCGAAGTTGTATTCGGGCGTCTCGACCTCGCGGTCGTCACGGACCTCGTAGCCGAGTCCCAGGAACGCGTCCTCGATCTCGCGGCGGGCCTGCGTGATCGGGTGCAGGTGGCCGAGCGGCAGGCGCGCTCCCGGCAGTGTGACGTCGACGACGTCCTCCGTGAGCGCACGGTCGAGCTCCGCGCGCTCGAGGGCGGCCTCGCGGGTTTCGACAGCGCTCTCGATCGCCTGGCGGACAGCGTTGAGCGCCATGCCGGTCTCGCGGTCACGGACCTCGCGGAGAGCGAGCTTGAGCTCGCTGCTGCGGCCGAGGTAGCGGATGCGGAGCTCCTCCAGCTCGGCGGGCGTCGAGGCAGCCTCGATCGCGCTCAGGGCATCGCGCTGGAGCGCCTCCGCGTCCACCCGCGCGACTGTATCGCGCTTACCAGACACGGCCCCGACTCCTAGCTGAGGATCCGCCGCGCGTCAGCGCCGGTCCCCGGCGAGAAGCCGAGGCCCGGGAAAGAAAGAACGTGCGCGCGTAGCGGTCATCTGCCTCACACGATACAGCGAGAATGCCCTGATGGACGAATACGCCGCGATCGCGGACATCTACGACGAGTGGTCGCAGGCGATGACGGAGGACGTGCCGTTCTACGTCGGCCTCGCGAAGGAAGCGGACGGCCCGGTCGTCGAGCTCGCGGTCGGCAGCGGGCGGGTCGCGATTCCCGTCGCGCGCGAGACCGGCCGGAAGGTGATCGGCATCGACCGCTCTCAGTCGATGCTCGCGCAGGCGCGTGAGCGCGTCGCGGACGCCGGCGTCGACGTGGAGATCCGCGAGGAGGACATGCGCGACTTCGAGCTCGAAGAGCCTGCTGCGCTGATCTACTGCCCGTTCCGCGCCCTGCTCCACCTGCCGACGTGGGCCGACCGGCGACGCGTGTTCGAACACGTTGCGGCAGCGCTTCGGCCGGGTGGGCGGTTCGCGTGGAACGTGTTCGTCTTCGACCCGATGATCGCGGCGAGCCTCGCGGACCGGTTGCGGCGCAGGCCGGACGGCAAGACCTGGGAGTGGACGGAGTACGACCCGACGGAAGCGAGGATCGATATCACCGCGTACGTCGAGCAGCCGGGCAAGGACCCGCGGCGTCTTTCGGTCTGGTGGGTCAACCGCTCGGAGTGGGAAGGGCTGATCGATGTCGCGGGCCTCGAGGTCGAGGCCCTGTACGGCGGGTTCGAGCGGCAGCCGTTCACCGAGGACAGCCGGGAGTTCGTGTGGGTCACAAGAAAGCCCGAGTGACCGCGGACAATCCGACCTGCGAGGAGCCGGGGGTGACTCTTCGCGCGCGCCATCCCGCGCCGCAAACGCCTCTTCCTCCCACCCGGGTGGGGGCCACGTGCCGCCGGCCCCAGCGTAACCCGGAAAAGCGCACACCGCTGTGACGGATCTGCGCCAGTTTGGTCGCGCGTCCGGGGCGAGCCCCTACGACACGATCGCGGAGCTCTACGACCCCTGGAGCCGGAGCGTGACCGAGGACGTCGGCTTCTACGTCGCCGAGTCGCGAAAGTCGGGCGGAACGGTCATCGAGTTGGGCGTGGGCACCGGCAGGATCGCGATTCCGATCGCCCAGAAGGGCAAACGCGTGATCGGCGTCGACTCCTCGCGCGGGATGCTCGCGACTTGCATGCGCCGGGCCGAGAAGGCGGGCGTCGCGGATCTTCTCGACCTAAGACTCGGTGACCTCCGCAACCCGCCGATCGAAGAGCAGGTGCCGCTCGTCATCTGCCCCTTCCGCTCCTATCTGCACCTGGCGGACGACGGCGAGCGCGTCGAGGCGCTCACGGCGGCGCGCGAGGCTCTCGTCCCCGGCGGGCGGCTCATCTTCGACGTCTTCGAGCCGAAGCCCGACGACATCGCCGAGACGCACGGCCGCTGGCTCGAGCGCGAGCCCGGTATCTACGAGCGCGCCCACTGGGACGGAGACGCGCGCACATTGACGCTCTCCGTTCGGGGGCCCGAGGGCGCGGCCACGATGTCGCTCGCCTGGATCTCCCGGAAGGAGTGGCAGGAGCTACTCGAGGAGGCCGGCTTCCTCGTAGAAGCCTGCTTCGGCTGGTTCGACCGCACGCCCCATCGCAGCGGCGAGGACATGATCTTCGTCGCGAGGCGTGTCTGAACCAGGCGTCTGAGCGCCACGCCAAGCCCGGGGTCAGACCCCGCTAATCAAGCGTGGCAACTTCGCGACCAAACTGCGCCTCGTTCTCCAGGGCCGGCGGAGCCGAGCCGAACCGAGCGAGAGGTGACGGCGAACCTGTAACGGGGTCTGACCCCTTCTCCGTGGCGCGACTACGCAGGAAGGACATGGCTCTCGGGAGAGCTACGGAAGCCAGCCCTCGCGGTACCGCGTCTTCTTGGGGGCCGGGAACCGTGCGTAGGCGACGTCCGCGTCGTTCGTCTCCTCCTCGACGCCGGCGCCGTGGCGCAGCGCGGTCTCGTCGACGGCGTAGCCGCCCCACTCCGGGCCTGACTGGTGCTGCCGTGACCCGACGGCGACGAGCACACACGGCCCTTCGCCTGCTCCGATGATCACCTGCTTCGTACCGGCCGGGCAGTGGAGCAGGTCCCACGCGCGGAGCGGCCGCTCTTGGCCCTCGACGATCGCCAACGCCTCACCCGACAGGACAAGGAAGTCCTCCTGGTCGGACTCCCAGTGGTACATCGACATTGTGTCGCCGGGCTCGAGCACTCGTACGTTGATCCCGAGCTGCGAGAAATCCGCCTCGCCGTCGAAGCCCTCGAACTCGCAGCGGGCGCCGCGCCCTTTGCGATCCCACCACGGCGCCTCGCGGGCGTTCAGCACGAACCAGCCCCTCCCTTTCGGGACCAGGCCGTGCTCGGTCTGCTCGAGAGGCGTCTCGGGAACCACTAGAGGAGCTCGATCTCGTCGCCGACGGCGACCTCGCCGCTCTCGACGATCTTCGCGAGCATCCCGCGCCGGCCGTCGAGCTCTGCGCGCAGCCCGTCCCGCAGCTCGTCCATCCTGTGACAGGGGTCGCACACCATCGTGATCTCGAAGACGGCGCCTCCGGCGCGCACCCGTTGGCCGACCGGCCACTGCTGGACGTCGTCGCCCTCGACGGTCAGGTTCTCGCGGATCGCGCCCGGCTCGACTCCTACGGAGTCGAGGTGCTCCTTCGAGACGAAGAGAACCTCTCGCTTCGGCGGGTTCGCGTGGGCACAGCCCTCGAGGCCTTGCCCCGCGGTGGCCTGACGACGCTCGTGCGCATCCGAGCGGCCACTCTTCCGCGCCGGTGAGGTCCAGACGCCGACGATCCTTGCCACGAGCCCAGCCTATCTGCCGCGCCGGTGCTCGTAGAGGGCGATCGCGCCGGCGACGGCGACGTTCAGGGACTCGGCGCCCGGTGCGAGCGGGATCGTCGCCGTCTCGTCACAGGCGGCGACCACGTCGTCGGGCAGGCCCTGCCGCTCCGCTCCGAGGACGTAGGTGACGGGAACGCCGGGCTCGAGCTCGGCGAGCCTCCTCCCGGCGTGCGAGACCAACGCCACCCGCGTCCCATCCGGCTCGTCGAAGCGTGCGAGCGGGACGCGGAAGACCGCGCCGGCCGAGGCCCGGAGCGCCTTGGGCCCGGTCGGATCTGCGCAACCGGGCGACAGTGCGACCGAGGCGCCGAACGCGTCCGCGGTGCGCAGGATCGTCCCGACGTTGCCAGGATCGGCCACGTGCCAGAGAGCGAGTGAGACGGGCTCGACGCCCCGGGGCAGCGTGTCCTGCCGATAGATCCCCATCACCCGCGGCGGGTGCGCCATGGTCGACAGCTTGGCGAGGAGCTCAGGCTCGACGTCCTCACCTGCACGAAGCAGCTCGACCGGCTCGATGCCGGCATCGTCCGCGGCCTGGACGAGATCCTCGCCCTCGACGACGAACAGCCCTTCCTTCTCGCGCTGCCGCCGAGACTCGAGCAGCCGGTGGATCAGCCGCAGCCTCGGGTTGTGGGCCGACGTGATCACAGCTCCCAGCTCAACCAGGAGCCGTGGAAGTCGGCGTGGCCCGCGAACTCACGCTCCCCGCCGGGCCAGTAGACGATCCTCAGCCCCCAGTCTTCGCCCGCTCGAGGCTTGCCGGTCGAGATGAACGCGAGCTGCCGGTCCCGCCCCGCTTCCTCGAGCACGGCGCGGACCCGCGCGCGACCCTCGTCGCCGATGTAGCCGAACGACGCGGTCTGGAAGACAACGGTCAGCTCGTCGCGGGGCACGCCGGCCAGCACCTCTGGGAGCTCCTGCACGAAGTCGCCGTGGACGAGCTCCGGCGGGTCGGCGCGCACCGCCTCGATCGCCTGGTCGAGCCGCCGCAGCCGCTCGTCCTGACCGGCCCAGACGAACGAACGCAGGAGACGCGCGCCGTCCTCGCTCCTGACGTCGATCGGCGCCCGGTCGATCCCGATGCGCGCGCGGACCGCCGGCTTCAGCCCCAGTAGATCCCGCGGGACCGGCCGCCGCTCTTCCCCCTCGAAGCGGAGCAGTGCGTCCTCCGGCCCCCACTCGCCGGCTTCGTAGCGGTAGCGGTAGCGATCCCACACGAGGTTGAGGCCGGCGCTCGGCCCGAGCTCGACGAGGTCGAACTCCGCGGCGCCGGTTCGCTCTGCAACGCGCAGGAGGAGGGGCAAGAGCACCCAGGAGCGCTGGACCTCGTTCGTCTGCACGCCCTGCTTCGCGACGAAGTCGCTCAGGAACGCGCGGTGCCGCTCGAGCGGGTCGTCCCACCCAGCGCGGCCGCCGAGCACGAGGTAGTGCAGGCCGGCGAGCAGCCGAAGCGGCGCGTCCCACGCCGGGTCGGGCCCGACGATCTGAGCCGCGACCGGGTCCTCGGCATACCGGCGGAGCAGATCGGCGTAGAGCGGCGACCGGCCCTCGCACTGGGCCGCTTGGTTCAGGAAGACCTGGCTACTCGCCTGAGCCGGCGCCGGCACCGAGAGCAGTCTTCGCCTGCTCGGCGATCTTCCCGAAGGCGGCCGGGTCGTCGACGGCGATGTCCGCAAGCACCTTCCGGTCGAGCTCGATCCCCGCCTTGCGACAGCCGGCGACGAACTGGTTGTACGACAGGCCCTCGGAGCGGGCGGCTGCGTTGATCCGCATGATCCAGAGCCGGCGCATCTCGCGCTTGCGGCGCTTGCGGTCACGGTACGCGTGGACGAGCGAGTGCTCGACCGCCTCGTTCGCGACCTTGTACCGCGAGTGCCGGGTGCCGACGAAGCCCTTCGCGGCGACGAGCACCTTCTTGCGCCGCTTGCGGGAGGCGACGGAACGCTTGACGCGCGCCATCAGCGATCGCCTCCGAGCATGCGCTTCACTTCGCGAGCGTCCGCGGGATGCACCGCGTGATCCTTGGCGAAACTACGCTTGCGCTTCGCGGACTTCTTGCTGAGCAGGTGGCTCTTCATCGCCTTGCGGCGGAGGAGCTTCCCGGTCCCCGTCACCTTGAACCGCTTCTTCGCTGCGCTGTGTCTCTTCTGCTTTGGCATCTCTCACGACTCCTGCGTTCTTCGACGGCCCGAGCACCATGACCATGTTCCGCCCGTCGAGGAGGGGCGGCGATTCGACGACGCCGATCTCCTTGACGTCCTCGGCGAGACGCATCAGGAGGTCACGTCCCCGTTCCGGATGGCTCGTCTCGCGGCCCCGGAACATGATCGTGACCTTGACCTTCGCCCGCTGGTTCAGGAAGCGGACGACGTGGCCCTTCTTCGTCTCGTAGTCGTGGTTCCCGATCTTTGGCCTGAGCTTGATCTCCTTGACGTTGATCGAAACCTGGTGCTTGCGGGCCAGCTTGGCCTTCTGCTCCTGCTCGTAGCGGTACTTGCCGTAGTCCATGACCCGCGCTACCGGCGGATCTGCCTGGGCGGCGACCTCGACCAAGTCGAGGTTCTTCCCGTACGCGTAGTCGAGCGCCTCTGCGATGGGCTTCACGCCCAGCTGGCCGCCGTCCTCAGCGACGAGCCTGACCTGCGCGGCGCGAATGTCCTCGTTGATCCTGCTGTGCGGAACGACCGGCCGCGTGGGCTCAACCCGACGTCGTGGCCTCAAAGGCGCTTCACCAAGCTGTCAGCTTCCTCCTTCTTCAAACGACAAAACCGCTGCACAGGCAGCGGCTAAATCCCTTCCAACCTTCTCGGTTGAACCTCCGACAGGCTGGCCGCCCCGGAGGTGAGGAACATGTCGCCCCTGCTTTGCAGGGTTACACCGTAGCAGCCACTCGCCCTCGACCAAATTCGCTGCGGTACGTTCGCCGCGATGCCCCGCGCACTGATTCTCGGCGGAACCGGCCAGATCGGACGAGCCACGGCGGTCCGGCTGCTCGCCGCCGGCTGGGAGGTCGACCTGACCGGGCGCGACCCTACACACATGCCCGCCGAGATCGCCGCGGCCGGTGGAACGTTCGTCACGGCCGACCGCCACGACCCGGAGCAGATGGTCGTCGCGATGGGCGACGGCGCCGACCTGCTCGTCGACTGCATTTGTTACACGGCCGCGGCCGCCACTGACCTGCTCCCTCTGGTTCGCAATGCCGGGTCCACGGTGATGATCTCGAGCAAGGCGGTGTACGTCGACGGTTCCGGGCGCCACTCGAACTCGGAGGAGGCCCCTCGTTTCGCAGAACCGATCCGCGAAGGGCAGGCGACGATGGCCCCCGGGGACGGCGACTACAACTCGCGCGAGGGCTACGGCGCGAACAAGGTCGCGGCGGAGAACGTCCTGCTCGACAGCGGCGAGCCCGTCACGATCCTCCGGCCCTCCAAGGTCCACGGAGTCGGAGCGAGCACGCCCCGCGAATGGGTCTTCGTCAAGCGCGTGCTCGACCGGCGCCCCGCGGTCTTCCTCGCACACCGAGGCGCCGGCGTCGACCATCCGACCGCCGCCGCGAACATCGCCGCGCTCATCGAAGTGGTGGCGGTGAAACCGGGGCGGAGGATCCTCAACTGCGCGGATCCGGACGCGCCGAGCGCGCTCGAGATCTCACGCACGATCGCCCGCCTGCTCGAGCACGAATGGGACGAGGTCCTGCTAGACGACGATGCCGATCCGGCGCTCGGGCGCCATCCATGGGATGCGCCGTATCCGATCGTGCTCGACATGAGCGCGGCCGCGGAGCTCGGGTACACCCCGGCGGGCGACTACGCGGCCACGGTCGCGGACGAGGTCGAGTGGCTCGTCTCGGCCGCACGCAGCGGGGAGAGCCTTCCCGGGCTCGACGACGACTACTTCGGGCCGCTCCTCGACTATTCAGCCGAGGATCGCTACCTGGCGGGCTCTTAGACGGCGGCCCGTTCGCGCAGCTGCGCAACGAGCTCGTCGAGAGACTGCGTCGACTGCTCTCCTCCGTGCGTCCGCACGGCGATCGCGTCCTCCGACTCCTTGTCGCCCCAGACCACGACGTACGGGACCTTCTCGACCTCGGCGTTGCGAATCCGCTTGCCGACCGTCTCGTCGGAGTCGTCGACCTCGACCCGGAACTCGCCGAGCTGCTCGGCCAGCTCGCGGGCAGCGTCACGGTGATCCTCGCCGACCGGAATGACCCTCACCTGGACCGGAGCGAGCCAGACCGGGAACGCGCCGGCGTAGTGTTCGATGAGGATCCCCATGAAGCGCTCGAGCGACCCGAAGAGCGCGCGGTGGATGACGTACGGCGTGTGCTCCGCGTTGTCCTCGCCGACGTAGCTGAGGCCGAAGCGCTGCGGCATCTGGGCGTCGAGCTGGATCGTCCCCATCTGCCACGAGCGGCCGAGCACGTCCGTCATGTGCAGGTCGATCTTGGGCCCGTAGAACGCGCCTTCGCCTTCGCTGACCTCGTACTCGATGCCGCGCCGGTCGAGCGCCGCCTGGAGGGCGCCTTCCGTGAAGTCCCATTCCTCATCCGTCCCCAGCTTGTTGTCGGGCCGCGTCGACAGCTCGAAGCGGGCCTCCATGCCGAAGAGGTCGTAGAGGTACGCCGCGAAGTCGAGCGCACCGAAGATTTCGTCCTCGATCTGCTCCGGAGTGACGAAGATGTGCGCGTCGTCCTGCGTGACCTGCTGGACGCGGAGCAGCCCGTGCAGCGTCCCCGCGCGCTCGTTTCGGTGGAGCGCCGAAGCCTCGGCATAGCGAAGCGGAAGCTCGCGGTAGCTGCGCAGGGCATTCCCGAAAAGAAGCATGTGCCCGGGGCAGTTCATGGGCTTCATCCCGAGCGTGCGGTCCTCGCCGTAGGGGACGAGGAACATGTTGTCCTTGAACTTTTCCCAGTGGCCCGAGGTGACCCACGTGTCGACGTCGTAGAGCAGCGGCGTCCTCACCTCGGTGTAGCCGCGTTTCGCGTTCTCCCGGCGCCGTAGCTTCTCGAGCTCGTCCCAGAGCACGGTCCCCTTCGGGTGCCAGAAGGGCATCCCCGGCGCATGGTCGGAGAGGTGGAACAGGTCGAGGTCGACGCCGAGCCGGCGGTGGTCGCGGCGCTTCGCCTCCTCGAGCCGCTCCAGATACGCGTCGAGGTCGCCCTGCGAGAAGAACGCCGTGCCGTAGATACGGGTCAGCTGCGTGTTGTGCTCGTCGCCACGCCAGTAGGCGCCGGCCAGGCCCGTCAGCTTGATCGCCTTGATCGGCCTCGAGTCCTGAAGGTGCGGCCCACGGCAGAGATCGGTGAAGTCGCCTTGCGTGTAGAGCGAGATGTCGCCTTCGGCCGTGTCGACGAGCTCTACCTTGTAGTCCTCGCCCTGCTCGGAGAACAGCTTCTTCGCCTCGTCTCGCGAGACGTCGCTGCGCTCCCAGGCGCGGCCCTCTTTCAGCTCGCGCTCGATCTCCGCCTCGATCTTCTCGAGCGCGTCCTCGCCGATCGGCTCCGGGAACTCGAAGTCGTAGTAGAAGCCGTTCTCGATCGGCGGGCCGATGGCGATCTTCGTGCCCGGATAGAGGCGGCGGACGGCCTCTGCGAGCAGGTGCGCAGCGGAGTGGCGCAGGACGTAGAGCGCGTCCGGGTCCTGCGTGTCGCGCGTCGTCAGGATCTGGATCGGCTGCCCGTCTTCGAGCGGCTGGCGAAGGTCCTGGACGCGTCCGTTGGAGCGGACGAGGACGGCTTCCTGGGCCAACTTCGGGCCGATCGCGGCAGCCGCGTCGAGGCCCGTCGCGCCTTCGGGAAGTTCCAGCTCGCTCGAGTCGGGAAGAATGACCTTCATGAATGAGCAGGATACTTCCGTACCCCGGGATGACGACCGAAACGTGGAGCTTCCCGACTCGCCCGTGCCGGACCCCGAGGAGGGTTCGCAGGGGGCCGAAGACGATCCTCAAGCCGACTGAGCGTCGCTGACGTCCTCCGGCGCGGAGCGAGCACCTTTGCCTCGTCGCGGAGCTGACCCCGCAGGACCACGCAAAGAGGGGTCAGACCCCGCTGATAAAGCGTGCCAACTTCGTGACAGAACGTTGCCCAGCGACCCACAGGGTGTGGAGGACAAGCCAAGCAGGCGCACTGCACGAGCCGAGTTGCAGAGGGGTCTGACCCCGTTCGTGACCCGACCCCGTTCATGACCCGCTAGCTAGCGGCGGGGGACGAGGAGGAGCAGGGCGACAGGTGCGAGGAGCGCGGCCCAGAGGGCATTGCCGAGGCCGAACTCGGCGGCGAGGAGGCCAACGGCCAGCGGCAGCAGGCTCTGCGGCAGGCTCGACAGGTCGCTGAGCGCGACGGCCGCGCCGCTCCGGCCCGGAAGCGCCGCGAAGACCTGCGCCTTCGGGATCGCGTACCAGCCGGCGCGGATCACGCCGAGAACCCCGGCGAGGACGAGCTTCGGCCAGAGCCCCGGCACGAGCAGGAACGCCGGGAATACGACGAGCGCCAGGGCCGCCGTCACGCGAAGATGCGTGAAGCCCGAGACCCGCCGGAGGATCGCGAGCAGCGCGAAATCCCCGACGAGGCCGCCCGCAGTCCAGACCGCGACGGCGAGCGCCGCCTGGGCCGCGCTGACC
>DASTYD010000129.1:0-5188 GCA_035765175.1 Gaiellaceae bacterium
CCAGAGCGTCGACGGAGGCAGAGGCGTCGGCTTTCGGCACGAGCTCGCGCGACAAGCCGTTGAGCAGGCGATCGACCCGGCTCGGCGGGCCGGGTTTCACGCGCGCGCTCTCGCCGCGCTGAGAAGGAGCGGCGACGAGGCGCGCCTCGCCCACCATGCGGAGTCAGCTGGCGACGCCTCGGCCGTGCTCGAGCATGCCTGGGCGGCCGCCGAGCGGGCCGCCGACCGAGGCTCCCATCGGGAGGCGGCCGAGCAGTACGCACGCTGCCTTCGCTTTGCCGATGGTCTGCCTTCGAAGGAGGTCGCCGAGCTGCTCGAGCGCCGCTCGCGGGAGTGCTCGATCACGCTTCAAGTCGACGAGGCGCTCACGACCGGTCTGGCCGCGCTCGAGCGCTACCGCGAGGTCGGTGACCGGCTCAAGGAAGGCGAGCTCCTCGCTTGGTCATCACGCGTTCTGTACTGGGCCGCACGGCTCGAGGAGTCTGAGGACGCATTGCACGAAGCGATTCAGGTCCTGGAGCAGCTTTCCCCGGGGCGGGAGCTGGCGCTCGCGTACGCGCACATGGCAGGACAACGCGTCGTCTGGCTGGACGACCAGGGGGTCATCGTGTGGGGTAAACGTGCAATCGAGCTTGCGGAGCAGCTCGGGGAGAAGGAAATCGTCGTGATGGCCGCGACCGCGATCGGAGCCGCCGAGGCGATGCGCGGCAACGGAACCGGCGCCCTCGAGAAAGCGTTGGCGCTCGCCCAGAAACACGGAACGGACGAGCAGGTTGCACGCGTCTATTCGGCTCTCGTGTTCACTTCGGTCCGGAACAAGAACTGGCCGGCCGCTGACCGCTGGCTCGAGAATGGGCTCGCCTACTCGGCGGAGCGCGACCTCGACGACCATCGCATCTACCTCCTCGCCTGGCGCGCGGTCGGTGCGCTCGACCGGGGTCGCTGGGACGAGGCGGCGGCCGACGCGCGGACTGCACTCAACCACCCACACGCGGTGCTGCACCGGGCGTGGTCGCTGCACCTGCTCGGTCACCTGCGGGCCCAGCGCGGTGATCCCGGTGTCTGGGAAGCGCTGGACGAGGTGCTCGAGCTCTCGCGCGGGAACCCGCCGCAGAGACACGTGCCGATCCAGCTCGTGCGGGCAGAGGCAGCGTTCCTCGAGGGCGATCCCGAGCGGGCCCGGACGGAGCTGGGGTCGATGCACCCGGTCGGGCTCACGGATCGGTGGATAGCCGGCCGTCTGGCGGTGTGGCGGCGTCGCCTCGGCATCGCCCCGGAGGAGACCGGCCCTCTCCCCAGACCGTACGCGCTCGAGCTAGCGGGCGACTATGCCGCCGCCGCAGCCGCCTGGGAGAAGCTCGAGTGCCCGTACAACGCCGCGTGGGTGCTGTCGCTCAGCGACGACGAGGACGACCTGCGGCGAAGCCACGAGGCTCTACTCGAGCTCGGAGCGCGGCCGGCGGCGGCAATCGTCGCACGGAAGCTTCGCGAACGAGGGGCACGCGGGCTGACCCGCGGCCCAAGGCCTGGGACGCGAGAGCACCCGGCAGGCTTGACCGGGCGCGAGGCGGAGGTCCTGGACCTCGTCGCCGAGGGGCTGACGAACGCGGAGATCGCTGCGCGGCTCCACATCTCCGAGAAGACGGTCGGCCACCATGTCTCGTCGATCCTGGGCAAGCTCGGCGTCGGCAGCCGCTACGAGGCTGCCAAGCTGGCCACGGAAGACGGGGAGCCTGCCCGCCCAAGATAGGGAACGCGCCCGATGCGCCTGGGCAGGGGCCGGGCCTAGCGTCCGTCGAGTCATCGAAAGGAGGACGCAATGCCCCGCTACATGGTCGAGCGCACGTTTCCCGACGGGCTCGGCATCACGCCGACCGACGAGGGCGCCCGGGCGTGCCTCTCGGTCGTCGAGAACAACGCGGACTCGGGCGTGACGTGGATCCACTCCTACGTCACGGAGGACCGGCGGAAGACCTTCTGCATCTACGACGGGCCCTCGCCCGAGGCGATCAGGCAGACGGCTGCACGGAACGGCCTGCCCCTCGACTCGATCGTGCCGGTGCGCGTTCTCGATCCCTACTTCCACTACGCCGCATAGGAGGAGAGATGAAGCTCAAGCGTTTCGCAGTGGCACTGGCCGCTGCCGTCCCGCTCGCGGCGGCCGGAATCGCCTTCGCATCGGGGACCTTCGGAGAAGCGAGGCAGGCCACGGCCCGTTACCACAGCCTGCCCACGGCCGAGGCCGCGGGCTACCAGCTGTTCCGCGACGCCCAGGGGATCGCCTGCATCGAGCTGCCCGGGACGGGCGCGATGGGCGTCCACTTCGTGAACGGCTCGCTCGTAGGTGACGACGTGCTCGACCGTAGGCGGCCTGAGGCGCTGGTCTACGAGCAGCGAGGCAACAACATGCACCTCGTGGCGCTCGAGTACATCGTCTTCAAGAGCGTCTGGGAAGAGCACCACTCGGGCGTGCCAAGGCTCTTCGGCCGCCCGTTCGACCTGGTCACCGAGCCGAACCGGTACGGGTTGCCGCCGTTCTACGCGCTCCACGCGTGGGCCTGGAAGGTCAACCCGAGCGGCGACTTCTTCGCCTGGAATCCACGCGTCGACTGCTAGCGGCGAACGGAGTTCCGCAACGCCCGCGGCAGGCGTCGCCGCGACGTCGCAAGCGCCTCGCCCAACACGCGGGGCGCTTCGGCGCCGTGGTACCCCGGCCCGTGCCCGAAGAGCAGGTGCTCGGGCTCGAGGCCGCCGAGCGCCGCTCGGGGCGGGAAGAGGCGGAGGAAGGGATGGACGCCGAACGGCTCGTCCTTGGCCCGGAAGTAGCCGACGCTCCCGAGCGCGTCGGCACACACGAGGGCTCGCTCGGCGGCGAACCAGATCGCGATCTCGCGCCAGACGCGCCACTTGACGATCGGGAGGACGACGAAGGGTGCGCCCTCCACGTCCGTCAGCGGTGTCTTGTGAAGGGGGACGCCGAGCCGTGTCGCGACCGCGGCGCAGTCGCGCTCGTGCCGGTCGAGGAGCTGGATCACGCCCTTCGGCTCCCCGAGCTGTGCGATCCGCTCGTCGAGGCGGGCGCCGTCGACGACGTCCATGAGCCAGACGGAGTCGCCGCTTCGGAGCGCGTGCGAGACACGCTGAAGCTTGTCGCCTTCGGGCGTCCAGCCGAAGCCGTGTTCGAACTCGTCGATGAAACTGAGCTCCACGGGAAAACTATTGCCCGTGGCGCAGGAAGACGGCACCTCGAACGCGGAGATCGCGGACCGGCTCGAGTCGTTCGCGACGCTGCTCGACCTCGCGGGCGCGGAGCCTTACGCGCCTCGTGCGTACCGGCGTGCGGCGGAGATGATCCGCGAGACGAGGGCGCCGGTCGCAGACCTCGTGCGCGCCGGTCGTGCCCGTGAGCTGCGCGGGGTCGGGCCGGGGATCGAGGCTCGGCTGAAGGAGCTCGTGGAGACGGGGCGGATCGCGGAGCTTGACGAACTGGAGAGCGAGGTCGCGCCGGAACTGGTGGGTCTCGGCCGGCTGGTCGGCTTCAGCCCGAGGCAGGCAGTCGCGATCGGACGTGCACTGGGGGTGCGCACCGTGGACGAGTTCCGAGCCGCGGCGGCCGAGGGCCGGCTCGCCGAGGTACCGGGGATCGGGCCGAAGACGGAGGCCAAGATCCTCGCGGCACTCGCCCGTGAGGAACGGCCTCGTCCTCGACGAGGCATGCTGCTGAACAGAGCCCGCGCGCTCCTCGATGGGTTGGCGGAAGTGCTGGGCGGGGAGATCGCAGGAGATCCTCGGCGCTGGCGCGACGTGAACGAGGAGTTCGCGGTCGTGTGTTCGGCCGCTCGTGCCGGGCCTGTCCTCGATCGCCTCGAGCGGCTGCCGCAGATCGTCGCGATCGTCGAGCGGTCGGAGCGGCGCTCGATCGGCGTCACGGTCGAGGGCGTTCCCGTTGAGCTCGTCGTGGCGCACCCGAGGCGCCTTGGCACGGAGCTCGTGCGGGCGACCGGCTCTCGCGCGTACGTCGAGGCACTGGAGCCGCTCCCGGACGCGCCGGACGAGGAGGGCGTCTACGCGGCTCTCGGGATTCCGTTCTGTCCACCCGAGCTGCGTGAGGAACCGTTCCGCGGCGAGCCGCCGCCGGTCGTCGAGCTCGACGACATCCGCGGCGACCTCCACGTGCACACCGACTGGTCGGACGGGAAGGCGAGCGTGCTGGAGATGGGAGAGGCTGCGCACGCGCTCGGCTACGAGTACCTCGCGATCTGCGACCACACGCGGAACGTCCGGGTCGTGCCGGGGCTGGACGCGGACGACATCCGGCGGCAGGGCGAGGAGATCGCTGCGGCGAACGAGCGGCTGGCGCCGTTCCGGATCCTCCGCGGGAGCGAGTGCGACATCCTTCCCGACGGATCGCTCGACCTGCCCGACGACGTGCTCGCCGGGCTGGAGTGGGTGCAGGCGAGCGTGCACGCTGGGCAGCGGGCGTCGGCGGCGGAGCTGACGAAGCGGACGGTCGAGGCGATGCGGCACCCAGCGGTGCGGTGCCTGAGCCACCCGAAGGGGCGGATCATCAACCACCGCCCCGAGAACGCGCTCGATCTCGACGTCGTGTTCGAGGTCGCGCTCGAGACGGGAGTCGCGGTCGAGATCAACGGCCTCCCGGACCGGCTCGATCTGCGCGACGTACACGTGCGGGCCGCAATCGAGGCGGGCGTCCCCATCGTGTGCTCGACGGACGCGCACTCGATCCGCGGCCTGGGCAACATGCAGCTCTCGGTCGCGACGGCGCGCCGTGGCTGGGCCACTGCGGCCAACATCCTGAACACGCGCCCACTGTCCGAAATCGCCTAGTTCCTGTTTGGCTTGGACAGCCGAGAGCCGCCCGAGGGCGGCTCTCCTGATTGCGCCTTGTAAGTCGCCGCGCCTGGCTAGACGCAAGCCTCGATCGTCGCTGACCGCGAAGAATTCATCGTCGTCGGATGCGAGAACACCGTAGGCGAGCCGACCTCTTTCACGGCTGGATCACGTCGAGAAAGGCATCAGCGATCACGCCGAAGCCGGCGGCGTTGGGGTCGGGGCCGGGTCCGAGGGGCGGCGGGGTGCACATCAGCGTCCACTCACAACTTCGCAGAACGTTGAGCGGGACGCCGCCTTCGAGCGTCCAGTCGGTCGTCGAGAACGCGGTCTCCAC
>DASTYD010000130.1:0-2043 GCA_035765175.1 Gaiellaceae bacterium
GGTCTTCGTTTCTTCCAGCACCGCGAGCGCATCCGCGGCGAACTCCCGCTCGTCGTATGCCTCCGGCTCCGTGGGCCGGTCCGAGCGCCCGTTCCCGCGGCCGTCGAACGTTACGACCCGGCAGTGCCGCGCCAGGTAGGGGATCTGCATCTTCCAGTGGCGCGAGTGCATGAGCGACCAGGTCGGAAGGAGCAGAACGGTCGGCTCGCCGGTGCCGTAGACCTCGTAGTAGACGCGGATGCCATCGCGCTCGACGTAGCCCGATTCGTCCGGGTAGGAGGCCCGGGTCTGCTCCGTCGTGGGCGTCGTCAGCTCGACAGCCATCCGTCGATCCAGTCCAGGAGCTCGTCGTGGCCGGTCTCGATCCCGCCGAGGCGCTCGACGATGATTCCGATGTTGAAGGTCATCACGAGCGAGACCAGCGCCTCGAGCGGCATCGGGATCTTCAGCTCGCGATGCGGTCCTCCGAACGCCTCGGTGAGCACCGCGCGCCACTCTGCGTTCACCCGCGCGAGCCGCTCGCGGAGCTCCGGGTGGTTCCAGCCGAGCGCCTGCAGCTCGAGCCAGATCTTCTCGTAGGTCACGTCCTCGCTCACGAGGTCGCGCATCGCCGTCCGCCACTTCTCGACGAAGGGCATGTCGGCGGAGTACAGCTCCCGTTGGCGGTCGATCAGCCCTTCGGTGAACCGTTCCAGCGCGCGCACGAGCAGGTTCTCGTTCGAGCCGAAGTAGTAGTGGACGAGCCCGTGGTTGACGCCGGCTTCCTCGGCCAGCCGCCTCGTGGTGATGCCCGCGTAGCCCACGTCGACGAGCAGCCGCTCGGCGGCGTCGAGGAGCGCCTCCTCCGCCGCCGAGCGCGCTGCCGTCTTCGTCGGTGTCGCCATCACCTCCGTCTCAGCCGTGCTCGCAGGCGTCGGACCGTCACCTCGACCGCAACCGCGAGCATCGCCAGCGTCATCACGCCGGCCGCGGCGAGCTGCATGACAACTTCTTCGACGGGGGCGCCGTTCACGTGCCCGAGTATCACTGGAAGATCTCCGTCGTACAATCGCCGCCCTGGAGGCGCACCTCGTGCGCGCGCGCGGGACCGGCGGGGCGGTCGTGGAAGTCGACGAAGAAATCGTGGTCGATCTCCATGCCGCCGTTCGGGTCGCAGTCGATCCGCAGGAGCCACGAGCGCAGCTCCGGGTAGAACTGGTTGTCCCAGGTCGAGTAGAGCGAGTTGGTGACGTAGAGGCGGCGCCCGTCGAAGGAGAGCTGGAGCATGTTCGGGCCGCCGTTCAGGTCACGCCGAGCGTCGGTCGGCCTCCCGATCACGCCGCCGAGCCAGACCTGGCCCGTCAGCTTCGGGTCGGCCGGGTCGGAGACGTCGTACTGCCGGACGTCGCCGTGGAGCCAGTTCGCGAGGTAGAGGAATCGGTCGTCCATCGACAGGAGCAGGTCGGTGATCAGGCCGGGGACCGGGAACGGCCAGCCCTCGAGCGGGACGCTCTCGACCGCGATCACCTGGTCGGCTTTGAAGCTGCCGTTGTCCCGATGGAAGTGCCACATCGTGCTCGAGAGCGCGGCTCCGACGAAGCCCTCGTCGGCGTCCGGGTCGTGGAGCCAGCGCGCCTCGAGCGGGACGAGGCCGTTCTCGCCGAGCTCGACCGTCTGCTCGAGCGTCCGCTCGGCGAGGTTCCAGAAGTGGAGCCTGCTTCCGTAGCGCCCCGCCGCGACATGCTCGGGATCGAAGCCCGGCTCGTAGGCGTTGGGCTCGCCGAACTCGCTCGAGACGAGCGCGTTCTTGCGCGGCTGGTACCAGAAGTCGTAGTTGAGGCTGGGAGTCTCGCCGCCGTTCTCCCAGCGGCCCTGGAGCTCGAAGGTCTTCGCGTCGAGCACGGCGAACCCGCCGGCGCCGTTCCCCTCGGCGTCCCCGAGCATCGAGATGACGACGTTGTCGCCTGGCATGCAGTGCACGGTGTGCGGCCGCGTGTAGCCCGTCTTCGCGACCACCTCATCCGGTTCGATCACCTTCTCGATCGTCGGCCGGCGCGGGTCGTC
>DASTYD010000131.1:0-11525 GCA_035765175.1 Gaiellaceae bacterium
CGTTGTCGGCGATGACGAGCGCGCCCGGCTCGACCTTGTCGCGCGCGAGCAGGAACAGCTTCTCGTAGTCCTCCTTCTCCGCGTCGATGAAGACGACGTCGAAGACGTCCTGGATCTCCGGCAGGGTCTCGAACGCGTCGCCCTCCATCAGCTCGACCGTCTCCTCGAGACCGGCCTCCGCGACGTTCCGCCGCCACGCCTCGACCTTCGCCGGATCGCTCTCGAGCGAGAGCACCCGCCCCCCGAGGTTGCGAACGCCCGCGCCGAGCCAGATCGAGGAGTACCCGCGCGAACCGCCGATCTCGAGCACCTCGCAGTCCCACTGCGGCGCCACGAGCGCAAACAGGAACTGCCCGGTCGAACGCGCGACCTGCCGAGCGCGCAGCTCGCGCGCGACGCCTTCCTCTCGTTCTCGCGCGTCCTCCTCCTCCAGCCGCGCAAGAACGGCCCTGATCTGCTCGTCGAGCATCAGCGGATGTCCACCTTCACCACTCCATCCTCGACGACGACGGGAAACGTCTCCACGGGCAGCACGGCCGGCAGTGTGAGCGGCTTGCCGGTGCAGATCTCGATGTTCGCGCCATGCCGCGGGCAGATTGCCACGCCTTCCTCCGCGTCGAACTCGCCCTCGCAGAGTGGCCCGTCGTCGTGTGAGCAGCGATCCTCGAGCGCGCACAGCCGGCCACCGAGGTTGTAGACGCCGACGGAGATCGAGCCGGCGTTGACGATCTTCACGGAGCCCGGCGGGAACTCGTCCAGCGGGGCGACGTCGACCAGCGCCACGCGCTAGGAGATCTCGAGCTCGTTGGCGAGCCCGGCCCACTCCTCGGGGAGCGGCGTCCCTTTTGCACGGTGCAAAGCCACCTTCAGGACCCCCAGGCCCAGCAGAGCGCACTTGAGGCGAATCGGCGTGAGCGGGATCCCGATCTCCTCGAGCAGCTCTTCCTTGGGAAGCGTGGCGACGTCCGTCGCGGAGCGCCCCTTGACCATCTCGGTCAGCATCGAGGTCGCAGCCTGCGAGATCGCGCAGCCCCGGCCCTCGAACTTGACCTCGTCGATCGTCTCGCCGTCGTCAGCCAGCGCGACCGAGATCGTGACCTCGTCCCCGCAGAGCGGGTTCAGCCCTTCCGCGGTCGCGTCAGGGGAGTCCATTGCCCCGTGACCGCGGGGATTCTTGTAGTGGTCGAGGATGACCTCGCGATAGAAGTCGCTCACAACTTGAGCGTACCTAGCTGAAGATCTTCTGGGCCTTGTGGAGGCCGCCGACGAGCCGGTCGATCTCGTCGGGCACCGTGTAGAGGTAGAAGCTGGCCCGGTTGGTGGCCGCCACCCCGAGCTTCTGCATCAGCGGCTGGCAGCAGTGGTGGCCCGCGCGAATCGCCACGCCTTCCATGTCCAGAACCTGGGCGACGTCGTGCGGGTGCAGGTCGCCGAGGTTGAACGAGACGATGCCTGCGCGGCGCTCGGGTGGAGGGCCGTACAGCTTTATTCCGGGGACCTCGCCCAGTTGCTCGAGCGCATACGCCGCCAGGTCGTGCTCGTGCTGCTCGATCGACTCGAGGCCGACCTCGGTCACGTAGTCGACCGCAGCCCCGAAGCCGACTGCTTCGGCGATCGGCTGCGTGCCCGCCTCGAACTTCGCCGGCACGTCGCCGTAGGTCGTCTCTTCGAACGTGACCTTGCGGATCATGTGCCCGCCGAGGTTGAACGGCTCCATCTCCTCGAGCAGCTCCAGCCGGCCCCAGAGCGCGCCGACGCTCGTCGGCCCGCACATCTTGTGCGCGGAGAATGCGAAGAAGTCACAACCGAGGGCCTGCACGTCGACCGCCATGTGCGGAGCGGCTTGGGCCCCGTCGACGACCATGATCGCGCCCTGCGCGTGCGCCCACGCGGAGAGCTTCTCGATCGGGTTGACCGTCCCCAGCGCGTTCGAGACGAGGTTGTTCGCAACGACTTTGACCTTGCCCTCGCCCGCGATCCTGTCGAGCTCGGACAGGTCGAGCTCGCCGTTGTCGTCGAGCCTGATCATCCGCAGCGTCGCGCCGGTCCGTTTGGCCATGTACTGCCAGGGCACGAAGTTCGAGTGGTGCTCGAGCTCGGTCACGACCACGAGATCGCCGGGCTCGAGGTTCACGAGCCCCCAGGCGTAGGCGACGAGGTTCAGCCCCTCGGTCGCGCCGCGCACGAACACGATCTCCCGCGGCGACGCCGCATTCACGAACTGGGCGAGCTTCTGTCGCGCACCCTCGTACTCGGCCGTTGACCGCTCCGAGAGCGTGTAGACGCCTCGGTGCACGTTCGCGTACGACGTCTCGTAGAAGTCCTGCAGCTTCTCGAGCACCTGCCGCGGCTTGTGCGTCGAGACCGCGGAGTCGAGATAGGCGAGCGGCTTGCCGTGGATCTTCTGTTCGAAGATCGGAAAGTCCGCGCGCAGCTTCTGCGCGTCGAGCTTGGCCTGAGTCGTTACGGCCACGTGTCTATCGTACTCGCGATGACCGACAAGCCAGGCGGGCCGGAGTACTCACTCGTCGTACCGATTCTCAACGAGGAGCAGACCCTGACCGAGCTGGTCCGCAGGCTCACACTCCTGCTCGACCGCCTCGACGGTCCTGCGGAGGTCGTGCTCGTCGACGACGGAAGCAGCGACCGCAGCTACGACCTGATGGTGGCGGCACGGGAGGCCGATCCTCGCTTCAAGGTGCTTCGTCTCTCCCGGAACTTCGGTCACCAGATCGCGATCACCGCCGGCATGGACGTTGCCGCCGGCAACGCGGTCATCGTCATGGACGCCGATCTCCAGGATCCGCCCGAGGTCGTGCTGGAGATGGCGGCACGTTGGCGAGAGGGGTTCGACGTGATCTACGGCGTCCGCGAGGGACGTCCCGGCGAAACCCGATTCAAGAAGACGACGGCTTCCGCGTTCTACCGTCTCCTTCGCCGCATCAGCAACATCGATGTGCCTCTCGACGTGGGCGACTTTCGACTCGTAGACAGGCAGGCGCTCGAGGCCTTCAAATCCATGCGCGAAACGAACCGCTACGTGCGCGGAATGTTCAGCTGGATCGGATTCCGCCAGGTCGGCGTCAGCTTCCAGCGGGACGAGCGCTTCGCAGGCGACACGAAGTACCCGCTGACGAAGATGCTGAAGTTCGCGACAGACGGTGTCGTCAGCTTCTCGGCCGCTCCACTGCGGCTTGCGCTGAACCTGGGCTTTGCCGTTTCGGCGCTCTCTTTCGCCTTCGGAGTGGTCGCGTTGGGCTTCAAACTGGCCGGCTTCTACTCCATCCCCGGCCTTGCATCGATCGCGGTCTTCGTCGCCTTCCTCGGCGGCATTCAGTTGCTCGTGCTCGGGCTGATGGGCGAGTACATCGCTCGCATTCACGACGAGGTCAAGGACCGCCCTCTGTACCTCGTGAGAGACGCGCACGGCGTACGGGTTCCCTGAGGTGCTCGGCCGCGGCTCGCAGTGGTATCAGAAGCTGCTGGGCCACCCCCTGGTCTACAACCGCCTGCGTCCCTGGGTGGTCGGAGGCATCGACATGACCGCCTTCTACGAGGGCCTGGGAGCGGAGGCGACCGACGTGATCGTCGACGTGGGCTGCGGGACGGGCGACGCGCTCCGCTACCTGTCGGACTTCAAGGCCTACCACGGATTCGACATCGATGCCAGAGCGATCGAGTTCGCACGCGCCCGCGCTACCGAGCGGCCGGAGGTGACGTTCGAGGCTCGCCAGATGACGGCGGAAGACCTCGCGTCGCTGCGGCCGTCGCTCGTCATTCTCGCAGGGCTGCTTCACCATCTGGACGACGGGCAGGCCGTCGGCCTGCTCGAACTCCTCGCACGAACCCCGTCGATCCGGCGAATCGCCACTCAGGACGTCGTCTATCTCCCGGGCGAGCGGGTGAGCAACATGTTGGCACGACTCGATCGCGGGAGGTTCGTGCGCAAGGAAGGCGGCTACCGCACGCTCGTGACACGTGCGGGCCTGCGGATCGAGAGCCTGCGCATCGCACGTAGCCGGGAGCAGTCGGGCCGAGCGGCCTACCTGATCATGACGCTCGTGCCTCCGGCGTGAGCCTTGCGCGGTCGGTAGTCGTTTCACTCTTGCGAGCCTTTTCGCTTCAATGTCTCCGGATGCGACGAATCGCCCTGTTCGCGATCGCCCTCACCTCGATCGCCCTCGTCTCGATCCTCCTCCTCGCCGCCGGGTGCGGCGGCGGTGGCGGCGACGGCTCGGGAGGTGACGACAGCGCCGGCTCGCCCGGAGCCAAGATCTTCGCCGAGCAGGGGTGCGGCAACTGCCACACGATGCGCGCCGCGAATGCCAAGGGCCAGGTCGGGCCCGACCTCGACGAGTTGCGCCCGAACGAGGAAACCGTCGCCAGGCAGGTCACGAACGGCGGAAACGGCATGCCCGCCTTCAAGGACAAGCTGACCGCCGAGGAGATTCAGCAGGTCGCGGGGTTCGTCGCGACGGCGGCCGGCTCGGGAACCGCGGGCAAGATCAGCTTCGAGCCCGACGACAAGAAGGTCGAGGACTGCGCCCAGGACGCGGCATGCCTCGAGCAGGCGTTCGGGAACCTCGCCTACGAGGAGGGGCCGAAGGCGGCGCTCGACAAGCTCGCCGAGATGCAGAGCACGAACCCGGTCATCGCGGGCTCCTGCCACCCGATCGCCCACAAGATCGGCGCGGGCGGCCTCCTGCACTACGAGGGCAGCGTCGGCAAGGCCTTCGCGGCCGGGAATGCGACCTGCGGCGCCGGCTTCTACCACGGCCTCCTCCAGTGGAAGCTCGCAGGCGTCAGCGCCGATCGGGTCGGAAGCGTCGCTCGAACCGCGTGCAACGAGCCCGAGATCAAGGTCAATGCGTTCAACTACTACCAGTGCGACCACGGCCTCGGCCACGGCCTGATGCTGTATACGGCCTACGACCTGCCGAAGGCGCTGGACTACTGCCACCAGCTCCAGACCGAGTTCGACCAGGTCTCGTGCAGCGGCGGCGTCTTCATGGAGAACCAGAGCTCGTCGTTCGGGCTGCGGACGAAGTGGCTGAGCAAGAAGAACCTGCTCTACCCCTGCAACAGCAAGCTCGTGGAGCGCCGCGACAAGCTCTACTGCTACCTCCTCGTGACGTCGCACATCCTCCCGAACGTCAACGGCGACTGGAAGAAGACCGCCGACTGGTGCCGAAAGAGCGAGCGGGGCTGGGCCGAAATCTGCTTCCAGTCCTACGGTCGCGACGTCGCCGGCAACGCGGGCCGCGATCCGCAGGGGATGAAGTCCCTCTGCGCCCAGGCCGGAAGCGGCGAGAGGGACTGCATCTACGGCGCGATCCGGGACGTCATGAACAACAACCCGCAGGATCCGAACGGCAAGGCGTTCTGCGAATCGGTCAGCCCCGGCTTCAGGCCGTACTGCTTCTTCGGGATGGGCACGATCCTCGGGACGCAGCAGAGCACGCCCGAGGCGAAGCGCCAAGCGTGCGAGCAGTGGGCGAAGGGCGGGGACCTCACCGAGTGCCTGAAGGGCGCCGGGGTCTAGCCCTTAGGCACTTCGAAGACGACCAGGTCCCCGCGTGGAGTGACATTTCGGATCCGGCCCCGCGGGTACTTCTCCGCGAGCGGCGCGGCGAATCGCTCCCACGCGTCCCGCCTCGTGAAGAGCGCGAACGGCGGGCTCGCCGAGAACGACGGCAGTTGCTGGGGGTCGACGACACCTCGCACCTTGGTGTCGTCTGCGGCGAAGAACTGTAACCGGCTCACGCCGGCCGATGCCGCGAGATAGTAGTAGTAGTCGAAGTCACCGTTCTCGGTCGTGGCCAGGAAGAACTTCTGATCGGGTATGTGGTCGTGGGCCGCCACGTACCGGCCGGTCGAGCCGATGGGATCGCCCGTGCGCCGCCCGGCGTCGATGTAGTCCCAGGCGATCGCCAGGTTCCACGCGACCAGCGCAACCAGGAAACCGCCCATCGCGAGAGCCGGTCCGGCGCGAAGAGAGCGCCAGCGACCGGCGAGCCAGCGGACCGCGACCGTGACGAAGTACGCGGCGAACGGCAGCGAGACGAGCAGCCGCGTGTAGTTCGGCGCCTTGTTGACGAGGAACGCAGACGCGAGCCAGAGACTGACGAAACCGACAGTGGCGAGGAGCGCTCCCTCGTCAAGCTCGCGGCGGACGAGTCGGACTGCGACGAGGCCGATCCCGAGCCAGAGCAGGATCCCGGTCAGCGGATCGACGAAGCCGTGGCCGCGATTGACGTAGATGTTCCCGTTGTCGGTGACCGTGTTGTTGAACGCGCCGAGGCCCCAGCGGATGTTCGTCTTCACGCCTTCCGCGACGCTCGAGGCACCCACCCACTGCCGCTCGCGCTCCCGGGCTTCGGGGTAGATCAGGTATGTCGAGTGCTGCGGGTCGAAGTCGCTCGGGACGCCGGGGCGCGGGATGTGCGACTCGGCGATCGTGATCGGGGTCGCCACGAGCACGAAGCCGGCGACTGCGATCGCGCCTGCCGTGAGAATCCTCCGCAGCGGCAACTGTCGCCTGCCGATCAGGCCGAGCGCGGCAAGAAACACGATCCAGATCGCTAACGTCGCCCGCGCCGGGTAGTAGACGTAGAAGCCGAGGCCGGCCACGACGCCGCCGAGGAACGTTGCGAGGGGATGGGTGCGCCGGAATCCCCACAAGAGGAGCGCCAGCGCGAGCACTTCGGCGAGCACTGCCGTGTTCTCCCGCATCGCGAGGCGGCTGATCATGAGGAACGAGTGGCTCACGCCCAGCACGCACGACGCGAACACGGCCCACCAGCGTGGAAGCAGCTGCCGGAAGAGTGCGTACGCCGCCGCGATCGTGAGGAGCCCGAAGAGCGCGTGCAGGAGCCGCATATGGAAGAGGTCGAAGCCGCCGAGGAGGTCGCCGAGCTTGCCCCAGCCGATGAGGAGGAGCGCAGGCCGGTTCAGATACGTGCTGAGCCCGAGCGGGTCCAGTCCCTGAGCGTTCGCGGCGTTCCGCGCGGCGGTGACGATCTGCTCCTCGTCCGAGCTGACCTGGACGGGCCAGCGGTACAGGGCCCCGACGTAGAGCGGGGCGAAGCCGAGGACGACGCCCGACGCCACGAGGAGGTCCTTGCTCGCAATGCGAGGCAGGGCTCGGTTCCAGGTCCAGAAGACGGCGGCGAGCCCGACGATCGCAGCGAGCCAGAGGACGAGCATCGACCGGCTGTAGCCGCCTCGCCAGTACAGGATGAGCGAGCAGGCGCCGAGCGCGGCCGCGGTGCCGAGGAGCCCCCAGGTGCGGGCGGACCCGGAATCGCGAGCCCGACGCAAAGCAGGTCGGTTCACCCAGTCGAGCAGCGGCCCCTCCTTGTTCCTAGGGCAGCGGCCGCTCGCCGGCGTCCTCAGTCACCTGGACACCGCCCTCTCGTCGTTCACCTCGAACGCCACGAGGGTTCCGTCCGGCATCACGTTGCGGACTCGGCCGGTCGGGTAGCGATCGGCCAGGCCTGGTCCAAGGGTTGATAGCGCCGAGCGACTCATCAGGAGCGTGAACGGAGGTGGAGGCCGCAACGATGCGACTTCGTTCGACGCGGTCTCGGCGAGCTTCGTATTGGGAGTGACACGAGCGAGCCAGTCGTGCCACCAGCCCCTGTTTCCCCAGGAGAAGTACGGATAGGGGCCGTTCTCCTCGCCGACGAGGTAGAACTGCCGTCCGGGACGATCCCCCATGTATCGGGCGGTGCTGCCGATCGGGTCTCCCTGACTGCGGCCGCGGTCGACGTAGTCCCAGGCGATCGCGAGGTTCAAGGCGCCGACCGCCACGAGAACGGCGGACGCGATGGCAATGGTGGGAGCAGGAGTGAGCCGGCGGCCGGAGCGGGCGAGCAGCCGTTCCGCCTGCTGCGCGAGGAACCGCACCGCAATCGTGACGAGGTAGGCGACGAACGGCACCGTGATGAGCAGGCGCGTGTAGTTAGGCGCCTTGTTGACGATGAACGCGAATCCGAGCCACATCACGACGAAGCTGCCGAGCATGAGCAGCGGCCACGGCTCCTCCCGGCGGCGCTGGAGGATCATCGCGAGCAGTAGAACCCCGGCTCCGACCCAGACGAGAATGCCTGTGAGTGGGTCGACGAACCCGTGCCCTGGGTTCACGTAGATATAGCCGTGGTCGGTGATGTTGTCGTTGAACGTCTTCAGACCGAACCTGACGTTCGTCAAATACCCGTCGCGAATGCTGACCGCGCCGACCCACTCCCGCTGGTGCTCGCGCCCCGCTTTCGTGATCAGGAGTTGTGCCGCCGGGTCGACCTGCGGCGGAGCCGGCGGCGCTTTCCGCTCCGAGATTACGAGCGGCCCGGCCACGATCACCACGCCCGCGAGTGCGGCTGCTCCGAAGGTGGCGATTCTCCTGAGCGGAAACATGCGCCGGTAAAACAGGGCGAGCAGCCCTAGGAAGACTGCCCACAGGAAGAACGCAGCGCGCCCGGGGTGGTAGGCGTAGAAGCCGATTCCGGCGACGATTCCGCCGAGGTACGTCGAGAAGAGATGACGCTGGCGGAAGCCGCGCAGCAGGAGCGCGAGGGCGACCACTTCGGCGGCGACCGCGGTGTTCTCCCTCATCGCGAGCCGGCTGATCATCAAGTACGCGTGATTGAGCCCGAAGATGCTGCTCGCGAACATCGCCCACCCGCGCGGCAGAAGCTGCCGGAAGAGGTAGTAGGAGGCGGCGATCGTGATCAGTCCGACGAGCGCGTGAAGGAGGCGCATGTGCGTGAGGTCGATCCCGCCGAGCAACTTCCCGAGGTGACCCCAAACGACAAACAGCATCGTCTGCCGGTTCGCATAGAAGCTGACACCGAACGGATCGACCCCATCTGCGGACGAGTAGTCGGCCGAGACATCCATGATCGTCGACTCGTCCGAGCTGATCTGCACCGGCCACTCGTAGAGGCGAGCGAGGTAGAGCGGCGCGAAGACGACGAGGAGGGCCACGCCGGCCAGAACGTCGCCGCGCGAGATCCGCGGTAGGGCGCCGCTCTCCCGCCAGAAGTACAACCCGAGCGCGACGAGACCCGCCAGCCAGATCAACAGCATCCAGACGCTGTAGCCCATGCGCTGGTAGACGACCAGCGAGAGAGCCCCGAGCGCCACGCCGGCCACGAGAGGAGCGCTGCGGGTGCTCAACAAAGCCACGAGCTTGTGGCCTACTGGACGCCTGAAAGCCACGGGCGGGTGGCCTTACTGGACGACGATCGTCCCCGTCACGTCCGGCTCGAGGTGGTTGTGGTACCCCCAGCTGCCGGTCTTCGTGAAGGTGAACGAGTACGAGTCTCCCGGCAAGAGCGGCTTCTTCGAATCGAAGCCGGGGTACTCCTGATGCGTCGGATGGACGTCGGAGGCGGGCCACGCATCGTCGCTGCTCTTGTTCTCGAACGTGACGGTGTCGCCGGAGGACACCGTGAGCGACGACGGCTCGAAGCCGTCATCGGTGATCTCGACGACGTTGCCGCCGCCGCCACCGCCGTTGTCGTCGCCGTTCCCACCACAGCCGCTCAGCACGAGCACTGCGACCAGCAGGAGAAGCAGCGCCGGGATCCTCACGACGACACTCCAGCGCCCGCGAGGCAGGCGCGACCAGCCGTGCCGAGCCCCGAGCAGCTCTGCCTGATCACCTGCTCGTCATTCGTCCTGTTCGCGAGGTTGACGCCGACCTGCCGGTGACACGCATCCTCGAGCGACGACGGGACGGCACTGCAGAAGGCGCCCTCACGCTTCGTCTCGAGCCGGTCGAAGTTCGCGAGGTTGTCGACCCCGGCGATGACGCAGTCCTTCTGGCCCGCCGTCGGGAACCGGCCGCAGAGCTTCGCCGCGATCACCGCCTCCGGCTTGCGAGCCTTGACGAGCTCCGGGGAGAGGCCGGCCTGCCAGGTCGGGTTCGTGACCATCAGGCCGATCGACTGGAAGCAGCTCGACTTGTAGCGCCCCTTCGCCTTCAGGCAGTACCTGCTTCCCTTCCGCAGGTCGTACTTCGCGACGGTCATCAGCCAGCCCGCGTGGTTGATGTAGCACTCGTGCTTGTACTGGTCGCCGACCTTGTCGCAGGGGGAGAGCGGGTCGGATCGCTTGAAGACTCCGGGTAGGGCGCGGCCGGACATGCCCGCGTTGACGTTCTCCATGAAGACGCCCTGCCAGCAGCCGTCCTTCGCCTCGTGTGTCGTCAGCGTGTTGCAGGCCTTGAGCGAGTTCTGCACGTTGTACGCCTCGGCCATCATGATCCCGTGACCCACGCCGTGGTAGCAGGTGAAGCCGGCGATCAGGAACGTGTCCTTCGAGGAGCGCGACTCGCAGATCGTCGTCGCAGCTTCCTTGGGTGTGTCGGTACGCGCGAGGACGTACTCGAAGAAGCCGTGTGAGCAGCCGTAGTTGAACGTGACAGGGCAGAGGTCGAATGCCCTGAAGTTCGACCCGTAGTCCTTGGCCGTCTCGCGCCCGACGGAGTGGGCCATGTCGTGGTCGTTGACGGAGCGATCGACCTTGCCTTCCTGCTGGAGCCGCTCCAGCACGCCGAGCGAAGCTTGCGGGCCGTAGTCGCCCGTGACCTTCACGAGATAGTCGCGGACGCACTGGCTGTCCGTCGCGGTGCAGCTGAACGCCTCCTCGTCGTACACGGCATCGAGGCTGTCGTAGCCCGTCGGCTCACTGAAGCTCGTGTCGAGCTTCGAGCTCGCATTCGCGCTCCCGTCGCCGCCCCTGGTCAGCAAGACGATGCCGACGATGGTCGCCGCGATCGCGACGCCCACCGCTATGAGCACGAGCACAGGCCCGCGCCGCCCTTTCAGGTCAAGACCCACCGTCCGCGGATGGTAGCGGCGGACGCCGAAAATCCCTAGAGGGAACTCACACGTGCACTCAGCGCCTATGCAGAACGCGCTCGCGGTCCCGCGCGACCTCGTCCCTGGCGTCCGCGACGACCCGATCGCGGCCGGCCCGGACGGCAGATTGGGCCGGGGAGCCGGTGCCGTCGATCCCGCCGCGGCGCCGTCCAGTCGCGTAGGCAATCCGGCCGCTACCGACCTGGGCTGCCGACGACACGGCGGCTACGAGCGCGGCCCTCTTGGGACTGCTAGCCCTGCGGGATGCGGGCTTCGAGCGCCTCGCCGAGTGCTTCTCGCACCGGCTCGAGCTCGATCCGGTCGAGCACGTCCTGGAAGAAGCCGCGCAGGATGAGGCGCTCCGCGTCCGCCTTCGTCAGCCCGCGCGCCATCGCGTAGAAGAGCTGTTCGCGGTCGACCTGGCTCACCGTCGCGCCGTGGGTGCAGCGGACGTCGTTCGCCTGGATCTCGAGACCCGGGATCGAGTCGGCGTGGGCCTTCGGCGACAGGAGCAGGTTCCGGTTCTCCTGGTAGGCGTTCGTCTTCTGCGCATCCGGCTCGACGCGGATCATCCCGCGCCAGACCGCGGTCGCCTCGTCGCGAAGCGCGCCCTTGAACGCGAAGTCGGAGGTCGTGTTCGGCGCGATGTGCTCCTGCAGC
>DASTYD010000132.1:0-11943 GCA_035765175.1 Gaiellaceae bacterium
CGTGATCGTCCCGCTCGAACCAGAAACAACACACGTCGACGGATACGGAACCCCGTTCCCCGAATCAGGAATCGTGATCGCCCCACCATTACACGCACCCGGAGGCGGCGGCGGAGGCGGCGGCGGAGGCGGCGGAGGCGGCGGCGGCGGAGGCGGTGGTGGCGGCGGCGGCGGCCCGCCCGACCCGATCGACTCGACCGCCGTCGAGCCACCGGATGCGGTGCCACCGCCAACGACGAAGCCGCGACCGTTGAACAGCGCGCTGCCGGGACCCTGGTGATCGACGCTGTACGGCGGCCCGGCGCGCCAGGCGTTGGTGCCCGGGTTGTAGATCCACACCTGCTGAGCCGGTAGGCCCAGGCAGCCGACGATCCACAGCTCACCACTGAGCACGAAGCCGTTGGCGCTCTGGCAGAGGCCGTTTGTCGTGGGCAGCGAAGCGATGGTGCGCCAGCTGTTCGTGGTCGGGTTGTAGGCGTAGTGCGCGCCCGGCGCCGTGCCGCCGCCGACGACGTAGATCTCGCCGGAGAGAAGCACACCGGGCACGTTGCCCGCGACGCCAGGCATCGGCGCCCCAGTGGTGTATGAGTTGGTCGCCGGGTTGTAGATGTAGACCTCGTTGTGACCCGTGCCCACCGGGTTGTATCCGGCGATGACGTACACGAGACCGTTGAACGCTGCCGTCGCCACGCCCGACCGCGCCGCGGGCAGCACTGCACCCTGACTCCAGCTATCAGTGGCCGTGTCGTAGATCTGCATGTTGTTCAGCGGGCCGGCGAAATCGACGCTGTTGAACCCGCCCGGCACATAGATCTTGGTGCCCACCGCCGCAGCTCGACCTTGAGCATGCCTGACGGGGATCGGCGCCCTGATTGTCCAACTGGCGCCGTCGAAACGCTCGTTGACGTCGGTGTAGTTGGGCGCCAGGTTGAAGCCGGTGATGGCATACATGTTCGAGCCGACCACTGCCGTAGCGGCATTGCGCCGGGCATTGGCCATCGGCGGCTCGGTTTGCCATGTCGGCCCGTTGATCACCATGTTCACGTCGGTGATCGTCCCGCTCGCGGAGTGGGCGGGGGTCGACGCCAGGCTCGCAGCTGCCCCGACCCGGGCAGGCTCGTGCGTGGCATACGTTGGAGCCACGGCGCCGGTGGCAAACGAAGCCGAGGCCTCCTGTGTTCGGTTCGACGAGCCCATCGCGTTGCCGGCGATCGCGGCGGCCGCGACGAGCGAGACGACAAGTGCAATTAGGACGGCACGGGTCCAGAGAGAACGACCGGCCGCCCGCGAAAACGCGTGCTTGACCACTTGATTACTCCCCTCCTAGGTGTGGTCCCCAGATCTCAGGAGCAGTTTTATAACTTTCGGGAAGCGCCTTCAAGGGTTCCGGGCCAGATTGTCGCGCCGGGTTTCGCTCTTTGCAGCCCCTCTGCGTCCCTTCGCTAGTCTCGGTGGACAAGGAGCGAGGACGACGAGAGGAGGAAAGTTGAAGGGAAAGATCGTTCACATCGAGATCCCTGCGGATGACACGCAGCGGGCGATGAAGTTCTGGGGTGCCGTCAACGGCTGGAAGTTCCAGAACTACGCTGAGGGCAACGAAGGCGCGCCCGAGTACAACATGTTCGAGGGTGAGCCCGGCGGTGGCCTCTACCCCGCTCGCGACGGCGAGAAGGGGATCATGGTCTACTTCGAGGTCGACGACATCGACGCCGAGCTTGGTCGCATCCGCGACGCCGGCGGTGAGACCGAGGAGAAGATGCCCGTGCCCAGCATGGGTTGGTTCGCTCATGCGACGGACACGGAGGGCAACAAGTTCGCCGTCTGGCAGTCCGACGAGACCGCCCCGGTCCCCGAAGGGGCCGGTGCGCAGACGGCTTCGTCCTAAGCGAGGAGTCGCGTAGGATCGAAGAGGTCGAGCTCGGGCTTGCGGCGCCCGAGCACGGCCTCTCCGACGAGGTCTCCGCACGCCAGGCCGAGGACGTTGCCGTGGCCCGAGTAGCCCGCGGCGACCCAGACACCTTCGCGCCCGGGAACGGGGCCGGCGAGTGGTAGGTCGTCTTCGGTGGCGCCGAAGATCCCGGCCCACCGCTGGGCAACGGCTGGAGGCTCACCGAGCAGCTCGGCCGCGAACTCCGTCAGCTCGCCCTGGATCGGGTCGGTCACAGCTTCCTCGTTCGTGAACTCGAAGTCGAGGCTCCTGTCGCGCCGGCCGCCGAGGACGAGCCGCGTGTCCGGCGTCTGCTGCCAGTAATCGAATCCCCGGCGCGCGTAGTGCGGGCACGGGTACTGCATTCGGCCCACCGGCTCGGTCGCGACCACCTGGCCCCGCACCGGACGGATCGCCTCGTCGAGCTCCGAGACCAGGCCGCTTGTGTAGCCGTCGGTTGCGATCACGACTCGCTCTGGCTCGAGCTCGTCCAGCGACTCGACCCGGCTGTTCTCGACGATCTCGGCGCCGGCCGCGACCGCTCGGGCCGCAAGCCGCCGCACCCAGCGCGCCGGCTGAAGGGCGCCGTCACCCGGATGCCTGATCGCCGCTCGGTACAGGCGGTCGAGCGGAGGCTTGAGCTGCTCGATCCAGTCTGCGTCGAGACCGTCCTCGCGCAGCGCCTCGTACTCTGCTCGCAGGTCGGCGAGCTCCTCGTCGTCGGCGAGCCGCAGGCTGCCGACTCGCCTGAAGGCGTCGCCTGCTAGCTCCTCCATTCTGTCGAGATAGCGCTCGGTCATCCGCCAGAAGGCTCTTGCCGTCTCCGGCGAGAGGCGTTCGCGCGCCTTCGCGTACGACATCGCGCCTCCGCGCAGGCCGAAGCCTCCGTTGCGGCCGCTGGCCCCGGATGCCACGCGTCTCGCTTCGTAGACGCGGACGCGCAGCCCTCCCTCGGCGAGAGTGAGGGCGCAGGAGCAGCCGGTAACGCCGGCGCCGATCACGACGACGTCGGGACTCGTCCCGCCGGCCACCAGCGCGGGCGGCTCGGCGGGCTCCGAGAGCCAGAACGACTCGGACATGTCTGCGACTCTAGTTCGCCCGGTACACACCCCCCGCGGCGACGGCGCGACCCGCCAGCTCGAGCTCTGTGAGAGCCGAGGCCAGCACTCCCGCGTCGAGCCCGGTCGAGCGCACGAGCTCGTCGGCGCTCGTCGGCCCGTCGCGGAGCCGCTCCAGGACCGCGTCGGCAGTCGAGGTCAGTGCGACCGCTTCGGGCGGGTGCGCTGCAAGGCCGAACAGCTCGAGCACGTCGGCCGCGCTGAGCAGCGGAGCGGCGCCGAGCCGGAGCAGCTCGTTCGTGCCCAGCGAGAGGGCCGATGTGATCTCGCCAGGGACGGCGAAGACCTCACGTCCTTCTTCGAGCGCGAGATCGGCCGTGATCAGCGCTCCGCTTCGCTCTCGCGCCTCGACGACGACGGTGACCGCCGCCAGCCCGGCGATCACTCGGTTCCGAGCCGGGAACCTCCAGGGCGCGGGCTCGACCCCCGGTGCGTACTCGGAGACGACCAGGCCGGATGCGCGAATCCGCGCGGCCAGCTCTGCATGAGCGGCGGGGTAGTCGCGGTCGATGCCGCAGCCGAGGACGGCGACCGTCGTGCCGCCGGCCTCGAGGGCTCCTCGATGCGCCTCGCCGTCGATTCCGCGCGCGAGGCCGCTGACGACGACCAGGCCGGCCGCGGCGAGCTCTCGGCCGAGAAGCCGCGCGACTTGCGCCCCGTACGGCGAGCAGGCGCGAGCGCCGACGACGGCGACGGCTGGCCGGCGCAGCGCCTCGACGGCAGCCCCTCCCCGCACGAACAGTCCGGGTGGTGGGTCGTGAATCGCGCCCAGAAGCGGCGGGAAGCCAGGGTCGGTGCGCGGAACCCAGGTCACGCCGCTCTCCCGCAGGCGTCCGAGGTACGTGCCTTCGTCGAATGTGCGGGCGAACGCGCGAAAGCCCGGATCGCCCCGTGGTGTCCGCAAGAGATGCCTGTTCGTCTCCGCAGCGAACGCGGCCAGCGCGAGATCGCTCACTGGGGTCCCAGCTCGGTCGGAGAGCGGTACGCAAGCGCCTCGCCGAGGTGCTCGGCCCCGACGGCCGGCTCACCGGCCAGCGCCGCCACGGTCTCGGCGACCCGCCTCGCTCTCGCCCGGCCACGGCCCGATAACGGGAGACGCTCCACGGCACGGTCGAGAAGCTCCGTTGCCTCGCTCGTCCACTCAGCTCGCGCCGCGTCGAGCCGTTCACGCGCCGCCCCCACGCGACGGCGCACGGGATCCGACGCCTCGCCAGGTGGAGCGGCGAGCTCGGATGCACGAGGCCGGGGCATCGCGACCACGAGGTCGAAGCGGTCGAGAAGCGCCCGCGAGAGCTTGTCGCGGAACGCGGAAAGCCTCTGCGGCGAGCACTTGCAATCGGCCGCGGGATCGCCGCGCGCCCCGCACGGGCAGAGGTTCATCGCCGCGACCAGCTGGAACCGCGCCGGGAACACGGCTCTGCCTCCGACCCGTGCGATGCTGACGAACCCGTCCTCGAGCGGCTGGCGAAGCGCCTCGAGCGCGGGCCGCTGGAACTCGGCGAACTCGTCGAGGACGAGCACGCCGCGGTGCGCCAGGCTGACCTCGCCCGGCTTCGGCCCAGGCCCGCCGCCGACGAGGGCCGCGACCGACGCGTTGTAGTGCGGCGAGCGCAGCGGGCGGGCGGTGACGAGCGGCCGATCCGCCGCAAGCATCCCCGCCACCGAGTGAATGCGCGTCACCTCGAGCGCTTCCGCCGTCGAGAGCGGCGGCAGGATCCCCGGCAGGCGGCGCGCGAGCATCGTCTTGCCCGTTCCGGGTGGCCCGGCGAGGAGGAGGTTGTGGCCTCCGGCGGCCGCGATCTCGAGCGCGCGGCGGGCTCGCTCCTGGCCCCGCAGGTCGGCCAGGTCGAGCGCGGGCTTGTCCTCTCGATGCCCGTTTGCCTCGACCCAGGGCTCAGGCTCGCGCTCGCCGCGAAGGTACGCGGCGGCCTCCGACAGGTGCCGGACCGGAACCGGCTCGATCTCGGCGAGCGCGGCCTCGGCGCACGACCTCGCCGCACAGAGGATCCTCGGCAGTCCGGCGCGCCGCGCAGCCTCGGCCAGCGCGATGACGCCGCCCACGGGACGCAGGCTTCCGTCCAGACCGAGCTCTCCGACAGCCGCGTGCTCGTCCAGCCGTTCGCGCGGGATCTGCCCCGAGGCGGCCAGGATCGACAGGGCGATCGGGAGGTCGAACCCGGAGCCCTCCTTGCGAAGCTCGGCGGGCGCGAGATTGACGGTGATCCGGCGGCGAACCGGCCATTCGAGCTCCGCGGAGGCGATCCCGCTCCGGACACGGTGCTTCGCCTCCTGGCAGGCGCGATCGGCAAGGCCGACGATGGCGAAGCCGGGGACGCCGTTGTCGAGGTGGGCTTCGACCTCGACGCGGCGGGCCTCGAGGCCGACGAGCGCATGCGTGACGGTGCGCGCGAGCACTCAAGCCAGGCTAGGCTGCCGGCCGATACATGACTGTGCCGGAAAAGCGCCGACAGTCGGTGGTCCTGCTAGCAGCCGCTTTCGCCGTGGCCATGACAGCCGTGGCGCTAGGCGCGACCGGCCCCACTCCGGTCAAGACGAGCGCGAAGAACGAGGTGCTCCCGGCCGCCGGAGACGACTGGTTCGCGTGGTCGAGGAGCCGTCAGCGCATCAAAGGCCCGTTCGATCTCTACGCGCAGCGCCCTGGTGGTAAAGCCTTCCGCGTCAGCAAGAAGGCGTACGCCGGCGGGATCGATGGAACGGTGCTCGCGTACGAGGTGATCCGCGGCTCGGGTCTGGGCAACTCGGACCTGAGGCTGCTCGACCTCGCGACGAGACGACAAAGACGACTTCCCTCCGGCATCAACACCACGCGCTGGGAGTGCTGCGCGAGGATCTCCGGCGACTGGCTGCTGTTCAGCCGCGCACGCGCCTCGGGGGCGGGCAGGCAACTCGTCCTCCTCCGGAACCTCGTGACCGGCGAGCAGCGCGTCCTCGACGCGAATCAGGCTAAGCGAGGAGCCCTCCGCGCCGCCCAGCTGAACGGCACGTACGCCGTTTGGTCCCGCTGCGATCCATATCCGCAGTGCCGGATCTTTCGGTACGACATCGGGTCCGGCTCGGCGACCGTGCTGCCCGTACCGGCCGGAGAGATCCCCTATGCGCCCTCGGTCAACCAGCTCGGAACCGTCTACTACGCGCAGCGGGGGCCGGGGTGCGGCAACTCGGTCAAGCTCATGAAGCAGCGCCTGTTCGATGCGCCTGAGCTGCTCGCCTCCCTGCCACAGGGCCGGGACGTGGGAGCCACCTATGCACACGTCCCTTCCGTCAAGCCGCCGCGCGAGCTCGTGACGACGCACGTCTACTACGACCAGCGCACGTGCGGCAAGCAGCAGCGGTGGGACATCTACCGGCTCGACGACACCGAGCGCGTCCCGCCGCCTTAGCGCGCGACGATCACGTCCTCGAAGAACTCCCCGGCCCGGCGGCCGGTGCGCCGGTTCACGTGCCGGCGATAGCGCGTCTCGATCGCGAGCCCAGCTCGCTCGAGGATCTCCGGATAGAGCTCGCGGCGATCGTTGACGACGACCATGACCGGCGCGCGAGGCCGTAGCGACGTCCGCACGTTCGCGAGAGCCTCGGCGATCCCGTCCACGTAGTCGCCGACCGCCTTCGCGCTTACGCCACGCTCGGCCGGACCGAGCTCGAGCTCGCGCCGGTCGTCGAGCCCGAGGAGCTCGTAGGCGTAGCGGTGCTGCTCGTGGTAGTCGATCAGGCCCGGGTAGGGCGGGGACGTGACGACGCCGTCGAACGGCCCGCGTAGGTCGAGCTCACGCGCGTCGCCGTGGAGGACGACCGCCTCCCGCCCGCGCGCGCGCAGGCGCGAGAACTCCCGGATGCGGCGAAGCGTGTCGAGGGCATAGCGGCGCAGGAAGTGCTCGGCGCGGTCGATCGGCCGGCAAACCCGCTTGTGCTTGTAGCACCAGTACTCGCCGACCTGGGGCTCGCGCGGGAAGTCGAGGTCGAAGTGCGTCGTCCGTCGCGCGGAGCGCGCGGCCCGGGCCAGCACGACACGCAGCACGTCGGCGTGCTCGTAGTCGTCCAGCAAAGAGCGATAGAACACGAGCTCCGCGGCGGCCCGCGGCGCGTACCAGGCCTCCAGGTAGTCGTTCGGCCGTGGCGGCCGGGCACCGTCGAAGCGCTCGAGGCGCCGCAGCGAATCGCGCAGCTCACGCTCGATCGTGAACAGGTTGTGCTCGGCGGTCTTCACCCGCATCAGGAGGCAGTTGAACGCGGCGACGTCGACGCCGGTCGCGTCACGACGGCTCTCGAGCGCCTGGACGAGCGTCGTCCCCGAGCCGGCGAATGGATCCAGGACGTGCCTCGCGCGCGGCAGGTGCCGCTCGAGCAGCGCCTCGACGAGCTGTGGCACGAACTTCCCGAGATACGGGTGCAGGCGGTGGACGTGCTTCGTGCGCTCCCGCTCGGGGAGGTCGCGCTCCGACCAGGAAAGGTCGAGGTCCAGATCGCGGTAGAGAGCGTCCTGCGTCGGAGCCATCGCCCGGACCAATTTCTACGAAACAGGGGCGTCTCCTATTTACACCGAGGCGCACGTTTGTCACGATCACCTGTGCCAACGGAGGAGGGGAAGTGCTCGGGAAGGAGCAGCTGCGCAGGAGAAGGACACTGCTCTTCGTCGCGCTCCTCACCGTCGGAGCCGTCGCCGTCGCTTCCAGCACGTCCGCCTCGTCGCCCCGAATCCCCCCGCCGGGCACGTTTGCGATCGGCACGACGGGCGCCAGTGTGCAGGTCGATCCTGCACTCGCGTACATCACCACCGCCTGGGAGTTCGAGTACGCAACGTGCGCGAAGCTCGTCAACTACCCGGACACTCCCTGGGGCGAGCAGGACCCGTCGCGCGTGAGGCCGGAGATCGCGGCGTCGATGCCGACGATTTCCCAAGACCGGCGCACGTACACGTTCCAGATCCGCGACGACTTCGCCTTCTCACCGAACGCGAGCGGCGTCGTCACCGCGCAGAGCATGAAGTACACGTACGAGCGAACCCTGAGCCCTGAGCTCGCCTCGCCTGCGCACCAGTTCTTCACGAACATCGTCGGGGAAATCGCGTTCCACGATGGCCAGGCAACCGAGATCACGGGCATCGTGGCTCAGGGCGACACGCTCACGTTCCACCTGATCGAGCCGCAGGGTGACTTTCTCACCCTGCTTGCGATGCCGTTCGGCTGCGCGATCCCGATCGGTCTGCCGCGCGTGGAGCAGCTCGGGGCGATCCCGTCGGCGGGCCCCTACTACATCTCGGCGAACGACGTCAACGTGCTGACCACCATCAGCCGCAACCCGAACTACGACGGCCCGCGGCCGCAGCGCTTCAACACCCTCGAGTACCACTGGAACCTCAACGAGGAAACGGCCTACCAGCAGGTCCTGTCCGGCGATCTCGACCAGGGCCCGATTCCAGCCGTCCACGTTCAGGAGGTGGCCGATTTGTACGGCCCCGACAGCCCTGCCGCTGCGCGGGGACTCCAGCAGTTCTACGTGGAACCGCAGAACTGCGTCGGATACCTCCCGTTGAACACCGAGCGAGGCGTCTTCGGAGGCCCGAACGGCCTCAACATGCGCAAGGCCGTGAACTACGCGCTCGACCGGACTGCGTACGCCGCCGCCGCAGGCCCGTATGCGGGGACACCGTTCGATCAGTTGATGTCGCCGGGCACGCCGGGCTACGAAGACATCGACGTTTATCCCGTCCACCCGGACGTCGAGCGGGCACGCGACCTGGCTGACTGGCATCCGGGAGATCCCCTGAGGCCGATCACGGTCTACTACCGGTCGAGCGGTTCGATCAACCTCGCGCAGTACCAGATCGTCAAGAGCAACCTCGAGCAGATCGGGTTCGAGGTGACCGGCGTCGGCTTCTCGGGGGGGAACATCTACACCGCGATCGGGACGCGTGGCGAGCCGTTCGACCTCGCCGTGAGCACGGGTTGGTGCTCGGACTACAACGACCCGTGGCAGTTCATCAAGCTCTACGACGGGACGACGATCCACGACGGTCCGGGCAACCTCAACTTCTCCTACTTCAACGACCCAGTCTTCAACGACCGGATGCATGCTGCCAATGAGCTCATGGACGATGAGCGCTACGAGGCGTTCGAGGACATCGAGCACGACCTCGTGCGCGACGCTGCACCCTCGGCGGCGATGCGCCTCTACAACAACCGCTACTTGTTCTCGCGGCGGATGGGGTGCCACCACTACCTGACCGTTTATGGCATCGACCTCGCCCAGCTCTGCCTCAGGCCCGAGATCACGACCGACGACGCCTCCGTCACCGAGCCGACCTCGGGAACGACCACGGTGGACGTACCCGTCCGTCTGAGCAGCGAGATGGAAAACTCGGTCACCGTTAACTACGCCACCCAAGACGGCACGGCGCACGCCGGCCCGGACTACACGGCGGTTTCCGGCACGGTGACGTTCGCGCCGCACGAACGCCTGCGGACGGTGAGGGTGCAGGTCAGTGCCGACACCGTGAACGAGCCGAGCGAGATGTTCTTCCTCAATCTCTCGAACGAGAGCAGCGGAACGATGATCGACGGCCAGTCCGTCGTCACGATCCTCGACCGGCCTGTTGCGCCGCCGCCGCCGCCGCCACCGCCTCCTCCTCCTCCGATCGAGCCGCCGCCACCGCCACCCACGCCGCCAGTTCGATGCGTCGTGCCTCGCGTGATCGGCATGACCCTCAGGCGCGCGAAGAGCCGGATCCGCGCCAAGCACTGCGGAGTCGGCCGGGTCCGCTATGCGCGCTCCCGGCGCGCGGGCAAGGTCATCGGGCAGACGCCGCGACCCGGCACGCGCAAGCCGCGAGGCTTCAAGGTCAAGCTCGTCGTCGGGCGCCGCTAGACCGCGTCTACCCAGGCGCCGCCTCGCAGCGCTCGGCCGACCCGAGGACGTCCGACTGCGCACGGGAGTCGTCACTTGCGAGGTACTGGGCCTCGAAAACTCGGGCGGTAAAGATCCTGTGTCCAAGACGCCTCTCTAGATCAGATGGACGCACGCGAACAGGCGCTCGAGCGGATCTACCGGGAACGGTATCTCGGATTTCGCAACGCCCTCGCGACGATCACGGGCGATTACGAGTCCGCGCGGGACGTTACCCAGGAAGCCTTCGCCCGCGCGCTCAAGAGCAGGAGATCGTTCCGCGGCGAAGGCTCGCTCGAAGCGTGGGTTTGGCGCATCGCCATCCGTACAGCGCTCGAGCATCGCGGCGAGCATCCCTCGGCATCTCTCAACGGCTCGATCAATCCGGCGCTCGTGGAGCCGACTCGCGATCGTGAGCTCACGGCTGCGCTACGTGAGCTCCCGCCACGCCGTCGCCTGATCGTCTTTCTTCGCTACTTCGCAGACTTGTCGTATAGGCAGATCGCGGAGGTCTGCGGAATAGCCGAGGGAACCGTGGCCGCAACGCTCGCCCAGGCTCGGGACGAGCTCGAGCGTGCACTGGCGAAAGGAGCGAAGCCTTGACGCTCGATTCCGAGCAATTGCTGCGCGAGCGCTTCTCACGCGTCGACTTTCCGGTCGACGATTCGGACTGGGGCGACGTAACGCGGCGTGCCGACGAACGGAATCGCGGCACCCGCCTGTTGCTGCTCGCCGCAGTGATGCTTGCCGTTGTCGCGATCGCGGCGCCTGCTCTGGGCTTGACTGGAAAGGTCGTGCAGCTCTTCGAGACTTCGGAACCTGCACCGGCGCCCGTCGTTGAGGACTTCGCGGAACTCGACGTCGGCGCGCCGAAGGGAATGGCCACGGGCGTGATTGCGGAACAGACGCGAAAGGTGGTCGACATTCCGATCGGAGAGGGGATGCGCGCCGTTCTCTGGGTCGCACCGACTCGGGCAGGCGGCTTCTGCATGACGACCGGCTGGGCGCGCGCGGGCTCGAGCGCTCGGCAGCTCGGCGGTGGTTGCGACCGGGATCGCGTGCTCCCATTCTCCGTCGGCTTCGGCGCTCCGGGCCCCATCTCCCGGACCTGGAGGGTCCTCGACGGCCCCGTCCTGTACTCCGGCAGCGTCCTCGTCGACGACGGTCGTTCGGTGACCTTCGAATTCGAGGATGGTGAGAGGGTCAACGTGCAACTCGTCTGGGTTTCGGACCCGATCGATGCCGGCTTCTTCGTGTATTCGGTTCCCGCAGAACACCGGCAGGAGGGGCACCGTCCCGTCGCGGTGACCTTGGAAGACAGGGACGGGAACGTGCTCGCCCGTGAGCGCGCGTACTGGTTCCCCGACCTTCCTACGAGAGATCGCTGAGCCGCTCGAGCCGCCCGGATCGCAGGGCGACGACGTCGAACCGGCATTCGCAGTTGGCGAGCTCCGGATTCACGGCCAGCCACGCCTCCGCCGCACGCCGGATGCGCCTGGCCTTCTCGGAGCCGACCATCTCGATGGGATCGCCGAAGCGTCCGTCCGACTTCGCCTTTACCTCGCAGAAGACGACCAAGCGCCCGCGTCGCGCGACAACGTCGAGCTCGTAGCGGGCGATCCAGACGTTCGTCGCCAAGATGCGGAAGCCGCGAAGGCGGTAGTGCCAGACGGCGCGGCGCTCGGCTCGCGTTCCGATCGCGCGGGTGCTACGCCGCGCTGAGGCGGGCTGCCGCTTCCTCTTCACTCAGGTAGCAGAGCGCCTGGAACGAGCGGCGATGGATCTCGCACGGCCCCCGCTCGCGGACGATCCTCGAGTGGCGCGGCGTGATGTAGCCGACGTGCGACGAGAACCCGGAGCCGGGATAGAGCGCGTCCATGCGGCGCATCGTCCGGTCGCGGACGACCTTGGCGACGATCGACGCTGCGGCGATCGCGGCGCTCCGCTCGTCGCCGTCGACGACCGCGACGTGCTCGGGCGCGCTCGGCCCGAGGCGGA
>DASTYD010000133.1:0-26803 GCA_035765175.1 Gaiellaceae bacterium
GTTCCTGGCGACGTGAACTCGACCATGGCCGCGGCGCTCACGGCCGCCAAGCTCGAGCTCCCGATCGGGCACGTCGAGGCTGGGCTGCGCTCATTCGACCGGACGATGCCGGAGGAGATCAACCGCATCGTGGCCGACCAGGTCTCGCGGTTCCTGTTCATCCACTCGCCCGAGGCGCGCGACAACCTGCTCGCCGAAGGCTGCGCTGCCAAGGCAGTCCACGACGTCGGCAACACGATGATCGACTCGCTCGTCGCGATGCGGGATCGGATCGGCGAGGCCGGAGCGCCCGAAGCGCGCAACCTGGCGCACGGCGAGTACCTCGTCGTCACGCTGCACAGGCCGAACCTGGTCGACGGGCCGCTGCTCGCGGACGCGGTCGCGCAGCTGGCTTCGGTCTCGGAGGCCCTCGAGGTCGTCTTCCCCGTGCATCCGCGGACGCGCGCCTCTCTCGAGCTGCTGGGCCTCGACGTCGAATCGGGTCGGCTCCGCCTGATCGAGCCGGTCGGCTACGTCGAATTCCTGAGCCTCGTCGCCGGCTCCGCCGGAGTATTGACCGACTCGGGCGGAATCCAGGAGGAGACGACGTATCTCGGCCTTCCCTGTTTCACGCTGCGCGCCAACACGGAGCGGCCGATCACGGTCTCGATGGGCACGAACACGCTGCTCGGCCTCGACCCGGCGCGAATCGCCGACGTGCCGGACCTGCTGGCGGCGGCCAGCGGGCGCCGGGCGCAGGTGCCGCCGCTCTGGGACGGGCACGCGGCGGAGCGGATCGTCGACGTTCTCTCGAGCACACTGGGTAGCGAGCCGGTCGAGCGGATGGACGTCGCCGGGTGACACTTCCCGGGCCGCGGCGGCAGTACGTCAAGCTGTGCGACCTCCGAGATTTCGACGACCCAGCCGTCCGGGAGCGGATCGACGACATCGTGCCGGGGCTCGATCCGTCGGAGCGCGTGCACCGCAAGAACTGGGAATACGCACTGCTTGCGCTTTTCCTCGAAGACGCGGGCCTGCTCGGTGAGGAGACGAGGATCCTCTCGGTCGGGGCCGGGCACGAGACGGTGCTCTTCTGGCTCGCCAATCGCGTCGCCAAGGTGGTCGCGACCGACATCTACGGCGAAGGGATCTTCAGCGGGCTCGAAGCCGACCACTCGATGCTCAGCGACCCGACCGTGTTCTCGCCCTACCCGTATCGCGAGTCGCACCTCGAAGTCCGGCACATGGACGCGAAACAACTCGAGTTCGAGGACGGCTCGTTCGACGCAGTCTTCTCGCTCTCGTCGATCGAGCATTTCGGCTCATGGGCGGACATCCGTCGTTCCGCCAAGGAGATCGGACGCGTCCTGCGGCCCGGAGGCGCAGCGTTCATCGTGACCGAGTGCTTCCTCGGGCGGAGCCTGCTCGCCTCGCGCGCCGTGCAGGAGGCCGGGAGCAAGGTCGCCTGGCCAATCAGGATCTTCACGCCGTCGCTCCTCCAGTCGGAGATCGTCGCGCCGAGTGGGCTCGAGCTCGTCCAGCTGCTCGATGCGACGCCGCCCGAGACCGGCGGCAACGTGATCGAGCTGCACGGCGGCGGGCGGATCACATCGACGTCCGGCGTCGACCACCCGCACATCGCCGTGCGCGTCCAGCGGTTCGGCCTGCGCACTCGCACGTGGACCTCGGTCGCTCTCGCGATGACCAAGCCGGGGTAGACCGTCGCCGAGTCGGGAAAGACCGCTGGTAGGGTCGCGCGCATGTCCGGCGCGATCGCGGTGACCGGAGCCAAGGGCTTCGTCGGAGGTCATCTCCTGGCCTGGCTCGGTTCGCCGGCGATCTCGCTCGACGTGGACGTCACGGACGCCGGGGCAGTGGCGCAGGCGGTCGACGAGACACGTCCTGAGAGCGTCGTCCACCTCGCTGCCGCCTCGTCCGTCGCCGCCTCGTGGACCGACGCCGGCGAGCCGTGGCGGGTGAACGCGCTCGGGACCGTGAACCTGCTCGACGCCGTTCGGTCGTATGCCCCTCAGGCCCGAGTGCTCGTCGTCTCGACGGGCGACGTCTACGGCCAGGCGGACGAGCTCCCGACTCCGGAGACGGCGCCGTTCCGGCCGACCTCGCCCTATGCCGCCTCGAAGGCTGCGGCGGAGCTTGCCGCAGACCAGTTCGCCCGGGCCGGCTCCGATGTCGTCGTCGTCCGAGCGTTCCAGCACGAGGGGCCCGGACGGGATGAGCGCTTCGCGGTCGGATCCTGGGCTGCCCAGCTCGCCCGCGCCGAAGAGGCCGGCGGTGGGACGGTGCTCGTAGGCGACCTCAGCCCGCGCCGCGACATCACCGACGTTCGCGATGTGATCCGGGCGTACGAGGCCCTGCTCGACCCCACGGTCCCGGCCGGGACCTACAACGTCGCCTCCGGAACGGCTGTCGCGATGCGTGACGTGCTCCACATCCTCGTCTCGCTCGCACGCTGCACGATCAAGGTCGAGGAGGATCCGTCCCGCTTCCGGACCGGGGACGTCACCGAGGTTCGAGGCGATCCGTCGAAGTTGCGAGCGGCGACGGATTGGGCGCCTACCATTCCGCTCGAGCAAACCTTGGCCGACACCCTGGACGCAGCGCGGTCGGCGGTTGCTGAGAAGATGGCGAGCGCGTGACAGAGAAAAGGGCACTCATCACCGGGATTACCGGGCAGGACGGCTCCTACCTGGCAGAGCTCCTGCTCGAGAAAGGCTACGAGGTGCACGGCATGGTTCGGCGCGCCTCGACCGAGAACTTCGAGCGGATCCAGCACCTGACGGACCGCATCACGCTCGTGCAGGCCGACCTGCTCGATCCATCGTCGCTCGTCGAGGCTCTCGAGGAGGCGCGGCCCGACGAGGTGTACAACCTCGGCGCTCAGAGCTTCGTCCCGACCTCCTGGCGCCAGCCGGTGCTGACGGCGGAGTTCACCGGGGTCGGCGTGACGCGCCTCCTGGAGGCGATCCGGCGGGTGAACCCGGACCTTCGCTTCTATCAGGCCTCCTCATCCGAGATGTTCGGAAAGGTGCGCGAGGTGCCGCAGAGCGAGACGACGCCTTTCTACCCGCGCTCGCCCTACGGCGTCGCGAAGGCCTACGGGCACTTCATCACGGTCAACTACCGCGAGTCGTACGGGCTCTTCGCGGTCTCCGGGATCCTCTTCAACCACGAGAGCCCGCGCCGAGGTCTCGAATTCGTGACCCGCAAGATCTCCGATGGCGTCGCACGCATCAAGCTCGGCCTCGCCGACGAGCTGCGCCTCGGCAATCTCGACGCGAAGCGCGACTGGGGCTTCGCCGGCGACTACGTCGAGGCGATGTGGCGGATGCTCCAGGCGGACGAGCCCGACGACTTCGTGATCGCGACCGGCGAGGAACACTCGGTGCAGGAGTTCGCCGCGATTGCGTTCGCGCACGCGGGCCTCGACTCGGAGGAGTGCGTCAAGACCGACCCCGAGTTTCTCCGCCCGGCCGAGGTCGACCATCTCGTCGGCGACGCGTCCAAGGCGCGCGAGCAGCTCGGCTGGGAGCCGCAGGTTTCGTTCAGAGAGCTCGCCGAGATGATGGTCGAGGCCGACCTCGAGCGGCTGGAGCGAAGCAAAGCGCAGGAAGCCTCTTCGGCTAAGAGCTGAGCCTTCGTCTGACGAGCGCCTTCAATTCTTCGGGCACTGCACCTGCGAGCCACGCGGCTCCGGCGAACACGAGGCCGGCCGCGATCGCCCGACCGATCATCGGGCCGACCGGAATCAGGGCAACCGCGAGCCCAAGCGCCACTGCCGCTGAGAGTCGAGGAACGAAGCCGAACTCCGGACGAAGGTCTCTGCCGGCGCGGACGAGGATGACGAGCAGAGCCGCCGCGAGCACTGCTTCGGCGACTACGGCGGCGACAGCGGCGCCAACAGCCTCATAGGGCGGGATGAGCGCGAGCCCGAGTGCCAGGACGACGACGAACGCGGCGCCGTTGGCGATCAGCAGTGCGGACTGACGGCGCACCGCGATCAATCCAAGCTGCCAGCCCTGTCCGAGGAACACGGGAACCAGGGCGATTGCCTGTATCTGCAGCACCGGGGCGGCGTCGCGATACTGATCGCCTCCGAGAATCACGAGGAGCGGCTCCGCGGCCACCGCCAGGACCAGCGCAAACCCCGCGGAAGCTAGAGCCCCAACCTCGGTGACGCGTTGGAGGACATAGCGAAGTCGCTCACGGTCGTCCTCCGCCGCGGCGGCAAGAATCGGCATCGCTACCGGGATGACGATGCCGGCCATCCCGAACAGGATCTCGAAGACCCTGAACGAGGTGCCGAAGAGCCCCGTCTCGCGATCGGTCGAGATCAGCGACATCATGATGATGAGAGACCGGAAGTAGATGACGTTCATCGCCAGGCCCGCTCCGATCGGCAGGGCCTCACGCAGCAGCCAGCGCCACTCCCTGCGCTGAAAGGCCGGCCGCCAGGTGACGCGCCGGCGGAGCAGGAACGGCGTTGCAGCGAGCGCAACGAGGCCGACGACGATCTGGATCGCGAAGAAGGCTACGAGCGCGGCGCCGACCAGAACGAGGACGACGATGCCGATGACGAGCACGACCTGCCGCAACAGCTCCGACGCGGTGACTGCTGCGATGCGAAGGTCGACCGAGAGCGGAAGAATCAGCGTCGTCTGGGCGGCGATCAGCACCAGGCCGATGCCGGCGAGGATCGTGCCCACGACGAGCGTCTGGCTGTATCCGACGGCGATCGCGAACACGGTTGCGAGGACGACACCGATCGGAGTCAGGAGCAGCCGCAGCCCTACGAGGTTCTGCATCAGAGCCCAGCGATCCCTCTCGAGGCGTCTGGTCGCCAGCTCGCGGTTGGCCACCGCCGTCAGCCCGGCGTCGGCAACGCCGCTGACCACCGCGATCAGCGACATCACTGTCACGTAGCGGCCGAACTCGGCGACGCCGAGGTAGCGAAGGAGGAGCACGGACGCGGCCGCTGTCAGGGCGACGCCCGCGGCATAGCCGCTCCCGCGGATGATGCCGCCGTGGATCGCTCGCGCGCCGGCCTCGGGTGAGCGGACGAGGTGCCAGCCTGGGGCCGCTTCTGCGTCGGGAGGCTGCTGGCCGCCTTCGCTCACTGCGTGTCCCGCGAGCGGTGCACTGCGAATCTCGCTCCGTGCACCCGGTACACCTCCGTTCCGGCGGAATGCAGTTCTCGGAGGGCCTTGCTCACGCCCGGATTCTGGTAGTTGCAGTCGTCCCAGACGATCACGCCTCCTGGTGCGACCATGCGGAGGGCGTTCTTCGAATCCGACCGCACGTACTCGTAGGTATGGGCTCCGTCGACGAAGACGAGGTCAACTGCTCCGGCGAGCGGCTCGTAGTCGAACGTCGCGCTGTCGCCGAGATGCTGAGTAATGCGCGCCTCGTGCTCCGTGGAGCGGAACGCCGCTCCGATCGAGTCCAGCTCGGCCCACGGTGGCTCGTCCGTCTGAACTCCCAGGGCGGGTGGGATCGAACCGAGATCCAATGTCTCGATCTCCGCGTTCGGAGCCTGCCGAGCCATGAGGAGCGTCGACTGACCCGTTGCCGTCCCGATCTCGAAGATGCGCTTGGGCTGAAGGAATGCGGTGATCAGTGAGAGCACGTAGGCCTCCGCGTAGAGGAGGGCGCGTTCCCGCACTTCGTGCCGCATCGAGATCGTCAGCTGCTCGATTCCCGGGAAGAGCTCGTCGAGGGGGGCGCTCGGGAGCCGCGGGACGTAGCGCCCGGCGGACAGCGCCATCCGCAGGTGGCTCAGGTGATCGCGCCAGCTGATGTGGATGGTGGTCGGTTCCGGCGTCACGGTCGCTCCGAGTAGGCGCGCGAATAGGACTCGAGCGTCGCCTCCGCGGTGGCCCTCCATGTGAACAGGCGCTGCCGTTCGGTGCCGGCTTGGGTCAGCCGCTCGCGTAGGTCCGGATCCGACAGGAGCGTCGCGAGCGTGGAGGCGATCGAGGCGGTGTCGTTGGGATCGAAGTAGAGCACGGCCTCGCCGCCGACCTCCGGCATCGAGGACGTGTTCGAGCACGCTACGGGCGTCCCGCGGCGCATGGCTTCGAGCACGGGGAGCCCAAAGCCCTCCTGAAGGCTCGGGTAGACGAAGCACGTCGCCGCCTCGTAGAGGCCCTCGAGGTCGGAGGCTGAGAGCCATCCGCAGAACCGCACCGCTCGGTCGAGGCTCATCTCGCGCGCGTGCTGTTGGAGCTCGCGTTCGTGCTCGGTCGGACGCCCGGGAAGCACGAGCACGGCGTCCGGGAAGTGCTCGTGGACCACGGCCATCGCGTCCAGCAGGCGGCGCAGGTTCTTGTGCGGCACCTTCGTCGAGACCGCGAGGACGATCGGGCCCGTGCCGAGGTCGAGGCTCTCACGCAACTCGGCCTCCGGCGTCGAGTCGACCGCTTCGAGCGTGCCCGGTCCGAGTAACGCCACGTCGACGCGGTCTTGCGGCACACGGAGAAGCGTGACGATGTCGTCCCGTGAGGCGGTCGAGAACGTCAGTACCCGGGCCGCTCGGCGCGCTGCGAAGGGAACGGTCATGCGCCAGAGGGAGGACGTCAATCGGGACAGCGACGCAGGGTGACGCCACCAGATGAGGTCCGGAACCGTGACGACGCTCACGGCGCGCATCCTGAGCGGCGCGATCATCGCGAGGCTGTGCAGGACGTCCACGCGTCGGCGGTCGGCGAGCGGTCCCAGCACCGTCAGCTCCGAGACTGCACGCGTGAACTGTCGGCCGACGAGCGGGTGGCTGACGAGCTCGACCGAGTCGGCCCAGGGCTGATCGGCGAGCGTCTCCCTCGCCGAGGGATTGGTGAAGACGCTCAAGCGCACATTCGGCCGCAACTCGAGGAGCTCGGGGACGAGGTGATAGACGTAGGTCACCATGCCGCCCATCCAGGGCTCGAGAAAGATTATGTTCAGGCCGATGTGCCCAGGCTCGTTCATGGCGAGGTGACGCGTCGCGCGGAGGAGTCGCGGCGACAATCTGTACCACGTCGCTCACCTTCGGAGGCACGCTCATAGGCGCTGCGATCGACGTCGTCATCCCGACCTGGAACGGACGCGATCTTCTCGAGCGCTGCCTCGAGAGTCTTGCGCAGCAGACCGTCGAGCACCGCGTCATCGTCGTGGACAACGGATCCGAGGACGACACCGCCGGGCTCGTGCGCGAACGCTTCTCGACGAGCCACCTGGTCGAGCTCGAGCGCAATTACGGGTTTGCCGGAGCCGTGAACCGCGGTGTCGAGCAGGGCGACGGGCAGTTCGTCGTGCTCGTCAACAACGACGTGGAGTGCGACCCGAGCTTCCTCGAGCAGATCGTCGCTCCCTTCGCGGACGAACGGGTCGGCATGGTCGCCGGGCTCCTCCTGCGGCCCGGACGGGCCTTGGTCGACGGCTACGGGATCGAGTGCGACGCCACGCTTGCGGCGTACCCGCGTTTCGCCGGCGCGCCGTACCCGGACACACCGGTGCACGAAGATGGGCTCCTGGGGCCGAGCGGGGGAGCCGCCGCGTATCGCCGCGACGCGTACTCGGCAGTCGGCGGCCTGGACGAGGGGACGTTCGCCTACATGGAGGACGTCGACCTGGCACTTCGGCTCCGTGACCGCGGGTGGACAGCAGCCGGGGCACCCGAGGCAACAGGGATCCACCTTGGCTCCGCCACCTTCGGTCATCGTTCGCGCTCCCAGGTCGAGATCGCTGGTGCTTCGCGCGCGTACATGCTCAGGAAGTACGGCGTCTTCCGTCGAGGTCTGACGACGGCCGCCTGGGCGCTCGTTCTCGAGGCCGGCGTGACGATCGTCGACACGGTCGCCGGGCGTGACCTGGCAGCCGCGCGCGGCAGGCTCAGCGGCTGGAGGGCAGCAGCGGGCCGCCATGCGCGCATTCCCGAGGGGGCGACGAATCCCGAGCTCGGCTTCCGAGAGGGACTCCGCCGCCGCCTCGCGGCCGTCCGCTGACCGGGCTGCAAACCTATTGGGCGAGAGCGCGCTCGTAGCTTGAGATCGTCGCCTCGGCCGTCCGTGCCCAGTTGAACTGCTCCGCGCGCTGGCGCCCGGCCTGCGCGAGCTGTCCGCGAAGATCGCCGTCGGCCAAGAGCGTCTCGAGCGCGCGGGCGATGTCCTTCGTGTCCTCGGCGTCGAAGTACAGCGCCGCTTCGCCGGCGACCTCCTCGAGCGGGCCGATCCGGGAGCAGGCGACCGGGATCCCACGCACCATCGCCTCGAGCACGGGCAGCCCGAAGCCCTCGGCGAGCGATGGGAAGACGAAGCAGGTCGCCATTCGGTACAGGCCCTCGAGCTCTTCATCGTCGACCCAGCCGAGGAATTTGACGCGCTTCCCGGCCTGCTCCTTCAGCTCCGACTCGAACACGGTTTCGTACCCGGGCGCGACGAGGACCGGCTGCGGATCCGCCTCGACGAGCGCGACCGCTTGGAGGAGCCGTTCCAGGTTCTTATGCGGCCGCTTGGCGGATACGGTCAGGATGATCGGCGCGTCGCCGAGTTGGTGACGCCCTCGGAGCTCCGCCTCGTCGATCGGCTCGACGTCGTCGCCGAGCCCCGGCCCGAGCGGCGTCACGTCGATCCGCTCGGGGTCTACGTGCAGGTAGTGCACGATGTCGTCCTTCGCGGCCTCGGAGAGCGTCAGGATCCGCCTCGAGCGGCGCGCGGCCAACGGGACGAGCAGTGCGACCCCAGCCGCCAGGATCCCCGCATGCGTCTCCGGGTGGCGCTTGTAGATCACGTCGAGGATCGTCGTCACCTGCGCCACCCGCGGCACGGCGGGCGCCGTGTTCTGGACATTGTGCAGGAGGTGGACCCGAGCCTTGTGCGCTGCCCGCGGCAGCAGCGTCTGCTCGGCCAGGACTCGCCGCGGGCGGCTCCGCGAGCGCACGGGCACCTGCACGAGCTCGACGTCGGACGCCCACGGCTCGGCTGCGAACGAGGGCGTCGCCTCGCGTCCGGTGAACACGACGAGCTGGAGATCGTCGCCGGCTTCGAGCAGCGCCGGAATGAGCCGCCGCACGTACAGCTCGCCGCCGCCGGTCTCCCGCGGCACGAGGTGCAGGACGTTGAGGCCGACGCGCACTACCGCCGGCCGTAGACGGCGAGCACCCGCTCGACCGAGGTCCCGAGGGAGAGCCGCTCGCGGTTGCGGCGGAACCAGTCGGCGGTCGACTCACGCAGCGCGGGCCCCGCCTCGTACACGCGGACGATTGCGTTCCCGAGGTCCTCCGGCCGGGCGGAGACCGCGACGAAGCCGTTCACGCCGTCCTCGACGAGCTCGACGGCCGCGTTGTCAGGCGTGTCGACGACGACGGTCGGCGTGCCGACGGCCGCAGCTTCGACCACCACGATTCCGTAGCCCTCACGCCGCGACGGGAAGACGAAGCAGAGCGCCCGCTTGACGTCATCCTCGACGAGCTCCCGCGCGACGAACCCCGGCGCTCGAACCGCCCCGTCGAGCCCGTGCTCGTCGATCAGCCGGAGCAGCGTCTCCCGCTCAGGCCCGTCGCCGAAGATCGTCGCCTGCAGCTCGGGGATGCGCTCCCGCGCGAGCGCAACGGCCGGCACGATCGCGGTCGCCTGCTTCTCCGGGATCAACCGCCCTGCGAACACGACCGTCGAGCCCGCGGGTACGGGCTCGGCGGCCTTCAGCTCAGGCGGCAGGAGCCCCTCGATCAGCGTGACCTCTCCCGAGTAGCCGAGCGCTTCGAGCCGCCGAGCATGGCGCCGCGAGAAGCACAGCGCGTGCTGCTTCGCCCGCGCAGAGAGCCGCTGGCCCCACCAGCCGAGTCGGCCGGCGACCCCGCCCAGGTAGTCGAGCCAGTACTCGCGCGTCCAGACCTCGAACCAGTCGACGACGAGCGAGAAGCGGCGAAACGGCCGCGCCGCAAGAACTGCGAGCAGCGAGAGGTGGAGCGCGGGCGTCTGCACCACGTCGTACCGGCCGCCGTGGCGCAGCAGATGCCGATAGACGCCGAGCGCGAACCGCAGCTGCGCGCCGATGCTACGCCGTCCGTGGGTATAGAGCTCGGCCCTCCCGGCGACTGCGACGACATCCACGTTCGGCACTCCCGCGCCCGTGTCTTGATCCCACTGGAGCAGCGTCAGGTACGTGACGGTGTGTCCGTGGCGCGCCACGTCCTCCGCGAGGTTGCGGTACCAGCGCTCCGCACCGCCGACGGTATGCGGATACAGGCAGTCGAAAACGAGGCAAATGCGCATGAAATGCCGCCAGAAGGTTTACAGACCGCTAAGGAAGGGTGGGAACAAGGCCGCGTAGAATCCGTAATCTTGTGAGGGCCGTCGCCGAGACCCTGCCGGCAGTCCGCGACGAACGGACTGTGTCTGTGCGTCGGGTGGCGATCGTTCCCGCCCTGAACGAGGCGCCGACGATCGCGCGCGTGGTCGAGGAGATTCGCGCCGTCGATCCGGGCTTCGAGATCCTCGTCATCGACGACGGGTCGACCGACGGCACCCAAGCCGAGGCCGAACGGGCCGGTGCGCTCGTTGCGCGCCTGCCGTACAACGTCGGGATCGGCGGCGCCGTCCAGACCGGGTACCAGTACGCACGCGACCACGGCTTCCAGGTCGCGGTCCAGGTCGACGGCGACGGGCAGCACGACCCCGCCGAGCTGGCTCGGCTGCTGGAGCCGATCGTTGCCGATCGCGCGGACATGGTCGTCGGCAGCCGCTTCCTGGGCGCCGGTCGCTACCGAACGCCGTTCGGCCGCAGGCTCGGGATCAGGCTGCTCGCAGGGGTCGTGAGCCTGATGGTTCGCAGGCGCATGACCGACCCGACCTCCGGCTTCCGGGCGGTCAATCGACGCGGGATCGTGCTTTTCGCCGCCGACTACCCGCACGACTATCCCGAGGCGGAGGCGAACGTGGTCGCGTACCGCCGGCGGCTGAGAATCGTCGAGGTGCCGGTTGCGATGCGCGATCGTGAAGCCGGCCGCTCGTCGATTACCGTCCTGCGCTCGCTCTACTACATGATCAAGGTCACCCTCGCACTCTTCATCAGCCTCTTTCGCCGCTATCCGCCAGTTGTGGAGGAACGATGACGCCGTTTCGCGTGTCCGTTTTCGCCGCGATCGCGGCAATTCTGTTGCTCGCCGTGATCTTCGAGCTGATCCGCAGCCGCCGGCTCCAGGAGCGCTATGCGCTGCTCTGGGTGATCACCGGGCTGGTGCTGCTCGTCCTCGCTGTCTGGCGAGACGGGCTCAACGTGATCGCGAGAACGGTCGGAATCGCGTACCCGCCTTCGGCGCTCTTCATGGTCGTCGGGCTCTTCGTGCTCGTCGTGCTGCTGCACTACTCGACAGTGATCTCGGAGCTCGCGGAACGGAACCTCATGCTCGCGCAGCGGATCGCGCTTATCGAACAGAAACTCAAGGAAACAGAAGCCCCCCAGAACTCGGACTCCTCGTAACGTCCGCTCGATGAACGAGGCGGTAGAGCGGACGCAGGCCCGTGCTACGCGCGTAAGCGACTGGGTCGCGCGCCCCGCCGTGCTGGGTGCGTTCGTCCTGTTCCTCGGCGCGATCCGGATATGGATGGCGCAAGAGATCGCGACGCCGTGGATCATGGGCGATGAGCTTCTCTACTCGGAGCTCGCGCGGAGCGTTGCCGACTCCCACCAGCTGCTCGTCCGGGGCGTGTCGTACCCGATCTACAACGTCGGCTATCCGCTGATCATCGCGCCCGCGTGGCTCTCGGGCTCGATGGCGACGGCTTACACGCTCGCGAAGGCGATCAACGTCGTGCTGATGACGACGGCCCTGATCCCGATCTACTTCTGGTCGCGGCGGCTGATGCGGCCGATCCACGCGGTCGTGGCCACGGCGCTCGTGGCCCTTCTGCCCGCATACGTCTACACGGGGATGCTCATGACGGAGAACGGGTCGTTCCCAGCGACGATCCTCGCGTTCTTCGTCATCGCCTGGATGCTGGAGCGGCCGACGCTACTTCGGCAGGTGCTCGTCATCGTGGTGATCGGACTGGCGTTCTTCGTCCGCGCTCAGTCGCTGATGCTCGCTGCCGTGCTGCCCCTGGCTGTGCTCTTCAAGCTGATCTTCGCCGCGCGGGCCCACGACCCAGGCCGCCGCTGGCGGGCCTTCGCACGAGGCTGGGGCGACCACGTTCCGCTGATGGTGTTCTACGTGGCCGGGGCGGTCGGTTATGTGCTCTTGCAGGCCGCTCGCGGCGTGCCGCTCAATCGGGGTCTCGGCGCCTACGCGGGCGTGGCGACGGCCCAGTACTCGGTCGGCGACGTGGCCAGCTGGACCGTCGAGCACGCGGCCGAACTCGGCCTTGCCGTCGCGATCTTCCCAGTGAGCGCGCTTATCGTGCTCGTCGTTGTCGCCGTCGGGCGCGGTGTGGAGGATGCGGCCGAGCGCGCGTTCCTCGCCGTCGCCACGGCGGCGTTAGTCGTGGTCGTCCCTCAGGTGGCGGCCTTCGCATCGAGGTTCTCCTTGCGCGTCGAGGAGCGGTACATGTTCTTCGTCGTTCCGCTCCTATTCATGGCGCTTGCGCTCTGGCTCGACCGCGGCCTGCCACGACCCGTCGTCACCACGGCAGTTGCGGCTGTCGTGCCCGTGCTGCTGCTGCTGGATCTGCCGCTCGAGAAGCGGCTGAACGTCTCGGTCACCTCCGACACTTTCGGCTTCATCCCGCTGCTTCGACTCTCGAACCACATCTCGATTCCGACGGTCCGGCTGCTGATGCTCGTCGGAGCCGTAGTAGCTGCGGCGGCGTTCGCCCTGCTTCCGCGACGCTGGGCGCGCGTCGTGCTGCCCTCGGCGCTCGCTCTCTACCTCGTGCTGTCGACGGTCCAGGTCTTCCGCACGGTTCGCGACTTCGCTCGCAACACGCGCGCCGTCCTCGAGCCGGCGCACCTGACCTGGATCGATTCCACCCTGCCCAAGGGCGCGTCCACCGGAGTGATCTTCGGCTCGACCGCGGACCCGTTCAGCGAGGCGCAGCGGATGTGGCAGGCGGAATTCTGGAATCGAGACATCAAGGAAATCTACGACCTTACGCCCGCGCCCGCCGCGTTCCCGGCCACTCCGATCGCGTTGGACCCTCTGTCGGGGAAGCTCGTCGCCCAGGATCACAAGCCGTACCCGTACCGCTACGCGCTCGCGGCGAGTGGTCTCGCGCTGTCCGGACGGGTGGTGGCCACCAAGCCGCCCTGGGTGCTGTACGAGGTCAGGAAACCTCTGAAGCTCTCGCGGGTTGTCGAAGGCGTCTATCCCGACGGTTGGATGGGTTCGTCCGCATCGCTGACCGAGCACTCAGGCTCCTCGGGGCGGCTGAAGATCGGGCTCTCGCGAAAGGCCTGGCGCGGGCCGCTCGAGCCGGCGAAGGTCACGATCGTGGCCGGCAGGCCGGTCCTCGGGGCCGACGGAACGTTGACGATCCCACGGCCGCTCGTCCGGCGGGGTTTCAGCCTCGGGCGGCAGGCGCGCACAGTCACCTTTGCCGTCCCCAAGCCGCCCTACCGCGTCGAGATCCATCTCGAGCCGACGTTCTCGCCTGCGGACTTCGGCCAGGCCGACACGCGGGAGCTGGGAGCGCAGGTAGCGTTCGGCCCGGCTCCCGGGACGGGCTGACGTGCGAGCGCCCTTCCTAGAATGGCCCTGGTGACTGAGCTGCCTGCTCGGAGAGAACCGGTCCCGGTCGAACACATCATCGACCGCCTCGACGACGAGCTTCGCCGCTCGCGGCAGGTCGACGGCTCCTCCCCGCGCCTTGCTGCACGCGCGAAGGCCGAGCGGCTGGCCCGAGTTTCCGCCGACCGGCCGTTCCTCTACAAGCCGGGCCTGGTCGGCCGGATCCGCGGCGTGATCCTGATCCCGATCAAATGGGTCCTGCGAAGGCTGATGCGCTGGTACGTCGAGCCGGTCGCCGCGGACCAGCGCGCGTTCAACTTCAGCGTCCTCGCGCTCGTCGACTCGCTCACCGAGCGAATCGAGGCGGTTCGCCAGGAGATCCACGCGCGGATGGACGAGATCGCGCACGCCGTTGCCCAACGCGATGCCGAGATCGCGCAAGCCGTCGCCCACGGCGAGGCCCAGACGCGCGCGACCACGGCCGGACTGTCGACGAGACTCGCCGAGCACGACGACCGACTCATGCGGGTGGAGCGGCGGCCCTTAGCTCCAGCGACCCCGCGGGCCGCGGCCTCCGCGCCCGCACCCGAGCCCGCGGCGCAGCCCTTCGACTACTTCGCGTTCGAGAGCCGCATGCGCGGCCCGCGGGAACTGATCCGAGAACGCCAGCGCGAGTACGTCGACGACTTCCGCGACGCCGCTCCCGTGCTTGACGTCGGCTGTGGGCGCGGCGAGTTCCTCTCGCTCCTCGCCGAAGCGGGCATCGAGGCCAAGGGCGTGGACATCGACCCGGACATGGTCGCCTTCTGCCGCGGGGAGGGCCTCGGCGTCGAGGAAGGCGATGCGCTCGCCTATCTGGACCGCCTCGAGGCCGGCTCGTTGGGCGGGATCTTCGCGGCTCAGTTCGTCGAGCATCTCGAGCCCGGCCCGCTGACGAGGTTCATCGCGCTTGCGGCCTCGCGTCTCCGACCGGCCGGCGTCATGGTGCTCGAGACGATCAATCCGCTCTCGCTCTTCGCGCTCCGTAACTACTTCGCCGACCTGACGCATGCGCAGCCTCTGATCCCGGAGACGCTCTCGTTGCTCGTGAAGGAGGCCGGTTTCGACCGAGCGGAGGTCAGGTTCCTGAACGAGCTCGAGGAAGGACAGGTTCTCGAGAGCGTCGAGCTCCCGCCGGGCCCTGAATTCGACCCGGCCCGCAGGGCGCTCGAGTCGAATCGGGCACGGCTCAACGAGGTCGTCTTCGGCCCGCAGGACTACGCTCTCGTCGCGCACCGTTGAGAATCCTCGTCTGCCATACGCAGGTCCCGTTCGCGCGAGGCGGTGCCGAGGTCTTGGTCGATAACCTCGTCGACGAGCTTCGCGCGCGGGGACACGAAACGGAGCTCGTAGCGGTGCCGTTCAAGTGGTACCCGGCGAGCTCGGTCATGACCCAGTCACTCGTCTGGCGGCTGCTCGACCTGGAGGAGGTGCAGGGCCGCCCCGTTGACCTAGTGGTCGCGACGAAGTTCCCCTCATACGCCGTTCGCCATCCGAACAAGGTCGTCTGGCTCGTGCACCAGTTCCGGCAGGCCTACGACCTCGATCGCACCGAGCTCGGCGAGTACGGCGAGCACGCGTTCGACCGAGCCGCGCGGCGCGCGGTGCACCGGCTAGATCGCGCGACCCTGTCCGAGGCGCATCGGCTGTTCGCGATCTCCGAGAACGTCGCGAAGAGGCTCGAGCAGTCGGTCGGGCTCGAGGCAGAGGTGCTGCGGCCACCGCCCCAGCCGCTCGAGTACCGGTGCGAGGAGTACGGCGACTTCGTGCTCTCGGTGGGGAGGCTCGACCGGGCCAAGCGCGTCGACCTCCTGCTCGAGGCGGCAGCCGCCGATGGGAACCTGCGCGTCGTGATCGCAGGCGAGGGGCCGGATCGCAGCCGTCTCGAGGAGCTCGCGGGTGCGCACCACCTGGACGGCCGCGTCACGTTCACCGGTCGGCTCGACGATGAGGCTCTCGCCGACCAGTACGCGCACTGCCTGGCCGTATTCTACGCGCCGATCGACGAAGACATGGGCTTTGTCCCCTTCGAGGCGTTTCTGGCCGAAAAGCCCGTCGTCACCACGCGCGATGCGGGCGGCCCGCTCGAGGTCGTCGAGGACCGGCGGACCGGCCTCGTCTGTGAGCCCACGCCTGGCGCGGTCGCCGAAGCGCTCGCCTGGCTCCGCGCCCATCCCGACGAGGCTCGCGCCCAGGGCCAGGCCGGCAGGGGCGTCGCCGCGGAGCTCAGCTGGGACACGACCATCGACCGGCTCCTCGGCGCATGAGGGTCGCGTACTACTCGCCGCTGCCGCCGGACCCTTCCGGGATCGCCGACTACAGCGCGCACCTGCTGCCCGCGCTCGAGCAGCGGATCGAGGTCAAGGTGGCTCGACGCCGGCGCCGTCCTCCGCGCGGTTGCGACGTCGCGCTCTACCACATCGGCAACAACCCGGACGCGCACGACTGGATCGTCGAGGAGTTCCGCAAGCGCCCGGGCCTCGTCGTCCTCCACGATGTCGTCCTGCACCATCTTGTCGCGGGGATGACCCTCGCGCGCGGCCGGCCGGGCGACTACCTCGACGCGATGCAGCAGGAGTCGGGCGTGGTCGGGCGGTTGCTCGCCCACGGCGTCCTTGACGGACTCCTGCAACCGCTGTGGGAGGACCGCGCCGCGGACTTTCCGTTGACGTTGTGGGTCGTCGCGCCTGCGACCGGGATCATCGTTCACTCGCACTTCGCGGAAGGGTGGGTGCGAGAGCTCGGCTACACGGGCCCGGTGTGGCGGATCCCGATGCCGGCCTGGCAGGTCCCCGCCGCGGAGGTCGAGACCAAGCCTCCGGATGTCGTGATCGGCTGCTTCGGCCACATGAACACCGCCAAGCGGATTCCCCAGCTGCTTGATGCCTTCGCGCGGCTGCGGCTGCATCGACCCGAGGCCCAGCTCGTCCTCGCGGGAAGCCAGGCGCCAGGGTTCGACCTGACGGAGCTGCTCGAGGCGAGGGGCCTCGGCGATGCGGTCGTCCGGCACGACTATCTCGCCGAAGAGACGCTCTGGCAGCTGATCATCGACTCGGATGTGCTCGTGAATCTCCGCTCGCCGACGATGGGCGAGACGTCGGCGATGGTCGTCCGCGCCCTGTCGCTCGGCAAGCCGATCGTCGTGAGCGACGTGGGCTGGTTCTCGGAGCTCCCCGAGGAGGCGGCGGTCAAAATTCCGGTCGACGAACGCGAGACCGAGGCTCTCGTCCAGGCGTTGGAGCGTCTCGCAGATGACGGGGAGTACCGCGGGCGAATCGGCAGGGCCGCAGCGGACTGGGCTCGGAAGGAGCACGACCTCGACCGGGCCGCCGACCTCTACGTCGCAACGTTGGAGGAAGCGGTCGGGCTCGCGCAAGTCGAGCGTGCCGTGGTCGGTGACGTGGCGAGCGCCGCGGCTGAACTCGGCGTCGACCCGGACTCACCCGAACTGACGGACGTTGCGGCGCGCCTACGCGAAGTCGGCCTCGGACGGGACTAGAGGGCGCGAAGGCACTCGGGGTGCTTCCGGACGAAGCGCCCGATGCCCCGCCAGTGCCACCAGGTGCGACGCGTGAAGAAGCGGCGGTCCGTGACGGCCGCGTGCGTGTGCGTGACGATCGCCTCGGGCACGTACCAGCGTTCCCAGCCGGCTTTCGCGGCGCGGTAGCAGAGGTCGATGTCTTCGCCGTAGAGGCGGAAGCCGGGGTCGAAGCCGCCGAGCTCGTCCAGCATGGAGCGCCGCAGGAGCAGGAATGCTGCGAGCATCCAGTCGGCTTGCACCGGCTTCGTGGGGCGCTCGTCGAGGTAGTAGTGGTCGACCTGTCTCGTTTGCGGCCGCAGGGCTTTCCGGAGGGGCGTCCGCCGGACGATCGTGCCCCGTACGGTCGGGAACCGGCGGCGGGAGGGCTGCCAGCGCCCATCGGGGAAGTGAAGTTGCGGCCCGACGATCCCGGCGCGCGGATGCGCGTCGGCGAACTTCCGAAGCCCCGCGACCGCTCCCGGCCGTGCCTCGGTGTCGGGGTTGGCCACGATTACGTACGGCGCGCTCGTGGCCGCGATCCCCTGGTTCGCATTCGCCGCGAAGCCCAGGGGCTGCGCGTTCACGATCAGGCGCGCGTCGACCTTCGGCGCGGGCGGGTTCGCGACGACGACGAGCTCTTCGACTTGCGGCTCGAGTGCGGCGAGACAGCGGTCGAGATCGGGGTGCGGCCCGTGCGTGACGACGACGCCGGCGACGGTCACAACAGCTCCCGGTAGACCGCGAGCGTTCGGCGGGCCGTCTCGGCCCAGCTGAACTGCGACGCACGCTCCAAGCCAGCGGCGACGAGGCGCTCGCGATCCGCCAGCGCGCGCCTTACCCCGTCCGCGAGCGCTTCCGCATCGCCGGGCTCGAAGAGGATCGCAGCGTCACCGGCCACCTCCGGCACGGCTCCCGCGGCAGCCGCGACGACCGGTGTCCCCGACGCCATCGCCTCGAGCACAGGTAGCCCGAAGCCCTCGTATCGGGACGGAAAGACGAGACACGCAGCGCCACGATAGAGCGCGGCCAACTCCGCATGGTCGACGTGCCCGGCGAGGTCGACGCGCTGCTCGAGCCCGAGCCGCCGCACAGTGCGGCGCACCTCTTCTCCGCCGCGCTTCTCCGCGCCGACGACGACGAGGCCGACGTTGCCGTCGAGGAGAGCGAGGGCTTCGATCGCGGCCAGCGGATCCTTCCGCGGCTGGATCCCGCCGACGAAGAGCACGTACGGCGGTCTCTCGGGAACGCTGCCCTTCGGATGGAAGACAGGATCAACGCCGTTCGGCGTGACGACGATCTTCTCCTCGGGAATCCCGTAGTGCTGGGCGAGGTCGTTCTTCGTGTGCTCGGAGACGGCGAGCACCCGGTCGGCGCGGCGCGCCGAGGCCGGCACGAACTTCCGGAACAGGAGCCGGTCACGACGGCCCATCACCCACGGCATGTGCTCGAACGAGAGGTCGTGCACGGTGACCACCGAGCGGCCCCGGTAGCTCGGCGGGATGACGTAGTTGAAATGCGTCAGCGCCGGCCGGAGGCGCTTGAGCAGGCGCGGCAGCGCGAACGCCATGCGCACCGACTGGCTCCTTGCCGGGAGCGTGACCGGCTCGATGCCCTCGGGCACGAGGTCCGGCCGGCGGGTAACCGCTGCGAGCCGCTCCTGGTCCGCCAGGGGGGCGAGCTCACGGAGCAGCGCGGCGAAGTACGTCTCGTCACCGGTCCGGCGGCGGCCGAGCACGTCCGCGTCGATGACGACGAGCGGCTTCACCCCGCGAGCTCTCGGTAGAGGTCGACGTGGGCCTGGACCGCCCGCTCCCAGCTGAAGTCGGCCGCGCGCTGCGCGCCCACGGCTTGGCGCCCCGCGGCAACGGCGCGTCGCAGGCCGTCGGCGATCGAGTCCGGATCGCGCGGATCGACCTCGAACGCGACCCCGTGCGCGAACTCGCTGTACGGGCGGCCTGCCGGCGCGACGACCGGCCGCGCGCACGCCATCGCCTCGAGCACGGGCAGCCCGAAGCCTTCGTAGAGCGAGACGTACGCGACCGCCGCAGCGCCGCGGTACAAACGTGCGAGCTCCTCGTCGTCGACTCCCGCGAGCCGGCGCACCCGATCGCCGTCGACGCTCACGTCGCCCCAGCCCTCGGCCCCGACGATCCTCAGCTCGAGGTCGTCGAGGTCGGAGCGCCGAAAGCCCTCGACCAGCCGCGCGAGGTTCTTGCGCGGCTCGAGCGTCGAGACGGAGAGGATGTAGGCGCCGTCCGTCGCGGGCCCGTCTTCGGTGAACGGCGTGCCCACGCCGTAGGGGATGACCCGGATCTTGCCCTCCGGCACGTCGAGGAGCTGCCCCAGCTCGTCGCGCGTGAACTCGGAGCCGGTGACGATGCGGTCCGCGGCGCGCACGACCCGCGGCAGGGAGCGGGCGCTGTAGTTGCGAGTCCAGCGGTTGAACGCGTCAGGGTGCCTGAGTACGGCGGCATCGTGGATCGTCACCACGAGCGGCACCGGCGAGCGGAACGGAGCCCGCATCGTCGGGCAGTGCAGCACCTGGAGGCCGTCTCGCTTCGCGGCGCGCGGGAGCGTGAACCGGTACCACCCGGTGTCGCGCACGACGCGCGTCGCCTTACCGTCGCCGCCCCAGTCGTATTGGCGCAGCTCGATCTCGGGATCGGCTTCGAGGCCGTCAACGATGTTCGTCAAGTAGCGGGCCGTCCCGGCCCGGGTGAGGGCGAGCGGCGAGGTGTCGAGACCAACGCGTAGCACGTCACAAGTGTCTCAGAGCGCTGTTTGGAATCCGTGCAAATACGCTTGGCCGCACGCTTGCCATGAAAAGCGACCCGCGTGCTCGAGCCCGCGCGAAACGAGGTCGTCGCGCTTGGAAAGTGCCTCCTCGATCCCCTCCGCCAGAGCCTCGGCGCTTCTTGGATCCGCGCGCACAGCCGCGTCGCCGCAGGACTCGTCGAGCGACGGGTGCGACGAGGCGACGACGGGAGTCCCGCAAGCCATCGCCTCGACGACCGGGATCCCGAAGCCCTCGAACAGCGACGGGTACGCGAAGACGCTCGCGCCGCGGTAGAGCTCGGGCAGCTGCTCGTCGGGGACGAACCCGAGCGCGGTCACGCCTTCACCCACGAGCTCCTGCTCGGCCCAGTGGACGGGCGCACCGGCGACGACGAGCTCGAGCTCGGGCCGCTGCGCGCGAACGAGAGCGTGTGCCTGGACGAGCGTGGAGAGGTTCTTGCGCGGCTCGAGCGTCGCCACGGCGAGGATGTACGGCAACTCTCGCACGGCCTTCCTGCCCTCGGGCGTATAGCGCTCGTCGACTCCCGGGTACGCGACCGGAATCCGTTCCGGCGGGTACTTCAGCGTGGCGACGATGTCCGCAGCCGTGTACTCCGAGATCGCGAAGATCAGGTCACTCGTCTTCGCCGCGTTCGCGTACTTGCGGCCGTGCATGCGCCGGGTGAGGGGCGCGACCCACTCCGGGTGGTGGAGCGGCGAAAGGTCGTAGACGGTCGTCGTCCGAAGCCCGCCGGCCTGCGCGGAAAACATCCAGTCAGAAAAGTGGAAGACGTCGAGCTTGCCCGCGAGCCGCTCGACCTTCGGGACGCCCAGTCGGCTCCACGCGGTTCTCCACGTCTGCGACGACGGGCCGACCACGACGATCTTTTGTTCGACCGGTAGGCCCGCGAGCGCCTGCCTGATCAGCGGCGCTCCTCGCGCCCCACTGACGGCGAATGCGACGAGCTCATGCTTGCCGACCGAAGCCTCGAGGGTTCCGCGAAGCATCCCGCGCAGGTGATTGCCGATCCCGGTCCTCCGCTGGCTCAGCGGGGTGACGTCGATGACGATCCGCATGGCCCTGGATCAGTGCGCGACCGGCGCGACGAGCGGGCTCGAGCCGAGGTCCGAGAACCACGCGATCCCCTCGCGGACGCAGTCGACCGCGATCTGGTCGGTCTCACCGGCCGATTGACGCGGAACGGCGATCTCGAGGGCGATGTCCTCGCCGGGCGGGACCGCCCGCGGGAGCGCGACGCGCGGGAGCTCGTCTCGCGTTCCGTCCGGAAGCGGAACGTACGGGCCGACGGTGACGACACCGTGTCCAAAGGGGCCGGTCGGCCAGAAAGTGTCACCTGTGTTGCGGATTCGCACGTCGAGCACGAGCTGGCGTCCATCCTCGCTCGGCTGCCACGAGCCGTCGCTGCTGATCTCCGCCGAGAACCCAGCGTCTGCGCCCTCGCCGAGCGGCTTCATCGCGATCAGGATGTTCGTCTCGGGAGTGCTCCGGCCGACGCGGTAGGAGAGCTGCTCACGCATACGGTTGAACATGCCGCTGACGTCACCGACCTCGACCAGCTCGTCGATCTCGACGAACCGCCGCACATCGGTGAAGCCGGCACGACCGACGACCTCCTCGAGGTATGCAGGGTCGAACGGCGACTCGAGCGTCCCGTAGAGCTCCATCTCCTCGATCAGCTGGCGCTCGCCCTCGGAACCGGGCGTCGGCCGCGCACCCTCGCGGATGTAGATCCGACCACCGGGCACGAGCGTCTTCCGGATCGTCTCGAGAGTCCCGACCTCGTCGTCGAAGTGATGCATCGTGTCGTAGAGAATCGCGGCGTCGAAGCGATCACTCCAGGGCAGCTCCTGGACGGGCATCGCGTGAAACTCTGCGACCGGCTCGATCCCCTCGCCGATCGGCTGGTCGATGCCAGCGATCCGCTCGCTCGCGATCTCGACCATGTCCTCGGAGATGTCAATCCCGGTCACCCAGTAGCCGCAGCGAGCGAGGAACTCGCTCAGCCAGCCGGGGCCGCACCCGACGTCGAGCACCTGCGCGCGCAGGCCGAGCCCGAGTTGCTCGACGATGTGCGCGAATGTACGCAGACAGAGCGTCAGCTCGTCGGTCGGTGGCGCGTAGAACGGTTTCGTCCGCAGCCAGAGCCTGCCGCCCTCGGTCAGGTGCTCGACGTAAGTCATGTGCCCGGTCGCGTGATCCTGGCCGAGGCTAGGAAGTCTTCCGGGACGTCCTTCCGCCATGAGGCCACAGGATACGGCGGCGTAGACTGGTCCGGTGACCGTCTACACCGACCTGTTCAGGTACCGCGAGCTGCTCCTGAACCTGTTTCGTCGCGAAATGCGCGTCAAGTACCGCGGCTCCGCGCTTGGCATCGCGTGGACGCTGATCAACCCGATCATGCTGATGGTTGCATACTGGCTGATCTTCTCGGTCATCGTCCGGGCGGTCACGGTCGGGCACTACCCGCTGTTCTTGCTCACCGGCCTGGTCGTCTGGGTCTTCTTCCAGTCCGCGATCCAGATGTCGTGCTCGAGCCTGCTCGGACAGGCGAGCCTCGTGAAGCAGGTGCGCCTGCCGCGCCAGCTGCTCCCCGTCTCGGTCGTCGCGACGAACCTCATGACGATGCTCGTGATGCTCGCGATCGTGCTGCCGCTGAACCTGCTGATCATCCCGGACACGCGGACGACGTTCTGGGCCGCGCTCCCGCTCTTCGTACCGCTGACCGCGCTCGTCACCGGCTTCGCGATCGTGCTCGCGTCGTCGACGGTCATCTTCCGCGACGTCGAACACCTGATCGCGACGGTGCTCCTGCCGTGGTTCATCCTGACTCCGATCTTCTATCCCTTCAACGAGATGCCGGGCATTTCGGACCACCCGAAGCTGGCGGACGTCCTGTACTACGGGAATCCGGTCGCGCCGACCGTCACTGCCATTCGCGATCCGCTCTTCTTCGGCGTCTGGCCGCAGTTGGGCGACGTCGTCTACGCGTTCGGCGTCGCGATCGCTGCCCTCGCAGTCGCGTCGTTCATCTTCCGTCGGATCGACGACCAGCTCGCGGCCCAGTTGTAGTGCCACCCCTGTTGGTCAGAGCGGCTCGCCTCGAGCCCGTCGAGCGGACGCCCGTCTGGTTCATGCGCCAGGCGGGGCGCTCGCTGCCCGGTTACCGCCAGATCCGCAAGCGGCACTCTCTCTTCGAGGTCTGCCAACAGCCCGAGCTCTGCGCTGAGGTCACCCTTGAGCCGGTGCGGGCGCACGGTGTCGACGCAGCCGTGATGTTCGCGGACATCATGCTCCCGATCATCGGGATGGGGATCGACGTCGACCTCGTCGAAGGCGTGGGGCCGGTGGTCGCGGAGCCCGTTCGGACGATGGCCGACGTCGAGCGGCTGCGAGTGCCCGTCCCCGAGGAGGCGGTGCCGTTCATCCTCGAGGCGGTGCGGCTCGTGCGCGATGAGCTCGCACCCGAGCTGGCGCTCGTCGGCTTCTGCGGGGGGCCGTTCACGGTCGCGGGCTACCTCGTCGAGGGCAGGCCGACCCGGGAGTTCTCGGTCACGAAGCGCTGCATGTACGGCTCGCCGGAGGTGTGGCATGCGCTCTGCGAAAAGCTCGCGGCGACCTCCGAGGCGTACCTGCGCGCGACGGTCCAGGCGGGCGCCGACGCGGTGCAGCTCTTCGACTCGTGGGTCGGCGCATTGTCTCGGAGCGACTACGAGGAGTTCGTCGCGCCTTACTCGAAACGAATCCTCGGTGCGGTCGACGTCCCGCGGATCCACTTCGGAACCGGGACCTCGCACCTGCTCGAGACGATGGCCGCGGCCGGCGGCGATGTGATCGGGCTCGACTGGCGCATGCGGCTCGACGAGGGGTGGGAGCAGGTCGGTGGCGATCGCGGCGTCCAGGGGAACCTCGATCCCGCGCTGCTGCTCGGACCGTTCGAGCGGGTGGAGTCGGCGACGACCGGGATTCTGGACGCCGCCGGCGGGCGCCCGGGCCACATCTTCAACCTCGGCCACGGCGTGCTCCCGGACACAAATCCGGCGGACCTCAAGAGGATCGTCGAGCTCGTCCACGAACGGACCGCCGCATGAGGCCGGCGGTCGTGTTGATGGCCTATGGGAGCCCCTCCGACCTCGCCGACATCCGGCCCTACCTCGAGGACATCCGCTCGGGCCGGCCGGTGTCGGACGAGGCGGTCGAGGAGCTCACGGAACGCTACCGGCGGATCGGCGGCCGCTCGCCGCTCGACGACGTCACGGAGAGGACGCGTGCGGCGCTCGAACGCGAGCTCGGGTCCCCGGTCTACGTCGGGATGAAGCACTGGACTCCGAGAATCGCCCAGGCCGTCGAGCGGGCGCTTGAGGGCGGCGCCGACCTGATCGTCGGCCTCGTCCTCGCGCCGCACTACTCGAAGCTCTCGATCGATGGCTACCGCGAGCGGCTCGAAGACGCGCTCGGCGGGCGCACCGGGCTGCGGTTCATCGAAAACTGGCATGTGCACGAGCCGTATCTGGACGTGCTCGCCGATCGCGTGCGCGGGACCAGCGCGCACGTCGTCTTCACGGCGCACAGCTTGCCGGCCCGCATCCTCGACACGGGCGACCCATACCGCGACCAGCTCTTGGAGACGTCGCGTCTGATCGCGGAACGCGCGGGCCTCGAGTCGTGGTCGTTCGCGTTCCAGAGCGCGAGCGCGACTGGCGAGCCGTGGCTCGGGCCGGACATCCTCGAGGAGCTCGACGACCTGCACGCACGCGGCGTCTCACGCGTGCTCGCCTGCCCGATCGGCTTCGTCAGCGACCATCTCGAAATCCTGTGGGACATCGACGTGGAGGCGCGGGAGCGCGCGGCGGAGCTGGGGCTCGAGCTCGACCGGATCGAGTCGCTGAACGACGATCCCGCCTTCGTGCGCGGGCTCGCGGAGCTGGTTCGAGAGACCATTTCAGTACCCTCGACGTGATGGAACCAGGCCAGATTTCCGTGCAGAACGTGGGCCGGCGGTTCCGCGTGAACAGGCATCGGAACCTGACGCTGAAGGAGACGCTCCTCCGCCCGGAGATGCGGCGCAAAGAGGAGATCTGGGCGCTGCGCGGCGTCTCGTTCGAAATCGACCGGGGGGAGTCGGTCGGCTTCATCGGCCGGAACGGCTCCGGCAAGACAACGCTCCTGCGGTTGATCGCGGGCATTTTCGCTCCGACGACGGGGCGGGTCGCAGTCGGCGGCACGGTCGGCTCGCTGCTCGAGCTCGGCGCCGGCTTCCACCCCGACTTCACGGGCCGCGAGAACATCTTTCTGAGCGGCTCGATCTACGGGCTCAAGCGTCGCTACGTTCGGGAGCGGCTCGACGAGATCGTCTCGTTCGCGGAGCTCGAGAGCTTCATCGACCTCCCGGTGCGTACGTACTCGTCGGGGATGCACATGCGGCTCGGGTTCGCGATCGCGGTGCACGTGGACGCGGACATCCTGCTGCTGGACGAGGTCTTTGCGGTCGGCGACGAAGCCTTCCAGCGCAAGTGCATCGACAAGATCCTCGGCTTCAAGCAGCGCGGGGGGACCGTGTGCTTCGTCTCGCACTCGGCGTCAGCGGTCGAGCGCCTGTGCGAGCGCGCGATCCTGCTCAGCAAGGGCCATGTCGAGTACGTGGGCTCGACTTCGGACGCGCTCAAGCGCTATCACCAGGCGCTCGCGCTCGAGGAGCACGCGGGGGACGCGGAGGTTGCGCTTCGCGAGTGGGGGAGCGGCGAGGTTCGCATCGAGTGGGTCGCCGTGGCGGGGGCAGATGGCGCTGCACGCGAGCGGTTCGTGTCCGGAGAGCCACTTACGATCGTCCTGAAGCTCGTCGGTGAACAAATTGTGCCGTCACCTATCTTGTCGCTCGAGCTGCGCGACGCCGGCGGCTCGCTGCTGGGTGCCAGCAGTCGCGACCTGGCCGAGCTCGGGTGGGACGGGACCCCGGGTGAGAGACAGCTTCGCTTTGCGATCGCCCATCTGCCGCTTGGCGAGGGCGAGTTTCTCGTGAGCGTCGCGCTCACGGACGCCACGGGCTCGCGGCGCTACCACCGGATCGACGCGGCCACGCACTTCACGGTCGAGCCATCGGACGGGGCGCGCGGCGCGCTGCGCCTCGAGGGCGAGTGGTCGCTGGCGGACGAGGGGAAGAAGGTCGAGGCGGGATGAGCTCGCGGACCTGCCCCGATTGGCCTGAGCTGACCGAGATCGCGCCGGATCTCCAGTTCAAGCACTACACGGTCGCGGAGGCGAGGCTCCCTGCGGATGCGCTGGTCCAGCTCGGTGATTTCGCTCTCGGCGCCGTGGCCATCTGCGCCGATCTCGACAAGAACGTCTTCTACGCGCAGCACACCGACCCGCAGGTGGCCGAGGCGCTCCGGGACACGCACTGGTACGAGGTCCGCGAGTGGGCGACGACGGGCCCGGGCGCGAACGCGTAGCGAAAGTTCCACTTCCGCCGCGCTTCCGTGACAGACATGTGCGAGTTTCGCGGATAGGCTGAAAACGGAGGGAGGCCCGCGGCCGGACCCCTAGCGCCTGGCGAGGTCGGACAGTGGGCGCGTGTTCAGGATGTTGGCCGCAGTGGCCCAGCCACGGCGCGCCGTCGCGACCGAGAGCTGCATGTTGCCCAGGCCGCGGATCGAGTGCGCGTCCGTCGAGCACACGACGGGGACGCCCGCCTCGATTGCGGCCCGCACGTGTACGTCGCGCAGATCGAGCCGGTCCGGGAGGCCGTTGATCTCGACCGCGACTCCCGTCTCGAGCGCGACCTCGAACACGACGTCGAGATCGAGCGCGTTCTCGG